>NZ_KZ293963.1:3064558-3413386 GCF_002352765.1 Alteribacter populi | reverse complement strand
GTCTGCGAGTCGATTATGGGTTTGACGCTCAATCCATCGTCAACATTTCAAAGGAAATGACCGTTTGTCTTAATGCGAGTACATTAACACAAGAATTCATTGATGATTTATTCTCACAAGGGCTGGTAAAAGAAAACAGTGAAGTTTGGCATAACTATTACCCGCGCCCAGAAACAGGGTTAGATAAAGAAGCCTTTATAAAAACGAATAAATGGCTGCACTCGCTTGGCTTTACTACGATGGCCTTTGTACCTGGAGATTTAGTATTTCGCGGTCCATTACAAAAGGGGCTTCCAACGCTAGAAAAACACCGCACCACCTCTCCTTTTGCCGCAGCAAAGGAACTATGGGATTCGTGTGAAATCGATCATGTTTTCATTGGTGACCCTGAAATTTCTCAAGAAAGCAGCGAGATCTTTCGTCACTATCAAGATGACGGTGTTGTAACGTTGAGAGCTGCCTTTTCACCAATGACAGAAAATGAAAAAACCATTTTAAATCAAGAGCACCGCCAAAGACTAGACCCCGCAAGAGATGTCATTCGTTCAGAAACATCGAGGTCTTATGCTCAAAAAGGAAAAATGAACATTCAACCAGCTGACTCAACCAAGAATCATGCTCGTATGAGAGGAAGCATTACGATCGACAACGCACAGTATGGAAGGTATCAAGGAGAGTTACAGATCGTAAAAAGCGATTTACCAGCTGATTCAGCTGTAAATCTTATAGGTCACGTTGTAAAAGAGGACCTCCTATTAATTGACTGCATTCAACCGGGTGAACGGTTCGTGTTCAAATTGATCGAATAGTTAAATCCACAAAACCAGAAGGCGGGGCTCCTCTCCCGCTTTCTGGTTTTGTTTCGACGGTTTATTCGTAAATTCAATAAGGAATAACAATAGAACCGATCTCAATCCTTTAAATACCAGCCTTGTATTTCTTCCCTCTTGTGCGTTCGTTAAATTCTTCGGCTGCTGTTTCGAGCACATTGTTTTTATTCAATAATAGATCATAAGCTGTTAAGGCCATTGTTTTTGCGGCTAAGTGCATACCTTTATAGCCAATGGATGTTCCAAAAGAAGCAGTAGCCTGCCAGGAGTGAAGTTGGACACCAACAGGCGCACATGTCGTGCTAATCATCCCCATTGGCGTGATCCAGCTCACGTCACCTACATCGGTTGAACCTTGAATGGATTTTCCAGCTAGCTGTTTATCATAGAAGAAGTTTTTAGGGAGTAAGCCGTCTACTTGATTACCAAATGTCCCAGTCGTGTTTTTTGTTTTTATCGTTTCTACCAACTGTTCTGCAAATGATTGTTCATCTTCGGTAAAGACAAGTGAACCGCTTTCTTCCATATTACTGTACATTAATTCATTTAAACTATCATTTGGAAGGGTATCGTAAGGGAACGCCAAAATTTCAGATTCCACCTCTGTTTCAGTCATCAACGCCGCCCCTTTGGCGATATTTTTTACTCTTCTGAAAATGTCATCCACCTGATCCTTTGAAGCTGCTCTTAAAAAGTACCAGACACTCGCTTCTTCAGGAACAATATTAGGTGCCATCCCTCCATTTGTTATGACGTAATGGATTCGTGTTCCATCTTGAACGTGTTCTCGTAAGTAGTTTGTTCCGACATTCATGAGCTCTACACCATCAAGTGCACTTCTGCCCGCATGAGGTGCTGCCGCAGCATGTGCAGTAATCCCTTTGAAATGAAATTTAACGGAGACCATCGCTTGCATACTCATATTCATAACCGTATTAGAATTGCCAGGATGCCATGTGAGTGCAGAGTCCAAACCATCAAAAACACCTGCTTTGACCATATGCGTTTTTCCTGAAAGAACCTCTTCTGCTGGACAGCCATAATAACGAATCGTACCCATTAACCCTTCCTGATCCATTTTTTCCTTTACGGCGATAACAGCCTCCACACCAGCAGTACCAAGTAAATTATGGCCACAACCATGACCGGGCCCATCAGGGACAGCCTCTTCTTTCACATAACTAGCTTGTTGAGAAAGTCCTGGTAAAGCATCGAACTCACCTAGCAGGCCTATAATTGGTCTGCCACTCCCATATTCAGCGATAAATGCTGTATTAAGATCGCCAACAGGAGTTTGTATGTGAAAACCAGCCTCTTTTAATGCTGTCATTTGTACATTCGCAGCATAGTCTTCTTCGTACGCAAGCTGAGGATTGTCCCAAATTTTTTGTGCCATGTCTGTGAAAGTGTCTTTATTCTCTTCTATCCATTGCAATAAATTTGATTTACTCAATACGACCCACTCCTTTATTATGCCTTAGCTTCTTTTTTCTTTTCTATTAAAATACAAATGGTGACAGTTAACACGAGACAAAGTAACATTTTTATATAAACAACAAGCGGTGTTAAATTGACGATAAGCCCAATCGTTAATGCGATAACTCCGTAAATTGGCTTTTTAATTGCGAACTGGGCCAATACTCCACCGAAGATCGCCGGTAAAATAAGGGGGAAAATTTGCTGGATATTCTCTGGAATTACAGATATAAGAACTGACCCACCAAGAATAATCGGAATAAGAAACATCTTATTTACTAATGAGGCTGCTCCGATACCGAGGGTTGCCGTAATTTCTCCTTTTTTTGTCCCTGGTTCAGCACCAATTGCATTTTGAGCAGCGGCAGCAGAAGGTAGGCACATATTACCTACGTTCCCTGTGAGAAAACTAATGTACGTTCCAGAGACACCTAAAATCGGAAAATACATCATTGGCTCTAGTATCCAAACAACAGCAACAATTCCGGCATAGACAATAAAAGCAGTGAGAATAATATTCCAGCCAGGATGGTACCCGAGTATAAAAGACAGGTAGACAGGCACCAATAGCGTTAAAATAATAGCGGACCAAAGGGTGAATCGTCCCCAAAAATGAGCTTTGTTATGAAATTTTTCCATTGCTAAGTCATGAGAACTTCTCGAGTATCCCTCATTTATAATGTCTTCTTCGTTTATAGCCATTAGGTAACCCCTCATTTCTTATAAGATTGCCAAGGAACCGACGAATAAACTGGCAAGGATCGAGATTCCAAGTGACCACTCCCTTAGCCAGTTAATCTTATGTTTGTTAGAGAGTGTTGTTAAGATAATCATTGTTAAACTTGCAGTAATCACAACTAAAATGTACTCAAATCCTTTGACCATTTCAGCACTTGCTAAGTTACCGAAGGCAGCCACCATTGCGGCAGTTGTAACAATGGTCATTATTTTTTTGCTCTTATTGTTTTTATTTGTTACTTTTTTCTCAACCTTACTCATTGACCTAGTAGCCAAAGCGGTGAAAACTAACCAGCCTACTCCCCCAAGACACAGTGTCCAGACAACGGTTGTAAACGCTTGAACGTTAAAGTCAGAACTACCTAATTCAGTACCATATGCATTTGCCCCCAAGCTCGCACCCACAGATTCTATCGGTGCAGAACCGATAACTCCAATTCTCAGTAAAGTGAGTGGATCACCAAGAAATGGAATTAAAGAAATAGCGACAATGACAATCGCAAACGAAGGTCCTATTGCTGCAATGGAACCTGTTTTAAGAGCACTCTTAACTTCCACTGTCGTCATCCCTATCTCTTTACCCGCTTTAGTGGCTAAGGCAATAAACTTTATAGCTTGAAAAATTACAATAAACAAGACAAGTACAGCAAAAATCCAAACAATGCTACTGTTTGCTAACTCCATTGCCTGTTCCAATCATCAACGCCTCCCTCTTTTCTACGAAAGTATATTGCTTTTTTACCGATTCTCTCATTTACAGCAAAACTATGTTAGCGCTTACACTTTCCTATTCAATTAAAAAGTGTAACTTTCTTTTTAATTGAATGATTATCTACCCACTCAATTTATTGTATAATTCGAATATTGTGAATACAATGTGTGTTTATCTATAGTTTATAAAGGAAATGTAGACATCTTTACATAATGGAGGAGAGAAAAATGAATAACCTTGAATATGGTGGCATGTTTCTAAAGAGGAAGCTAAAAGATATTGCCTTTCAGATTTGGGGATATGACCATAATAATGATGAAACTCATTTTATTGACGGCTTTAGCCATCAACAAGCTACGCCACCTAAGTTTATTGAACTTCCAACAGGTTCTCCAGGATATAAAATAAATAAACAAAAAGGTAAAGTAACCTTACAATTTCATTACGAGACAGGAAATCAACTATGCGTTATTATTTTTCACGACTCAACCATATTGACGGAAGCAGAAGTTAAAGACCTGTATTATTTGATGAGTTTATATGAACTTGAAAAAACAATACAATTAAAGAATCAGGAACTCACGACAATGGTGGACAGCATACGTTCCATTACATCCAGCCTCAATCTTAATGAAGTACTGGAAAACATCATTAAGCACGCATTAAAAGTGATTCCTGCTGCAGATGCTGGTTATTTAATGCTTTATGATCCTGATACAAAAAGGCTTCTGCCAAAAGCACCTGTAGGCTTTACAGATAGTATTTATCAATTTAATACAAAAGTTGGAGAATCAATCACTGGTACAGTTTTTGAGGATGGAAAGGGAAGAATTTTCAATTCGCGACAAGCTCTTTTTGAGGGGATGCGCGCAAACAATATTTCAGATGAAAACCTTCACTATATTAACCTATCAGCCAATTTTACCGAGGGGGCCATCTGTGTACCGATCTCGATCAAAGATGAGAGAATTGGTGTCATGATTATTCATCAATGGAAAATCAAGCGTAAATTAAATGAACAAGATTTAAATCTATTGCAAGGCTATGCGGTACAAGCAGCAACTGCCATTCAAAATGCCCAATTTCATACAGAAACAAAACAAAGGCTCAGGGAGATTACCATATTAAGTAAACAGTTAGAGGAGAAAAATTCACAACTTCAGAAAAGGCAGGAAGTCCATGAAACGTTAATGAATATTTCTTTAAAGAATAAGGGAATTAATCAACTCATAGATGAACTAAAAAAAATGATGAAAAGAACGGTAGTTTTATTTAACGGCCTTGAAAATACATTTTATTCCCCTGATACAAGTGACTCTCCCAGCCTCAGCATATATGAAATTAAGACGATATTTTCAGAGAAACGCCAGGCTGTGTGCGTAAATATTACTGTAGATACTGAGAAGTCCTTTTATTTATACCCGATTTATAACGGGACACTGTTTCTTGGCTGCTTAATTATACAAATGACAGATATCCTTTCGAAATCTGACCAGATCACCATTGAACAAGGGAGTTCAATATTAGCATTAGAACTTTTAAAAAGACAAACAATTACAAAAAATTACCACAGAAAAACCTACGAACAATTTCAAGAGTTACTCGCTTGTGAAGACTCTTTTCAATTGAAGAAATTAGGAGAAGAGATGGATCTCTATACATCTTCCTATTGGATGATCGCCATTTTAGAGATCCCAAAATCGTCTGTGGATTTACAGTACATGGATATAGAGGTTGATCAACTCGTTTCAAAAATAAACACGGAAACTCTCCATATGGAAAAGCTGATCTATGGTTTTTATAATAAAATCATTTTATTACTTTCCCTTCCCCAGTCAGTTGAGGCGAATCGCATTCGTGAGAAACTTCAGTTAATTAGAAGTGAAAGGGAGAGCAGCGCAAGTCCTTTTTTTCGCGGCGGATTAAGTAATGTTTATAAAGGGCTGGAGAATATGAGGAAATGTTATGATGAAGCCCAAAAGACATTGACTTACCTAACTAATCACAACAGTAAAGAAATTATTCAATACGAAGATATTGGTTTAAACCGCTTATTTTTACACCAGTCTGCACAGGAGATTAAACAATTTATCAATGAAGCTCTAGCACCGCTATCAGCTTATAATAAAAAACATAAAGAGTTGGAAAAAACATTGTTTACTTATTTGGAACTAAATCGTTCCGCTAGTAAAACTGCCGAAAACCTGCATATTCACGTTAATACACTCTATCAAAGATTAAAAAAAATTGAAGACTTACTAGGTATAGACTTAAATGATACTGAAGATACATTAAAAATACAGCTTGCTTGCCATCTTAAAAAGTCACAAGCAGCGATGCATAGTATGTGAGTCCTAGCTTGGTGTTTGTTCCTTTACCAATACACCTGCCCTACTATAATTACAGCAACATTGCCTTATAGTCTTCCACAAGGATTTGTTGTTAGAACCCAATCATGCAGATAATTTAACGGGAGAAAACAGCGAAACGTATAGCTTTGGTTTATATAATATCGATGGCGAAATATGGAGTGATAATGTATTGCCCGTTGAAGGAAATACAAAAAAGGTTTTTTCGTTAAGTAACTATTACTCACAAGACAAGGAATTGTTTTATTGGTGTTTATGAACTACATGCCCGTTCCATTTAAAATTGAAGGTGAAGAGTTTGAAAAATATGAATTCTCCCTGGATTCTAATGATACAGTTCTATTGCCTCTGGAATTGGATGTTTCAAATGAAATACATGACATTACAATTATAGCTTTTCCGGAACCCTATCGTGAAATTGATTCTGCAGAGACAGCACTGCATTTACAAGATCTGATTTGCTTGCGATTTCAGACAATGAACAGTGAACCGGAAACAAAAGCAGAAAATATGCAGCCATTTTTGCAAAAAATTACTCCTAATTTAATTTCTTGGAAAAGTATATCACATAAAAATAACCCTTCCATTAAATTATTCCTTCTGTAGGTGATACCACGACGATAAAAAAGCAACTGCGCTTGCTTTGCAGCTGTACTAACCACTAAAAGGATTATTTTTTCAACTCTTTGGTATATGTTATACAACGGAAATAGGAGATCTCAGGATTTAGGAATCAGCCTTATGGCCAGTGATTAGTAGTTAGTGCCAATACCTACAGATTGATCAAAAGACGCTATATTCTTTTGGATCAGCCTGTGGTACTGTCGCCCTTATTATTCATGATAGGCATTTGAATCCCAAAGTTGGTTAATAACATCAGTGTACTTTTGCAGCTGCTTTCTTACTACCTACACGACTTTCACCTTGAATCATTTGATGTCTCCGCGTACCTCCGATAATTCATGGCCCAGAGAAAGTTGCTTTTCAATTGTCTTTTCAATCACTAAAAACTGATTTTTTCTATAAAAAGTCACTTGTCTTCTAAAATGTTCATCACTATCACTTTCAATAACGCCGTTTATTTTACTAACAACCAAAGGTTCGGCATATTGTTCTGCGGCATGTAATAAGAAACTTCCCACCCCTTTATTGTAATGCTTCTTACCCCACGCTTGTATATCTGCGATCTCCATTTGATTACCTTCTATGACTAAATTAATTTGATGACGCTTATAATCTCCCTTCCCATCGATTGTAAAACATAAAACATGGCTAAATCCCCATCATTATGCTGTGAGGAAGCAAATAGCACGGTCTCACCTTTTTCTGTGTTATCATGATAATCACGCTAGCAGTTCCTGTCTTTTTTGACCTATAATTAGTAAATAAACCCCTTCTTTCAAATAACCAATTTCCAAAAAATTCCTAAAAGACCAAAGAGACACGGGATTATCCGCGTCTCTTTTATACTTATATAAAAATAAGGGGGATCAATCATTATCGTTCCACCACATAAGCCTCTAACCAAAGGGCAACCTCATCAACATCAACTACCCCTTTGGCCACGTCCACAGTAAAGTCTTCAATCTCTTGATTGTAGTCTTTCTTCAGTTTGTACCCATTCTTTTTCAAAAACAACTCCATCACTGCAAGTGCTGTTCTCTTGTTGCCATTATAAAACGCATGGTTTCTTGCAACAGATTGGAACAACGCCGCAGCCTTTTCCCAAAGCGAAGGATACGCATCTTCTCCAAACACCGTTTGTTTAGGGCGGTGAAGCGCCGACTCCAGCAACCTTTCGTCTTTCACACCGACATGCTCCCCTTCCCCATACCGCTTCATGATCAAATAATGAACGAGTACCACGTCTTTGTACGTTAAATACTCCATCGGTTACCGGTCCTTTAAGTTACGGAACACCTCATCATGTTCTTCAAACGTTTCCGCAAGCATTTCTAAAAGTTCTGGATCTACGCGATCTTCGAGTTTATTTTTTTTCTCAAGCATAATGCGGTTGTTGCTGTCGACGGTAAACTGCAGCTCATCACCTTTCTCTAGCTTTAAGGTATCAATAATGGATTTTGGAATCCCAACACCTAAACTGTTTCCCATGCGACTCACTTTCCGTACTTCTTCATTCTTCACGTTCATCACACTCATTTCTAAAAATCTCCTCTCTCTATTGTAATCTATGCAAAAAGAATATATACGTAATGATGTAAGTACATTATTACAAAATCGTTTTATTTATTCAACATAAACAACTTATATAATCAACGGGAACATCAGTAGTAGGCGCACAGGAAATAGGAAAAGAAGAATTAGAGGAACAACTTGGAATGGAATTGACAGATGGAGAATATGAATTAGTAACACTATTAGGAAATCACATCAAATTTGATGCTGAAGAGACTAAATTTGATGTGAAGAATCAAACAGCTTTAGCAACTGGACTAGAAAATATAGATTCATCAACTGATATAGGTTCATTGACAGTTGATGATATAGTAAGTGATATTAACAAAGTTAACAGACATATAGAAGAGGTTGGAAATGAACCAGGATCAGGTGTAACGAGTACTTGTTCTACTACCCTCAGTATACTTGGATTATGGCATGGTGCGAGTTTGTCAGTTGCAGCAGAAATTTTAGGAGTGGCATGGTTTATAACCGCACCTATTGTAACTGCGACTGGAGCTATCTGGGTTGCAGGAAGCATTGCTTGTCCTTAAATAAAAAAGTAAGGTGGGAATAGAAATGAGTGAAAAACTCGGATTCTTTGACAGGCACTTGGTCTCTATATCTCACGTTATATTTCTTCTTTGTTCTACTTAACAGCTATTTGTAGCTCTGGAAAATGAATCACTGAGACCAGCACTCTTAGCCCTACTTCGTTTTAAAGTTGCTAAAACCATTCTGTAGTTTTTAATTACATTAAAATAAGAGGCTTCCATCAAGCATGGTCAACTTATGGAAAGCCTCTTTCTTTATTCACTTTTTTACCTTTCAGTCAAACCTCTATAGATTCAGATTCAATGAGACCTGGTGGTTATCATTGCACCCATAGTACGCAAATTGTCACACCTTTCATATGGATTGAGATACATTCATTTAGATATCCTCATACCCTTATTAATAGGTATAACTCGTTATTTAACGGTGACATGATAATTAAGGGCAGTGAAACAGCCTCCTTTATTGTCACCTAGTTTAGTAAGACTGGCGTTTAATAGCTCTTGAGGCAAGTTGATTAATCGTCATATCATCCATGGGAGGGTTATGAAGTCCTGCTCTGACATCTCTATAAAATCTTTGAAGAGGATTCTCTTCAGACAAACTTCTAGCTCCTACGATCCGCATAGCTATATCGACAATATCAATTGCACGATTGACAACGGATAACTTCGCAGCTCCAAGCTCTGGTTTCATTCCCTGTCGAGTTTCGTTGTCACTTTTATCCCACTTTTTTGCAACCGAATAAAGGAAATGACGACTTTCCTGAACTAGTAATTCCATTTGCCCAATTTTTTGTTTCACAGTTGGAAGTTCAGCAATTGTCCCGTCAATACTATTCGGTGAATAATTTAACGCAAATTCTATCGCATACTCTTGTGCTGCTCTTGCAATCCCTATATAGCAAGCAGGAATATGCAACAACCAACCAGCAGCGGGCTTTGTTCCAGGTATAATATACTCTACAAGCGCTTCTTTATCGACAATAACGTCTTCTAGCAAGAGGTCATGACTGCCCGTTGCTTTCATTGCTACTGAATCCCAAGTTTCTTCAATTTTCACGCCTTTGTTTTCTCTTTTTATTATGAAGTTACCGATTTTATCAGTCCCAGCAATAGATGCACTTACGACAAAGTAAGTAAGAACCGGCGCCATAGTAGTAAAGTTTTTTCTTCCGTTGATTACCCAAATACCTTCTTTTCCCCTTGCTTCCGTTACTGGCCTACCGCCTCTTGTGGGACTTCCTGTAGCAGGCTCTGAAGCAGCATTATTCAATAATGCCCCATCCTCAATAACTGTTTTTACAAAAGCTTGATACGTTTTTTCATTCCATGTTTTATTCTCTCCAAGATGTTTGGTTATCCCCATATGCCAGCCTATAGAGAGTGCAGTAGGGCCATCTGATTTAGCTAAGGCTTCCTGAAGTTCAAGCATTTCAGTCAATGAAATCCCCGCCCCGCCATCCTGTTTAGGTATCGTCCACGAGGGGTAACCAATTCTTTTTAGTTCTTTGTAATTTTCAAATGGGAACGTTCTATACTTATCATGACTCCCGGCTCTTTCAGAAAATGATTTAATTGTTTCTTCTAGTATTTTCATCCTATCTTCTGGAGTTGTAATTTCGGCACGAACCATGTTCATCCTCCTGTATTCATAAACAATTTTTTATAAAAAAACATTAGGCATTAACAGCTTAGGTAAAAACAAAAACAGATCAGGTATTAACAAACCAACCAGGATAATTCCTAATGATAATCCGATAAGAGGCAAGATAGCCATAAATGCTTTTGGGGTGCTCACTTCCCCTATTTGAGTGGCAATCAATAAGCATATACCATAAGGAGGTGTTACCATCCCTAATGATAGAGTTAAAATAACAATAATCCCGAGATGAAGAGGGTGTGCCCCAGCGATGTGCCCTAACTCCTGAATAATGGGCATAAAAATAATAACGCTCGTCACCGGACTGAGAAAAGTCCCAACAATTAATAAGAAAAAAACAATTAAAACATACACAGCTAATGGATTTGTAGTAATTCCTGTAATAAATCCAGAAACCATTTCAGGAGCACCTAGCAAAGCAATTAACCAACCCATGATTCCTGCACTTGCAACTGCCATCATAGGCAACGAATAATTAATAATGGAATCCGCAAAGATGCCTGGAAGTTTTTTAAAACTCATTGAACGATAGATCATCATTAATATAAAGCCATACGCAACGGCTACTGCGGCTGCCTCTGTCGCTGTAAATAAGCCGCTGGTAATTCCCACAATAATAATGATCGGGAGAAAGAGTACTGGTAACGCTTTACCAAGGTCTCTCCCCTTTTTTACATAACTAGTCTTTGGTGAAGGTCGGTAGCCTCGCTTCACTGCTAGAATGTATGTATAAACCATTTGCATCACAGCAATTAATATTCCAGGAACTATCCCTGCAAGAAACAAAGCCCCTATACTCACTTGGGCGATTGCACCATAAATGACCATTAAAATACTAGGTGGTATTATCACACCAAGCGTTGAGGACACTGCTGTAATAGCGACCGCAAATGCTGGATCAAATTTAGCTCGTTTCATAGCGGGGATCATCATTGCCCCTACTCCTGCTGTATCTGCTGCCGCTGACCCAGATAACCCAGCAAACATCATACTTACAGTCACATTTATATGCCCTAAGCCTCCTCGAATGTGACCAACAAATGAACTCGATAAGGTAACAAGACGATCTGTAATACCACCATCGTTCATTATTCGTCCTAATAAGAGAAACAAAGGCACTGCCAAAAGAGGGAAGGAATTCACACTTGAATACATTTGATTTACTATACTTGTAAAAGGCAGACCAAGGTTAAATATTGTTAACATTGAAGATAAACCAAGAGCAAATGCAATCGGCACTCTGAGTATAATTAAACCGAAAAAGCTTAATAGCAATATTAATAATGGATCCATCCTTTTTTACTCGCCCCCCTTACTTATAAGAGCTCTAATATCTTGTAGAATCAATTCAAAAATAAACAAAAGCATAACCACTCCTGCAGCCGGTATACTAGCAAACAAATACGCTTGAGGTATTTCCAGAGCATTTGACAATCGGGTAAGACCCATTTGAGCGAAGTCATATCCACCGACAATGAGGACATAAATTAAAAGGGTAATTGAAATGTGGGCAAATAAAGAGAGAAAACCATTGGTTTTCTTCATCTTCTTAGGAAAAACTTCAACCAAGTAATGCTTGCGTTTTCTAAGCCCAATAGCAGCTCCTAGGAATATCGTCCACAAAAAACAAAAGAGGGCTACTTCCTGTGCCCAAAGCACAGGTAAATTTAAATAGTTTCGAGAGACTACTTGCAATAATATTAAACTAATGTAAGTGATAAATAACAGGACTGATATGGTAATCAGTCCCCTTTCAACCCAATCATTTATAGTCTTTAACACTCTCATTCTATGACTTCTCCTTTAAGCATCTCTTATTGGGTTAAACCTTGAATAATTTCTAGGAATTCAACAGAATCAATGTCTTGAGCTAATTCTTCATGAAGTGGCTGTAAAATATTAATGAAAGCATCTTTGTCCACTTCATTCAACTTAACTCCGACACCCTCCAGTTCTTCCAAAATTTCTTTATCATATTCGATACCTTTTTCTGTACCAAGGTACCCACTTTCAATCGCTACTTCTTCAATAATCTCAATATATTCTTCTGAAAGTTGTTCGTAAGTTATTGAGCTCATCGAAAAATGCGATACCATAAACTGATGTTCAGTAACACTTAAGTAATCAGTAACCTCATTTAAGTTGCTTCCTTTATAACCACTCAATGTACTTTCAAAGCCATCAACAACCCCAGTTTGAACAGCTGAGTAAATTTCATTCCAAGGTAAACTGGTTGGGACTGCCCCTAATTCAGACCAGATTTTACTTTCAAGCGGAGAATCAGGTAGTCTCATCTGCAACCCTTCCATATCTTCAGGTTCTTCAATTGGACCAATGTTATTAGCCACGTTTCTAGTTCCACCACCTGCAAAAGCTAACAGTTGAAAACCAAGATCACGTTCTTCATGAAGGTGTTTAAACGCTTCTGTTAATTCACTATCATGGGCAATCATATCTTTAAAGTGATCCATGTCTTCAAAAAGATAGCTTAAACTAAATACTTGATATTCCCTCAAAAATGGTGCTGCATTCTGAGTTCCACCAATAACAAAATCAACTGTGCCTAATCTCATTTCATCGATTGTCCCCTCATCATCTCCTAAGGTACCAGTATGATGAATTCTTACTTTGACATCACCATCCGTTCTTTTCTCTACTTCTTCCGCAAAAAATTCAGCCATGTCAATCCAAGGATGAGGAGCGGTAACCACAGTAGCCAAATCCAAAGTATGAGATGGGTCATTTCCTTCTACTTCTTCATCACCCGAAGTCTCCACATTGTTTCCACACCCGGCAAGAACACCCGCCAGTATTAAAGCACAACAAGTAAGAATTGAAGATTTCATTATATATCCAACCTCTCAGTATAAAATTTTACAATCCATATAAGTTTAATCGGATTAATAATAATTATACTTACTTATCTGAAAATTTCAAGGTGAATAGAATTTCCTAAATTAAATGAGAAGGACCAAATTTGGTATATCGAAAGTGCGCATTTCTCATAGACACCAGAAAAAAATATCAAGTTGATAAACTAGTATATATCGAGTTATCAGGAAGCTATAAACGATACCATGCACCGATGAAACAACCCTTGTGGGGGAACCGCCTCAGAAAATAAGAGATACAGCATAAATAGTAACAGAGGTACTAGCAGTAGTACTATCGACAATTCAGCCGGGGGTATCATGTAAAGAGGGAGAAAGCGTGGCAAACAACCATCAATAAGTACGGTTTTAAAAAAGAATCAAGAAATGGTAACAGATTAAGATGGCTTATTATAAATGACGAATTCGTGTGACATCGAACATGTTTTTATAAGTTACCCAGAAATTTCTCAAGAAAGCAGAGAGATATTTAGTCAATATTAAGATAACGGTGTTGTGACGCAGAGAGCGACCTTTTCACCAATGAGGGAAAATGAACAAATCATTTTAAGTCAAGACCAACGCCAAAGACTAGACCTGCAAGAGATGGCATTCGTTCAGAAACATCGAGGTCTTATGCTCAAAAAGGAAAAATGAACATTCAACCGGGTGATCCAGCTGTAAATACAATCGGTCAAGTAGTAAAAGAGGACCTCCCATTAATTTACTGCACCCAACCGGGTGAACGGTTCATATTCAAGTTGACCGAATAGTTAAATCCACAAAGCCAGAAGGCGGAGCTCCTCACCTTCTCCCTGGTTTTGTTGTGCAGTTGAAACAGATTTGGTAAAGAGACGATGAAACAATTGCAGAAAGCGAACGAAGTGCTGGTTGATCGTGTGTAACAGGTCAAAATTCGATAATTATTTTGTGCTTGATTTATACTCTTCCAATTTCACTACTTGTTGTATATTTTTATGCCCATTATCACACTCTTTTCTTATTTAACGATTAATCGGCAATTTTTTAAAAGGAGTTCTTCGCGATGGGAATATGTTTACCTCACGCAATATCGTTCGTTTTGTCGACCCTGCTATCAGCTATTATAAGAAAAAGTATTTTTTGGCGACCTAAATAAATCACCCGTGAAGGCAGCGTCTTTACCGTTTCTCAACTTTATACCTTGTGTGAAGAACATCATGCGATGTAGTAATTCAACTTAAAGCCCGCTAATAATGCTCACAAGGTTTACCGCGTATCCATGTTAGTTCATTATCCGACAAATTCATTACAATACTGAACACCGTCTCCATCTTTTCACGCCCTATTTGAACTGAAGAATTATGACGACAAATAGAGTTTGGGTAACTATCATGATTACAAAGTACACGAAATAAATTTTCTTTCTTAACTTCTTTGTCATTTAGTTTTTCCAGTAGATTAGTCACTTTAGCGAAACGTTCAAATGAATCCGGAAGGGCCTCCTCCTCAACTTTCCTTTTCATTTCCTCATCACAAATATGGTTCGTGTGTGTCAATAAACCATTATTAGTTTTTCTTTTTGCTGTATGGACAGGTGAAACTTCAATGCTTAAAATTTCTTCTGATTTGGATGCGATTAAAAAATGAGCGGATGATGCCATTTGATTTCCTTTAACTCTAGAAATGGCCTCTTCCATTGAATTCGATTCTAATACCGCTCTCAAGCCTAAATGAATCGGTACTTTTGGTTGCCATGTGTCTGTTACTAATGCATTAAGACAAACTCCAACACCTTTATCATTGCATCCTATCTTTCCTATAATGCCTGCTTCAGTAATCATTTGTATAGATGGTAAATCATTTTGTTTGATATGAAGATGAATTAAAGAATCTACCTGATTCCCTTTCCAATCCCAATTTTGAGCTAGCCATGTATCCATTTTTCGGGGATTTATCAAAGCAAAAGAAGTGCAACCGTCTGTTGTATTGATTAACACAATTTCACTTCTTGCATTAAGTGTTAAAATGTCTTCAAAAGTCACACCTGCCCCATTTGCTAGTCCATCCATTTCGTCTATATAATTCGGATTATATTTTTCTATTTCTTTAACATGTAACAAAGCCTTTTCCCTTGCCTGATTCCAAGAGGTTCCGGCAAACTCTTTGAACATTCTTTCATACGTTTGTAAACTGTTATGCACTTGTTTTTTTGCTTTTTCTCCGTGCTTTAATCCAATATCATAGGAAGAACCAGACAGATTGAGAATGGTATTCTCTTTAGAGATTTTATCATTCATAACTAAACTCCCACCTTATTCTTGTTATAAACAATTTCTCCATCAATCATTGTCCACTCTATCTCAGCTTCCAATAACTCATCCGTATTGGACTTTATTAAGGAACGGTCGAATAGTATGAGGTCTGCTAACTTCCCTTCTTCAACACTGCCTTTTACCTCTTCTTCAAATGATGCATATGCTCCATTAATTGTATACATTCGTATAGCTTCAAGTAGACTGACTTGTTGGTTTTCACCAATAGATTGACCTGTATGAGATTGACGCGTTAAAGATGCGTGAATTCCACGTAACGGTGAAAAATCAGTAACCGGACAATCAGATGCTATTGCTCCCAGGACTCCCTCTTTTAGATAGTCCCCTAAAGGATACATATGCGCTGCACGATACCCATAGTTCCTAACATATCCATCACCGTACTCAAATAGAAAAGCAGGATTAGGTATCGGCACTACATTTTGTTCCTTCATTCTCTTAATTAAGTCAGGAGTTGCTACACCAGCATGTTCAATCCGATGTCTAGTATCTGAACGAGGATGAAGCTTATTTGCTTTTTCTATGCATTTTAATAGCATATCAACAGCAGCATCACCTTGTGCATGTGCTGTTATTTGCCAGCCTTTTTCATGAGCAGGAATAAATAATTCTTCTACCTCTTCTTGATTGAAATAATGTACACCAAAATTATTCGAATCACTCGTGTATGGTTCGCGGGTCCAAATAGTTGGCCCACTACTGCTCCCATCTAGGAATAATTTCACTGGACCTATTTTAAATTTATGGTCTCCTAATCCAGTATAGATACCTGAGGTAACCATATGATTCACAACACTTTGCGCTTCACTTAATGCACCTATCATGGCATATACACGTTGTTTAATAATGCCATTTTGAGTCGCGGATTGTAATGCATGTAAGTTATTTAAACCATAGCCTGTTGCATCATGAATAGAAGTAATACCTTTTGCAGCAAATTGTTTAGAAGCAATTCCATGTGCTTGTTCCATTTCATTTTCTGTAAAAGAGGCCACATTAAACATTTTCATGTGTGCATTCTCAATCATTAATCCTGTGAGCTCTCCTTTTTCATCCTTATCATATATTCCACCTTCTAGCTCAGGTGTATGTTTATCAATATTTGCTAAATAAAGCGCGTAACTGTTGACAGCTGATATATGTCCGCAAGTTCGAACTATTATTATGGGGTGTTCTGTGGAAATAACATCCAATTCTTCTTTAGTAGGAAAACGTTTCTCTTCCATCTTTTGTTCATTATAACCCCATGCCCGGATCCATTCACCCTTTGGTGTTTCATTAGCCCTATCTTTTAACTCCTTCTGCAAATCATCAATGGATTGAATATGTTCACTTTTACACGAAATGGAGAGTTCATTTGTTCCAAATATCGTAATATGAATATGAGAATCAATGAAACCTGGCATCAATGTTTGGCCATTTAATTGTATAACTTCACTATTTTCACCTCTTAAGTTTAATATTTTTTGGTTTGATCCAACTGAAATAATCTTATTACCTTTTACCGCAACCGCTTCCGCAACTTCATTATGATTATTTACAGTTACAATTTCGCCATCAATAAATAAGTATTGCTTCTCCATATAATAACTCCTCCCTCTATTATTCTATCTACTTTACCTGTGCTTCAGGTGGACCTTCCTCATACAATTCATCGACCATGTCCGGAAAGAAACGTTCTATAGTTTCTTTAGAGGCAGGTTTTGTCATAAATGAAACCATTACAAAAACAGACATATTAACAACTAATCCCCAGACACCAGCGTGAATACCAAATGGGTGAGGGTAAAAAAATGAAAAGATTACCGTTACAACAAACCCACCAAATAGTCCCCAGAATGCACCGTGCTTCGTAGCTCTTGCCCAGAAAAACATACCAACAATTGAAGGGAATGCTTGCCCGATAAATCCATACCCTATCAATAATATATATACTAGACTTGCTGGTTCCATAATAGAAATAGGAGCAATAATAAAGCCCATTATGGGAAATATAATTACCCTAGTCCATTTATTGGCAGTTGAATTATCCCAATTAAATAATGGCTGTAGTACATCTTTGCTGTAGCTTAGTGCAGTTGCATGAATACAAGGTTCACTAGAAGACATTGCAGCAGCCAATGTACCCGCTCCAAGAAGTCCAGCGACAATCACAGGCATATTATCTACTGCCATTTGGATTGCCACTGTATCTGAATTTGCAAGGTTTGGATACATGAATATCCCTATAAAACCAACTACTATCATTGGTATGAGGACAATATAAAAAGTTGGTAGTAGTGTAGCCGCTCGTCTGATAGAACTCTTTGAGCTTGCTCCCATCCATTGGATCCAGTGAGTTTGCCAAATAGAAAACACAGAAATCAAAATAGAAGTTGTCCAAAATTGAACGTTCATATCACCTAATGCTCCTGGAAGTGTTAGAAATTCTGGAATATCAGTTTTTACACGTTCAAAAATAGGCCTGAACGAATAGCCCCCCGTAAATTGTTGCGTAGCCCAAAGACCCACAAACCAAGAGACAACGAACATTAACCCACCTTGAAAGGCGTTAGTAACTCCAATCGCTCTTAGCCCACTTCTATACAAATAAATGGAGATAACTCCTAGAGTTAAAAAAACACCAACCCATGTAGGGATTAAACCATAACTCATTACATTTAAGATGTATGCAGCCCCGGTTGTTTGAAGTACTGCATAGGCCAAAACACCTATTGATGTAACAATTGATGCTAAGGCACCAAGCTGTTTACTTTCATATCGATCTGTTATTGCCGCTGACTGTGTAACATGATTATATTTTTTTCCTATTTCCCATACTTTTGGACCGAAATACCAAGCAATGATACCCATATATGTTAAATAAACAACAACATATAGAGCAGGTACCCCTTTGGAAAAAGCCCATCCAGGTGAACCCATGAATGTATATGCACTAACCCCCCCAGAACCAATCAATAGATAAACCATGATCGGTCCCATGCTTCTACTTCCTACACCCCATTCTTCTGCACTCTTCATACTTCTTCCTCTACCTGCAAAGCACCCTAGTAACACGGCAATTACCATGTAAGAAACAGTAATAATAAATGGAATGTAAATACTCATGATTTCACTCCTTGGATTTTATTAATAAACCATAATATAAATGTTGTTAAAAAAATGATTAAAATTGACCAAGTCATAAGTATTGGCATTCCAAAAACAATCATTTCATTATTAATTAAAGGTATTACCGGCCAACTGCCTAAAATAATAACAAAAACAATGAGACTTAAACTCAACCATTCTTTTCCTGTTTTAGGAAGTTTGAATGTTGCTTTCATTTTTATTCCCCCAGGTTTACTTTTTGTGTTTCAAAGATAAGGTGTTAAATGCTCCCCATTAATTTCATAGATTTGCAGCTTGTATTATCAAATGGCCCTGAAAAAACAATAAAGGAATGTCTCATTATGCTTTAGAGATTTATGGTGTGTATTTCATTAAAATGACATCAATGTTGAAATACCTGCTTCAATCATCCAACTTTTAAAACAAGGTCCATTTCTTCTGTATCTGCATTTGATAGTGCTAATCAGGAAAAATCTGTGTTAATTTTTTACTATTTTCTCTAGAATGAATCAACCTTATATTTAACGTAAATCCCTCTTATTTATTCTAATATTTAGAATTAACAGAATATATTATCTATAACTCTAACTATAAAGAAAGTGATAGGCGACAACACTTATCACACTGTTAAATATGATAGTGTCCTCTTTTACGTTTTGTCCAAAACGTTACTTAACTATTTAATAAAATATCTAAGTTTAGGATACTATTGATGAACAAAGAACAATTCTGATCAGAAGGGATAGTCCTTCAGAATCAATGCTGCAAGAAATAAAAAAAGAGACTCCACCAATCTAGAACTTGATGAAGACCTCTAAATACAATTACCCAAAACATAACATTTGATGGACGACAGGATTATAGACCTTGAAGTTACAAGGTTTTATAAGCTTTTTACATCATACCGCCCCCTATGGAACGGCCAGTACAACATCTTATTCACTTACTGATGGCCAATTGTCCTCCCAGTCAAGTGTGCGGATTTGCATTCGAATTACGCCGTCTGCATCTCCATCATAATAATGATGAATTAAATAGTCATTTCCGTAAGCTTGTAGTACATCTTGTCCTCCAGGACCGATCTGATTGTCCTGGGCTTCCAGGATGACCGTTCCTCCACCATTTTCAAGTGGCACACCATCCTTGTCCACATAAGGTCCGGTTACTGACTCGGATCGACCCACTGCAATTTTATACGTACTGTCTGTGCCTGAGCAGCATTGATCCCATGACGTCAACAGATAATAGTATTTTCCCTTTTTCATAATTGTTGGTGCTTCAACCGGATTGTGCTGAACATCAGGTCTATTTTGCAGCGTATAAACATCACCTTCTGTCTCGGTCATGTTCTTCATTTCTTGCAATTTTATGCCACTGAAGTGAGAACCAAACACGATCCACCAGGAGCCTTCCGCCTTAAAGACATGAGGGTCAATCGCATTATAATCTACCTCCCCTTGTTGTGAAGTGACTACAGGTCCATGGTCTTCCCAACTATCCGGATCCCCTGGAGTATTCGAGCTGGCTACACCAATGGCAGAGTTGTTCGTGCCAAATGACGAAGCTGCATAGTATAAGTAATACTTACTTCCACTTTTTACGACTTGAGGTGCCCATAAATGATTTGGTCCATAGTCCTGAACCCAATCTGGAGTCGGAATTTCACCAATTGATTCCCACGGACCTTCAAGTGTTCCTTCCGATTTCCGAATATAAATGCCGCCAGGGTCCTCTTGATCACGAAGAACCCCTGTGGAAAAAACATAATACACATTTTTGTCCCTAATTAACGCTGGATCATGTACTGGATCATCGATTTCATTAGGTATAAATTCCCCAGTGTCTCCATGCATGTCTAGCTTTCCTTCAGGCGGTATTCCTTCCCCTCCGGCATTATTCTCAACTTGCTTGGCCAAAGACAACGACGTAAATGAGAACACTAAAACGGCCGTGACAAACAAAAACGATATACTCCCCAAAAGTGTTTTCCGAGACTTAAAGATAGTCAACACACTCTCTCCCCTCGTTTTTTGTAAAGGCTTTCAAAAAAATGTTCGGCACCTCCTTTTGTTTCTATAAAAAGCCTCACCATCATTATACATAAACATCCGTATAAATTTCAAAAATATTTTGTATTTTACGAAAATAGTACGAATGAATTAATTCATTTAAATGATATTTACTCTCAAAACAATGGAGCACACCGCTTTTTTCAACACGAACAACGACTCAACTAACATGTTAATTAGTAAGAGATCAGCTAGTTTCAGTATCATAAAATTGATACGTATCCTATTGATATTCATAGCATTCCAATATTCCCACCTCCTTTTAACACACGTATAACTAACAACATTTATTAAATATCGAATTATTCAGAAAATAAACTTGCTATTAGGATGCCTCACTTCTATAATAATACTTGAATGTTATACGTACAAATATCACTTTTATCAGTAATAACAACTATAACATGCATACCTATTTGTAGAAGGAGGATTTTCTTGAATGAAGAAATGGTTAGGTTCATTAGTGGCACTGTCTGCTTTGCTGGGTGCTTGTGGCGGCGGGGATACGAGTGGAGATTTAGAAGAATCCATTACCATCGGCGATAACGTAGAAGATTCAACGGAATTAACTTTCTGGACGTTCGCTGAAGTACACGTACGTATTTTCGAAAATGCTGTTGAACGATGGAATGAAGAAAACGCTGATCGGCCGATTACTTTAACTGCTGAAGTCTATCCGTATGATCAAATGCACAATAATTTACTCATGTCGATACAATCTGGCAGCGGTGCACCAGATATCGTGGATATCGAGCTTAACCGTTTTCCTGACTACTTACAAGGAGAACCTCAACTGGAGCCTATGAATGAGTATGTGGAGCCAGTTATCGACGAGTTTGTTGAATCTCGACTCGAAATTTACAGTAAAGATGGAGATTATTATGGATTGCCGACCCATGTTGGTGCAACCGTCATGTATTATAACGAAGACATCATGGACGAAGCGAATGTCGATATCAATGCTATCGTCACATGGGATGATTACGTTGAAGCTGGCGAACAAGTCGTTAATAATACCGATGCTTTAATGACTACATTCGAAACCGACGATATCTTTGTCTTATGGTCGATGATCAGCCAGCAAGGATCTGATTTTATCGATGAAAAAGGAGACATCATTATTGACAATGACATTAATGTTGAGACACTCGATTTCATGGCAGAGTTAGTTCACGACAAGGAGATTGCCGACATTGCTCCTGGTGGTTTACATCATGCGGAAGAGTATTACGGCTTTATGAATGAACATGGCGCAGCCTCAGTGATGATGCCAATGTGGTATATGAGCCGCTTCCTTGATTACATGCCTGACTTAGAAGGACAAATTCAAATTCGTCCTCTTCCAGTATGGGAAGAAGGTGGCGATCGTTCTGCCGGTATGGGGGGGACAGGTACTGTCGTGACGAACCAATCTGAAGAGGTAGAACTGGCCAAGGAATTCTTAGCTTACACGAAATTGTCCGAAGAAGGAAACATCGACCTTTGGAAAGAACTTGGCTTTGACCCACCAATGTGGGATGTTTGGGAGTCAGAAGCTATGTCTGAAGATAACGAGTATTTCCAATTCTTCCATGACGACATCTTTGAGATCCTCGTAGAAATCCGGGATGAAGTCAACCCTGTCAACATAACCGCAGACACTCCTAGTGTGTCTGATGAACTTACAACTAATATTTTCAACAACGTACTCAGACAAAATTCACAAACAGCACGAGAAGCTTTAGAACAAGCGAAAGTAGAAATTGAAAACAGATCAAGTGACTAACACGTTTGCTGAAATAAATTAGGTGATTCAACACGGAACATTCGATTATCTCATTTAAGATTTATTCTTGGGCGTGAGCGACAGAGCCTCACGCCCATAACCTTCCTATTAATAAAATCATGAGGAGGAACACCGATGTCAAAACCAATCGTTATTAATACAGATATTGAAAAAGGAAAAATAAATAAAAATATATACGGCCATTTTTCTGAGCACCTCGGAAGATGTATTTATGAAGGTTTCTGGGTCGGAGAAGACTCTGAAATCCCAAATACAAACGGCATTCGAAATGATGTAGTGAACGCTCTAAAACAAATAAGCATTCCGGTTCTGAGGTGGCCTGGTGGTTGCTTTGCTGATGAATACCACTGGAAAGACGGTATTGGTCCCCGGGAAAATAGAAAGAAAATGGTCAACACACATTGGGGTGGCGTCGTTGAAAACAATCACTTTGGAACCCATGAATTTATGATGCTCTGCGACATGCTTGGTTGTGAACCCTATATTTGCGGAAATGTCGGCAGTGGTACCGTTTTAGAAATGCAAGAATGGGTTGAATACATGACGCAAGATGGAGAATCACCGATGTCTAATTGGCGCAAAGAAAACGGCAGAGAAGAGCCATGGTCGTTAACGTATTTCGGTGTTGGGAATGAAAACTGGGGATGTGGAGGAAACATGAGACCTGAGTATTATTCCGATTTATATCGACGCTATCAGACCTATGTTAGAAACTATGGGGATAATCGTATTTATAAAATTGCCGGTGGTGCTAATATTGATGATTACACGTGGACAGAGGTTTTAATGCGTGAGAGTGCGAGATTTATGGATGGTTTAAGCCTTCATTATTATACGATCCCCGGACATTTTTGGAAAGGAAAAGGCTCTGCCACTGATTCGAGTGAGAACGAATGGTATATTACGATGAAAAAAGCGCTACATATGGATGAACTAATTACAAAGCATTCGACGATTATGGACAAGTACGATCCTGAAAAACGGGTCGGTATCATCGTGGACGAATGGGGAACGTGGTTCGACGTAGAACCGGGGACCAACCCGGGATTCCTATACCAGCAAAATACAATTCGCGATGCAGTCGTTGCCGGACTACATTTCCACATTTTCCATAACCACTGTGAACGTGTTCAAATGGCCAACATAGCCCAGACTGTCAATGTTCTACAGGCAATGATTTTAACGAATGGCCAAGACATGATTTTGACACCAACATATCATGTTTTTGATATGTTTAAAGTTCATCACGATGCACAACAATTGTCCATTTCTGCTGATGTGCCAACCATGAGAAGTGGCGAGGAAGAACTGCCAAAAGTGAGTGTGTCTGCTTCAAAAATGGAAAACGGCCAGATCAATATCAGCTTATGTAACCTCGACACGAAGAATGATGCCCCTGTCTCAGTGGACTTACAAGGGATGAAAAATCAAGTGAACAACGTCTTAGGTAGAGTGTTAACAGCTGATGAAAACAATGCTCATAATACATTTACCCAACCGGAAAATGTTGTTCCAAAAAACCTGGAAGGCATCGACCTTTCTGATACGAAACTCACTGTGACGTTACCACCCAAATCGGTATCGGTCATTACGCTAAATTAAAGGGGGGGCTATTCATTTCAACACGATGTAAAAGTTGCGGGTTTGATGTAAATGTCAGTCCCAAAGGCCACAACCCGGATAAGAGTGACGTTTCAGAGACATTGTATCAAGATCGACTCAATGCGTGCATGACTTGTCCGGCCCTCCTTTATGGTACGACCTGCCAATACTCGGGATATATCGTTTATTATAAAACGGCCTTCAAGGATCAAGTGTGTCCGCATCCTGAAAATGCCAGATGGTAATAATTGAGTTAGTGGTCTGGATTTTATACGAAAGGGCGCTCTCATACAACGTGCGAGCACCCTTTTACGGGTTGTTACCCTCTCTCTCTTTGCGCACCAATAAAACAACCCACCTTGCCGACATTCCAGACAGAGTGGGTTTACTAACGTTCCTCATTTTTCATTCATATATCGCAACATCGTTCTTCGATTACGAATCTGATGCGCTTCTTTTAAACTATCATTGAAAAGGTTCTCTTCGACCCCAAGTTCATCTAATGTCGTTTTCCCGCCTACCGTTCGTAAATACCCTCGCATAGCGTCTCCTTCTGGAATACCATTTAAAATTTCAGTCACTCCAACCTGGTCCATTTGTGTATCTTCACGTAGGACAGCTGCGACTTCATTTTTATAAAAGTCAGCGATTAAACTTGCGGAAACTCCTACTTTTTCACCGTGTAACAATTGTTTTCGCTGCTCCTGGAGAAATTTCATTTCCCAAAAGTGAGACAGATGGTGCTCGCCACCTGATGCAGGGTGGGAGTGGCCGAACAATGACATGGCGAGCCCAGACTGAATAAGGGCTGTCATAAGCTGTTTGATTCCCTCTTCGTCTCGCCTGCCGATCTGATCAATGCACTCAATACACGTGTTCAATGCTTCCATCGTCATATTAGCTGCCGCTTGACAGTACGGCTCTCCACCAGTTAACCGGCCGAATTTCCAATCTGCGATAGATGTATATTTCCCGAGCATATCACCAAATCCAGCTGCCACCATGGACTGCGGGGCTTCGCACAGGATGGCCAATTCAGCAAACAATGCTATAGGGGCATGTGTTTGAAAGGTAATCTTCTTCTTTCGCAGTACAATGGGGGCACCCATTGAATTAAAACCGTCCACCGAAGGGGCCGTAGGTACTGAAATAAACGGCAGTCCCATTTTATAGCTCACAAAGCGAGTTATGTCATGAATCGTCCCCGCTCCAACAGCAATCAGTACCTCCGTTTCTTTGTCTGTATCCACCTGCGCATGAATGAGTGACACTTCATCGGCTATCACATCACCTTGCTCATCTGCAGGAACGAGTGAGATCTTCACACGAAAGTCGCTTTCAGCAAGTAGTGCCTCTACTCTCTTTCCTGCCGCACGCTCGGTTTGTTCATCAAAAACAAGGAGCACATTCCGGTAATTATTGTCATGTAAATAAGAACGAAGCTCATGTAAAGCTCCGTTCTTAATAACAAACGTATCAGTTGAAAGTGGATAGTGTTTGTTTTCACAAGTACAAGTATTCTTTTGGTTATCATACCATTCCTTCACCGACTTCACTTAATTCACCTCTTTGTTGACCCCAGCTTTATTCGTCGAGTTTCTGATCACGAGTTCGGGCTCATAAACAACCGAAGACACGTCGAACTTGGCAGAAGGGTTCTGTTTTTGCTCAATCAATTGTTTAATCAAACGACCCGCTTGTACCCCCATATCAACTTTCGGGTGTTTAATCGTTGTTAACTTGACTTCTGATGCCACAGAGAGAAATGAATCATCATATCCAACAATCGAAATATCGCCAGGGACAGACAAGTTCATTTCACGAATCACATCGAGAAGAATCAGGGCAAGCTGGTCGTTGTAGCAGACGATCGCTGTTGGTAAATCCTTTCCTTGCTTTAATTTCTCACGCAACACTTCTTTTGGTAATGTATCTTTCGTTTCCGTTGTGTAAGTCACGATGTTTTGTGGACTGATTGGCAAGGCGCTTTCCCGGTGAGCCTTAATGAAGCCTTTCATCCTTTTCATACCTTGAATATCATCATTTTTAAAAAAACCCAGGATGCGCTCGTGCCCTCGATCAATCAAATGCTTCGTTTGCAGACGTCCGCCTTTTGCATCATCCATAATAATATGGGTCGGCTCCAGCTCCTCATAATAGGCATTGATCATGACGTAAGGGATTCCAAGGCGTTCAATATTAAGATAGTAATTGATATTAGGATTGGGTAAGGCACTTTTCGTCGGCTCAACGATTAAACCATCAAACTGCTGAGACAAAACAGACTCCAGGTAGCGGCCTTCCTGCTCGATATTGTTGTTCGTACTAAATACCGTTACCTGGTAGCCGTTCTCACTTAAATACCCTTCAGCACCACGGATGATCGTCGGGAAAATATAATCGGAAAAATAGGTCGTAATAACAGCAATATTTTTCGTCCTACTATACCTGTTGTTTTTCTGCAGTGAACGGTCAGCACAAAAGGTTCCCGCTCCTTGTTTTTTATAGATCCATCCATCATAGACGAGATCTTCAATGGCTTTTCGAATGGTATGGCGGCTCACCTGGTATTCCTTCATGAGCTCGTTTTCCGATCCGATCTTCTGGTGTGGTTGAATAAACCCTTGTAAGATTCGTGATTTTATTTTATTTTTGACAATATTATATTTTGTTTCCATAATCCATTCCACCTCGCAATTGTAAACTTATACGTACAATTATCATACCATGTTTTGTTTGGTTAACACATTTAAAACATTAAATTCTACGAGGTTTTTGTGACCTATCATTATACACTGTTAACTTTCTGTTACGACTTCCATACAAGTTCGTTCCAGGATAGCTCTTTTTTGAATTGGTAGATGTCCGTATTTTTATTGATAACGACGGATTCAATACCAGACATTTCTGCCCAGTCTATCACTTGCTCTTTCGATGCTGCAAAAGACAGAACAGTATGATGGGCACCACCGGCATGAATCCACGCTTCCGTTGCGGTAACTAGAGATGGCTGAGGTTTCCAAAGCAGCTTAGCCACAGGTAAATGAGGCGTTTCCTCTGTCGGTACAACTGCCTCCACTTCGTTAATAATTAAACGAAAACGGTGTCCCAAGTCGATGAGACTCACATTGATCGCTTCTCCACCAACTCCGTCAAACACCATTCTCGCAGGGTCTGCTTTACCCCCGATGCCAAGAGGGTGAACCTTAATTGCCGGCTGATGATTCGCCACAGTTGGGCAAATTTCAAGCATATGAGATCCGAGAACCATTTCATTACCTGGTTCAAAATGATACGTGTAATCTTCCATGAAAGTCGTCTTCTGATTATTTGTCATTACCTTCATCATGCGAAGTAACGCAGCCGTTTTCCAATCCCCTTCTCCCGCAAATCCATACCCTTGTTCCATTAAGCGCTGAGCAGCAAGTCCAGGTAGCTGTGTCATCCGGTGTAAATCTTCAAACGTCGTTGTAAAAGCATTATACCCCTGATCATCAAGAAATGCCTTGATACCTAGCTCAATTCTAGCTTGATCAAGTACCGATTGTTTCAACGATACATCTCCCTTAATATGTTGACCAATGGCATATATGTCTTCATATTCTTTAAATAAGTTCTCAACATCACTTTCTGAGAAACTATTAATATACTCGGCTAAATCACCAACACCAAACCCGTCAACGGTCCAGCCGAACTTCACCTGCGCTTCCACTTTATCACCGTCTGTCACTGCTACTCGACGCATATTGTCACCGAAACGGGCCACTTTTACGTTGTGGCTTTCAGCATAACCTGCGGCCGTTTTCATCCAATTGCCGATTCTCATGATGACATTTTCATTTTGCCAATGACCGACCACTACTTTTCGGTCAATGTTCATCCGTGATACCATAAAGCCAAATTCTCGGTCACCGTGAGCAGACTGGTTCAAATTCATGAAATCCATGTCGATCTCTTTCCACGGAATATCTCGGTTGAATTGAGTATGCAGATGCAACATCGGTTTTTGCAACAGATTCAAGCCTCTAATCCAAATTTTTGCCGGAGAAAAAGTATGCATCCATGTAATGACACCCGCACAGGAACTGTCAGAGTTCGCATCAATGATGACATCCCGTATGCCATCCGATGTGGTAAGAACAGGTTTCAAGCGAATGTTAAAAGATGCAATAGACTGATTGAGTCCTTGAACAATCTCTTTCGCCTGACCCTCCACCTGTTCTAATGTGTCATTTCCATATAAGTGCTGACTCCCAGTCAAAAACCAAAATTCATAATGATTACTACTCATCGTGTATTCCTCCCCTTATCGTAGCTTATACAATAGGTACAACTGTCTTCAAAACGAGATCTTTAACCATGCCGCAAACTCTTCAATCGCTTCATTACATCGTTATCACCGCGACCAAAATAATCATGAAGTTGTTTATATTCTTTATAAATTTTTTCATAACTTTTCACGTTCTCAGGAATTGGCGTATACACGTCATCCTTGACTCGTCCCATATGCTTCGCTGCTTCAATAATGTCGTCATAACCGCCATTTTCTTCCCCTGCTGCAACAGCTGCGAACATCGCTGCCCCCAGTGCTGGCGTCTGCTTAGAGTCAGCTACCTTAATCGTTCGGTTCGTCACATCCGCGTAAATTTGCATTAACAACGGATTATTTTGCGGCAAGCCACCACAAGCATACAATTCATCTACTAGTACGCCGTTGTTATGGAACGCATCGACAATCACTCTCGTACCGAACGCTGTTGATTCAAGTAATGCTCGGTAAACTTCTTCCGGTTTCGTCAGTAATGAATAACCGAGCATCACCCCACTTAACTCTGTATCCACAAGAACCGAACGATTTCCGTTCCACCAGTCAAGAGCAAGGAGCCCGCTTTCACCAGGCTTTAACTCTGATGCTTTTTCTTCAAGTAGGGTGTGAACACTTTTACCGACTTGCTCCGATTCATCGTGAATGTATTTTGGAACGGCCTGATCGACATACCAGCCAAAAATGTCACCGACAGCTGACTGTCCAGCTTCGTATCCGTAATAACCTGGAATAATACCGTCTTCAACAACACCGCACATTCCTTCTACTTCCACTTCTTCCTTGCCGAGTAGCATATGACAGATCGATGTCCCCATCGCCATCACCAATTTTCCTTCGTCCACCACTCCGACAGCCGGAACAGATGCATGGGCATCCACATTGCCCACAGCCACTGGCAGTCCTGAAGGTAATCCCGTCGCTTTGGCCATTTCATCAGTCAAACCGCCTGCGCTCGTTCCAAGTGGCACAACATCACCACTCAATTTCGTGTCTGTTAAATCTACCAGTTTTGGATCGACTGCTTTAAAAAATTCTTTTAAGGGGTATCCTGCCTGTTTATGCCATGCCGCCTTATATCCTGCTGTACAACTATTTCGCAAAAGTGTACCGGTCAACTGCATAGTCACCCAATCCGTCGCTTCCACAAACTTATCTGCTTCGTCATAAATATGTGGTGCTTCATCTAGTATTTGATACGCTTTCGCCAGCATCCATTCAGACGACAGCTTACCACCGTACCGTGGAAGAAAACTTTCTCCTCGCTCTTCAGCAATTCTATTAATCTCATTTGCATGTCTCTGCGCTGCATGATGTTTCCATAGTTTTACCCAGCTATGTGGGTCATCTTGATGCGTTGCTTTAAAACAAAGCGGCTCACCATTTTTATCTATTGGAAGCATCGTACAGGCAGTAAAATCAATGCCGACAGCGACCACATCTTCAGAGTTGATGCCTGATTGCTCCAACACTATGGGAACAGACCGTTCAATCACTTCGATATAGTCTTTTGGATGCTGCAGTGCCCACTCGTAGCCTAGTTCCACATCTTTATTCGGAAGTGTTTCATCCATCACGCCGTGCGTGTATTCCGTCACATGTTCAGCTATCTCCGTCCCATCCACCAACGATACGAGAACAGCACGGCCTGATTGTGTTCCATAATCAATTCCAATTGCATATTTCCCCATTGTCTCCACCTCCATGTTATCGTTAATTTTGCCCGTAATATGCGTTCTGCCCATGTTTTCTAAGAAAGTGTTTATCCAGTAACGCTTGATCCATTCTCGGCGTTGATGGTGCAATTTGATAAGTTACCACTGCCATTTTTGCAATTTCTTCTAACACTACCGCATTGTGAACCGCGTCATTAGGGTTCTTCCCCCAATTAAACGGGGCGTGACCATTAACCAGAACGCCAGGCAGGGCAACTGGATCGAGGTTCTGTTCACGGAAGGTCTCTACAATCACCTTGCCCGTCTCTTTTTCGTATTCCATTTGAATTTCATCTTCGGTCATTTTACGTGTGCACGGTACTGCCCCGTAGTAATAATCACCATGGGTTGTGCCAAGGGCTTCAAGATTCTTCCCAGCCTGCGCCCAACTCGTTGCCCAAGACGAATGTGTATGAACAATTCCACCAATAGTAGAAAAATTTCTGTATAAATACACATGCGTCGGTGTGTCGGAGGACGGCTTCAATCTCCCTTCAACGACGTTACCATCTAAATCTACGACGACCATATCATCTAACGTTAAATCGTTGTAATCCACACCGCTTGGCTTGATCACTACAAGCCCTTTATCTCTGGCAATTCCGCTCACATTTCCCCAAGTGAACGTCACCAATCCGTGCCTCGGAAGCGCCTGGTTCGCTTCTAATACCGATTTTTTCAATTTTTCAAGCGCCACATGAATCACCTCATCCTTTTCTTGTTTGTCGTCAAGTCCCATTATCCGGATGTATAATTAATAAAAATCATTAATTCGATTATTTGTACGTATGTTTAGTTGTAAAAAAGAGGGCCTGACATTAAGCATCAGGCTTCGGCTCTCCGAAAATCGGAAAGCCGTCCTCATCCCACTCAATTACTTGAGCTCGAGTGTGACGGTTCGGATCATATAATGGGTCCCCTTCTATTTCCTTATAATTTCTTCCGTGATAGATCAGCACATCTTTCTTCCCATCTTCACTAACCGTAAAACTGTTGTGTCCAGGTCCATACTGCCCATTCGCTTCGCTCGTTTGAAAAACAGGCTTATCTACTTTTTTCCAAGAAGCTGAATCTAGTAGGTTAGCGGACTCATCAGCATATAATAAACCCATGCAATAATTATGGTCGGTCGCACTGGCCGAAAACGTCATGAAAATCTTGCCGTTCCGTTTTAATATGGCCGCTCCTTCGTTAACATAAAAACCGATCCGTTCCCAATCATATTCCGGTGTGGTAATCATCACTTGGTCATCTGTCAATGTCCAAGGATTCTCCATTTTTGCGATATACATGTTAGAATTGCCTTCAATATCAGGGTCTTTCTGTGCCCATACGTAATACCGCTCACCTTCATGCTCAAATGATGTCGCATCAAGACAAAACGTTTCCCATTTAGACTTCACTTGACCTTTTTCGACCCATGAACCTTCAACAGGGTTCGCAGCATCACACTCAAGCGCGTACATACGGTGATCAAATAGTCCGTTATCCGTCTTAGTAGTTCTTGCCGCTGCAAAATAGATATACCATTTTCGATCGATAAAGTGGATTTCCGGAGCCCAAATATTAGCACTCAATGGGCCGCTTTTATATTTTCGCCACACAGTCTTTGGTGTCGCATCGCGCAGCCCCTCGATCGTCTTCGCCCTTCTTACTTCAATACGATCATATTCCGGAACAGATCCAGTGAAGTAATAATATCCATCTTCATGTTTGTAAACCCAAGGGTCTGCTCTCTGCTCAATAATTGGATTACGATAACCATATGTCTTTTCCATCCCGACTCTCTCCTTTAAGCACCCTTTAACATTTTTGCTTAGATTGTATAATCCACTCTCAATGACGATGTTTTTATACCTTATTTAACACGCTTTAGACGAATGACATTCCACGAAGCTTTTGATAACATAGCCTCAACGAATCCACCTTTTAATGAAGATTTCCCGTTACTATGCGGTGCCACAGCCTGGTTTTGAGCTGTGTTAACGGCTTTTAAATCATCATGCTCAAGCACGACATGTTCAGCAATTTGATATTCTTCAAATCCGCTTACATTAATGTCCACTGCCAATGCCTCACTGATATGACGGTTCAAAGCAAAGATCGTCACTTCCTCATGTTCTTCGTTATAAACAACAGCACTATCCAAATACTCAACATCTGTGAAATCTTTCGTATCAAATTTCGGTGATGATACAACGGGTTGTAACGATGTCCCGCGCCCGAAAACAGACGCATGCATATATGGATAATAGATCGTTTGCTTCCACGCCGCTCCCATGTTATCAGTCATGATCGGAGCAATCACATTGACGAGTTGAGCCATGCATGCCATCTTCACTCGGTCCGCATGCTTTAAAAATGTAATAAGAATACTTCCTACTAGAAGAGCATCCTCAAAGTTATAATGATCTTCCAGTTGAGGAGGGGCGATCGTCCAAGAGTCCAGCTGTTTATCATGGTCAGTAGAATGGTACCAGACATTCCACTCGTCAAAACTGAGCATCATCGTTTTCTGACTCCGTTTTTTCGCTTTTATATAATCACTAATGGATATTACTGTAGAAATAAACCTGTCCAGTTCTATCCCATTTGCCAAGTAGTTTTGTGAATCTTGATCTTTATTGCCGAAATATTGGTGAAGAGAGATATAATCCACTTCCTCATACGTGTGGTCCAGCGTCTCCGCTTCCCATTCAGGAAATGTTGGCATTGTCGAATTGGAGCTACCGCACGAAACCAGTTCGATAGTAGGGTCAACCAACCTCATGGCTTTGGCCGTCTCCTTTGCCAGCCGTCCATATTCATAAGCAGTCTTTTGACCTACCTGCCACGGACCATCCATTTCGTTTCCGAGGCACCACGTTTTAATGTTGTGAGGTTGTTCGTACCCATGTTTTCTTCGTAAATCACTCCAGTACGAACCACTTGGATGATTACAGTATTCAATAAAATTTCTCGCAGCATCTATCCCTCTTGTCCCAAGATTAACCGCCATCATTACCTCTGAACCGGCTTTTTTAGCCCAATCGACAAATTCATTCGTTCCAACCTGGTTTGTCTCAATGGTTCGCCAAGCTAGCTCTAGCCTTCTCGGACGATCCTCTTTCGGGCCTACACCATCTTCCCAGTTGTAGGCTGAAACCATATTCCCTCCAGGATAACGGACAATCGGTACATTCAGCTGCTCCACCAAGCCCAACACATCTTTACGAAATCCCTGTTCGTCCGCTTTTGGATGATTTGGTTCGTAAATCCCGCCATAAACGGCACGACCTAAATGTTCAATGAAAGAGCCATAAACCCGGTCATCAATATCTGCAATTTTATATTCTTTATCAACAATCATTTTTGCTTTTTGCATGTCTGACCTTCCTTTCTTTTATGAAAAACTTTGTTTTGCGTGTTTATGTTCGATTTTTTCAAGCGTACGAGTAAAGAACCACATGAGAATATAGGATAAAACACTACCAGAGAAAAACAGAATCACAGTTGGAAACGCCAATGAAACGTGAGCGGATGCCCATACAAGAACGAGAAACAATAAAGCAATGTGAAAACGTCCCATAACGAATAGCGTTGTTTTCCGGATCAAATCAAAACTGTTTCCTTCAAAATGAATCGATACAGGAATAGCAGAAACGGCCATTAGCAAGTAAAAGATGACGAGCAATATAAACGAAATGACAATGAACAACGGTACCTCTGCCCCTGACATCGTTATTGCCTGATAGTTCACAAAAAGGACCATTCCGATAAAAGCTGTCGCCCATCCATAAAGGTTGGCTTTCATCACGTTCTGTTTAAAACATGTAACAAATGTCTTAAATATCGGAATGTTTTGTTCACCGCGCACCCACTGTCGTGATACCGAAAACATCGCAACGGTGGCAGGAAAGAACCCAATCACACCAAAGCCAAGGACTGTAAACCCGAGCCACATCATATTTAATAAAGCAAATTTCGATATTACTCTGAAAAGGTTCTCTAGTTTTTCTACAACCATGTCGTTCACCCTTTCTTCTGTAATCCTTTTGACCTTAGCCTTTTACTCCCCCTGTTGTTAAACCGGCGATAAAGAAACGCTGGAAAAACAAGAACAGAATAATAATCGGAATAATACTTAACACTGAACCTGAGAACAAGATTTGATAATTATTCCCATAGGGTGTAAGTAATGTGGCCAATCCGATCGGTAACGTAAATATGTCATTGGACCTTAACACAAGCAACGGCCAGAGGAAGTTATTCCAGCTTGTCAGCCCTTGCAATATCGCCATCGCCGCAAAAGACGGTAACATAAGCGGGGCCATAATCCTAAAGAAAATCCCATATTCCGTACACCCATCCACTCGCGCTGATTCCATTAGTTCTTTTGGTAACCCCAATGAATACTGTCGGAAGAAAAACACGGCAATCGGTGCTACGATTAACGGAAGCATTACAGCGAGATATGAATCAACCAGCCCGAATGATGTCATCATTCGGAAAAGCGGAAGCATCAAGATTTCAAATGGAATCATTAAGATTAATAGAACGAGCAAGAACACTAACCTTTTCCCTTTAAACTCATACAAGGCGAGTGCATAACCGACCATGGATGAGAAAAACAGCGACAACACGATCAAAACTGCGGAAATGATAATACTATTTAAATACCATTGCCAGTAAGCTCCTCCTTCTGCTCCAAAAATAGCAGTGTAGTTTTGAAAGTCGAAAGCAGATAAGAACAACTCAGCCGACAAGCCATACCTCATCAAATCCGAAGCCGGACTAAGAGACGCTACGACCAGAGAAATGACTGGAAACAACGCCACAAAAGCAACAAACATGAATAACACCAGTAGTAAACCTGAGATTATTTTTTCTTTCAGCGCTTTTTCCATCATATTAATCACCCTTTTTAAATGCACCAGTTAGGTATAGTTGAATGATGCTGACAATAAAGATAATAATCAGGAGAACAATCCCAACAGCGGCACCGAATCCCATGTCATTCCGCTGAATCCCTTCCTGATAAATGTATCCTACAACGGTCAACCCAATGTTCCCTGGAGAGCTCGTTTCCCAGAATACAAAGCTTTCTTCAAACATCCGAAATCCATTAATAGTCGTAATTGTTGATAAGAAAATTACAACTGGTTTAATAGCCGGGAACGTTACATGTCTGAACTTCTGCCAAACATTAGCGCCATCAATGTCCGCCGCTTCGTACAAGTCATTATTTACATTTTGTAACGCTGCCAGAAAGTAGAGGATATTGACCCCCATCCACCTCCACGAAGCAAGTACAACCATCAAAAACATCCCAGAAGCGGCTCCGTATCGCCACTCTATTGGCGATAACCCAATAAAGGTTAAAAACTGGTTCGCAATAGCCGTATCAGAATCCCCAAAAATCATTCGAAATATGGTACCGGCCACGATAACAGATGTGAGCGCTGGGATGAAAATCGCAGCACGGAAAAAGTTTGTGAACTTCATCAGCCGGTTATTCAAGAAAACCGCGAAAATAAGTGGAAGAGCAGTTAAAATGATAACTGTTAAAATAACGTAAATGGTTGTATTTTGCAGCGCTGTATAGAATGTCGGATTAAATACCCGTGAATAGTTCGCAGTCCCGATATAATCAATTTGACCTGGGAGAACTCTCTGAAAACTCATATTCACAGCACTTATAAACGGATATAAAAAAAGTAGTAGAAAAGAAATAATAAAGGGTGAAACAAATATATAAGGTGCTGCGTTCTTCGAGTAGAGAAGCTTTGAGCGGGTTGTCTGTTTTGTTGGAGGTGTTCTCTTCTCAGTTGATATAGAAGTTTGCACGGCTCTTTCCCTCCTTTTTAAATATGTCCGCCCAGGGAGAAAGGGGGACTCACCCTGGGCAGTCAATGATTAGCGATTTGAAATTAGTCTATCATTCTACTTCGTATAGCTTCTGCTGCATCATGCAAAGCATCTTCAGGTGACCTGCTCTGCTCACGCAGCACCGCGTGTAAGACACTTGCTTCAATTTCCTGCTGAGCGTCTGGCGTGTACTCAGTAATGTTCAAGTCGTTCACCTCATCACGGATCCCGAGAAGAATATCGAAAATATCATCGTGGAAGTAGTCATAGAATCGATTATTTTCTCGCATCGCTTCAGAATCCCACACATCGTGGCGAGGAGGGTCAAACCCAAGGATTTCCCACAGCTTAATGTTTCCTTCTTCCGTCAGCTTGGCATACGCAAGGAAATCCTTCGCCAGTTCAGGGTCTTCTGCTTGGTTGGTGACAACGGTTCCAGTTCCACCCATTCCCGCTGAACGGTTACCGCCTTCTTCCCATGCTGGAAGCGGACGAATTTGCATTTTCCCGTCAAGGTCTTCCATATAGTCAAGGAACCGACCCATGTACCACATTGGCATCATTAATGAAGCTGCTCTTCCGTCATTCATAAATCCGTAATATTCTTCAGCGTGGTGACCACCGCCTGGTGAAAGTTCCGCAATTTCATATTCGTGAACTAAATCGTGAATAAATTGCAACGTATCAATATTTGTTTCATTATCTAAAATCACGTCACCGCTTTCATCAAAGTAATCGGACCCTCTTTGACTGATTAACGGATAGAACGTCCATGTCTCATCGGATTCTACTGTCGTCATGACAGCATCCGTATTTTCAACAACTTGGTGTCCAGCCTCAACGTAGTCATCCCACGTTCCAATCGAGTCAATGTCAACACCGGCTTCTTCCATAATTTCTTCGTTATAGAACATTACAGTAGCCCCCACATGCGTCGGCAAACCATAATACTCACCGTCTTTTGCGTAAATTTCATAGCGGGACTCTACCAAATTACCCAGCTCTGGCTCAACGAGGTCATTCATTGACTCTAACTGAACCTCCCCTTGCATGAAGTTAGCATATTGGCCGATTTCAATGTCAGCGATGTCCGGTGCCCCACTCCCAGACTGGAGTGACAACAACAAATTATTGTGCATCTGATCGTACGGGTACGTTTCTGCAGTCAGTTGAATCGCCCGGTCAGGGAACTCTTCATTCCAGCGGTTAACAGCATCTTCAAAGAATTGGGTGTGTAACTCCTGGAAATTCCAGAAAGTCAACTCTGTCGCGTTTTCAATATCATCACCTACGACGACTTGTTCTTCGAGTTCACCACCGCCACCATCTCCGCCAGCATCCCCATTTCCCCCACAGCCCGCAAGCATCAAAACTCCTGATACGAGCATAAATAAGTATTTTTTCATCCCATTACCTCCCACTATAGTAAATAAATATAATTGCTAAATTTACTAATAACTTCATCACCAAAAAACGTACGTACATGTTTGTTTTGGTAGACCTGTTAATGGACACCTCGTGATCTCGTCACTCTTAATACCACCTTCACAGAACACCTCCCACACCACCTTTTAACTGGAAAACAAAGGTTATTGTCATTCAAAAACAACATACTATAGAAGCGCTTTCATTTGAGTATTAACTTGTACGTATGATATTGTTTTTAATTATAAGACACTGCTTAGTTATACGCAAGTATTAATTTTAACTTTTCAGAATTTTGGGTATCTTGTCAAAGTAGATTTCTTATTGTCATTCCTTCTATGCTTTTACGTAATATATTATCAAACTGAAATAAAATCATAGTTTTGTTTATTTGTACCTGTAAACAAAGCTCAACCATCAACCGTATTCCCTTTTTGACAAACGGTGAGGAGACAGCTACCCGTGTGTTCGACAGCCACGAGATAAACCAAAAGCCCAAAAACCTTCCACTCGTATAAGTAAAAAATGAGCGAGAGGTCTTGTTTTCATTGTTTTCCAACCAGGGCCCCTGTTTCTCCCACCCTTACGAAGGAACTTCCTATGCTATAATTTTAATAAAATAAAAAATTTTATGGAGGCCATTTATGCAAAGACGTAAGCTGCTCATCACACACGATATTGATCAACGACATCAAGAACGTGTGAAAGAACTAGTTCCTGACTGGGATGTGATAATCGGGAAAAACCGGGAGATCTGGAGCCACCATGTTAAAGAGGCAGAAATTATAGTCGGGTGGAAGAAAGAGATGAATGAAATTGTGGTCCAGCCTGATGCGAAGCTTCGCTGGCTGCAGACGTGGAGTGCTGGGATTAACGGGCTTCCTTTAAAGTGTTTAGAAAATAAAGAGATTCAATTAACAAGTGCAAATGGCGTTCACGCATATCCAATATCCGAAACCATCTTCGGTTTAATGCTTGCGTTGACTCGAAAGATCCATACATATGTAAGAAATCAGCAGTCAAAAACGTGGCACCACTCCGGAATAGGAATGGAAATACATAATAAAACCGTGGGAATTATCGGTGTCGGCGCGATCGGCAAAGAAACGGCGAAGCTCGCAAAAGCATTCGGGATGACTGTCCTTGGTATCCGTCATTCAGGAGCAGAAGAAGATGACGTTGATGACATGTTCACCCCAGACAAGCTAAACCACATCCTTCCTCGGTGTGATTATGTCGTAGTTACCCTGCCGCTTACAGAAGAAACACATCAATTATTTGGTGCAGAGCAATTTCATCTCATGAAGGAGACAGCGTTTTTTATCAACATCGGCCGCGGACACCTTGTAAAAGAAGCTGAATTGATCGAAGCATTGAAAAACGGACAAATAGCTGGTGCCGGACTGGATGTCTTTGAGCATGAACCGTTGGATGAAACCAGCCCATTCTGGGAAATGGAAAATGTCATCGTTACACCACACACTTCAGGCTCCACTGAACATTATAATAAGCGAGTTATGGAGAATATCTTTATCCCTAACTTAGAGGATTATGTAAAAGGAAAAATTCCTAGCGTTAATTTGGCAGATTATAAAAAAGGGTATTAATGAATCGATTCTTAACCACGGTAGACATTATTTTTAGGCAATAATTATCTTCAATAACATAATACCGATATTAAATCTTTATGAACAACAGACAAATGATTCAGGGCCTAATTTCTACTCAGCGTAACGTTTGTCTCGCGGTGGGGTGGAAAACTATTCCGCAACCTTTTCAACGAGCCCAATGGTTAAGAAAAACAGCGTCAGCATCCGCAGCATGTTTTAAAGTCTCAAGGATGCTTTTCCCTTGAGACGAGCGGAGTGAAGGTAGCTGTCCTCTTATATATTCTGATCTTAAAAAAACCATTACCTTCTATTGTTTAGAATGACCTGAAGGAGTCGTTTGTCTAACGACTCCTTCATTTTGATTACGATCTAAATTCAGATGGATAAACGTTTAAATCAATTCCCCATAATAATGGCAGTAAGAAATAGACCGCCAATGTAATTAAGATGACAGATAAAATGTTAATCCAGAAGCCGTTTTTAACCATTTCTATAATTTTTAACTTACCAGATGCAAAAATAATCGCATTTGGAGGCGTTCCAACAGGAAGCATAAACGCACAGTTTGCTGCCATCGCTGCTGGTACCATAAGCGCAAATGGGTGAATGCCTAAAGCTAATCCTAGAGCTGCTAAAACTGGTAAGATCATCGTAGCTGTTGCTGTATTTGACGTAATTTCTGTTAAGAATAATACTAAAGCTGCTGTAAGAACAATCATTAAGATAAAGTTAACACTTTCTAAAACGGTCAGTTGGCCACCCATCCAATTTGCTAAACCAGATTCACGGAAACCTGCGGCAATCGCTAAGCCCCCACCAAATAAGAGTAAAATCCCCCATGGAACATCTTTCGAAACATTCCAATCTAAAATGCGGCCTCCTTTATTTAGAGACGGAATTAAAAATAATAACACGGCAGCAAATATGGCAATCATCGTATCACTAAGGCCAGGAATTAACATAATTTGACCTTCCCATAAAAACGTTCTTGTAATCCACATAAATGCTGCAAATAAGAAGACTGCTAATACTGCTTTCTCTTCAAAGCTGATCTTCCCTAGCTTGCTTTTCTCATTTTCAATTAGTGTCTTACCGCCTGGTAATTCTTTCAACTGAATTGGATGGGCGACTTTCGTTAAAAACAACCAACTACTAATGAGTAAGATCACAACGATAGGAGCTGCAAAAAATAACCAATCCGCAAAAGAGATTTGAACTCCGAATAATTCTTGAACAGTTGCTGCAAGAATGATATTTGGTGGCGTTCCAATTAACGTTCCAAATCCACCAATTGTTCCAGCATATCCGATTCCAAAAATAAGCACTTTTGAAAACTTTTCTTCTTCTCCTAGATTTGTTTTATCGTTTTTTAAAGCTTGAGCCACTTGATATGTAATAGCCGTTCCAATTGGCAGCATCATCATCACAGCTGCCGTGTTTGAAACCCACATTGATAAGAAGCCTGTCGCTGCCATAAAACCAAACACAATCCTTGATGGACTTGTGCCAATAACTGAAATGATATTTAATGCAATTCGCTTATGAAGATCCCACTTTTCCATTGCAAGTGCAATTAGAAATCCACCTAAAAATAAGAAAATAATCGGGTTACCATAGGACGCCGTAACGGTATCACCATCTAATGCCCCGGTAATTGGCAAAAGAATAATCGGGAGTAGCGACGTTGCCGGAATCGGAATGGCTTCTGTGATCCACCATGTCGCAACCCATAAAGTCGTTGCTAGAACGATTCTTCCTTCATAGCTTAACCCCTCAGGAAAAAAGAATAATAGAACAGCTATGAAGAGAAGGGGACCTAAAAACAATCCTATCTTTTGCGGTGTTTTATAACTGGATGGTTTTTGTTTTTTTGGCTCACTACTATCCTTTTTCACCGTTTCAGCCTTATTATTCGATCTCACCGGCAAAAAAAACATTAGAAGTTTTTTAGATTGATGATGAGAATTCCATAATTTGTTCCAAACTGAAGAAACATTTGCTTTCAACTCAAGACCTCCCTTACATCTAAAAGGCGTTTTATACCATATAAGCAATAGTACTTCTAACCATTTGTATATAATCCAGATGATTCGTTTATTTAGCTAATTAAAAAAGCGCTTTCAACAGAAAAATAAAAAGCCAAACCGCTCTTTTTAGTCTTTACCATTGATTCTTTGTATCTTTAGGAACCGACTCATCTAACGAAGAAAATGGTCCAAATTTGAATGGCGATTTTTTACGGAAAAGCTCATAACCAGCAACTGAACGAAGAAACCTAATTGCAATTGATTACTGTATTTTCCTTCCTGAAACTTCCTGTATACCATACCTATTATGTAATAAGGCTTCACTTTAGCCGAAAACTATATTGGCTGAATCAGGGTTGAATCGTTCACTTTTTCACAGAAAAATCCTGTGACTGAGACCCTGAATTCAGCTCCGCATTGTCTATTTTCAATCCCATAAGTTCATCAAAACCCTCAAAGGGGCTTCCTACTTATTGAAGCACTTTTATAGATGCATTAGGCTTTGGCAGTGAACTACTATTCCCTCTTATAAACTATTACTCTACTACAGAAACGACGCCACACGCTGCTCTATCGCCAGCATCACCAGTATTAAGTGTAGCTTGGTCTGGTCCTGACTCTTCTTGTTCACTGGATTGATAACGATCAGGGATATTAGCAAAGTTATCAGGACCTTCATGAATGATGACAGCCGTATCCGAATTTAATAACTCCTCAGGAACAAATCCGTCTATCACAGCGATCATTTGTGCTGTACCATTTTCATTAACATATAGTGAGGGCATATCACCTGTATGATGGCCATGTCCCTCATCTTCACCATGATAGTGGCCTCCAGCTGTGGTAAAAGGACCATCACTTGCATCTGGATCACAGGCAGCATTCTCATGTATATGAAAGCCGCGATACCCTTGTTCAAGATTTTCGATATTTGCTTCCACTACCGTCAGACCTTGATCATTCAAATAAAAAAGCACTTCACCTACATTCTCATTTTCGGTATTCTTCATCTCAGCCTTTGCTTCAAGTTTACCCATTTGACTAGCGACAGTTGATGCTTCTTCTTCTGTCGTTGACTCTGGTGGAATCTGCTCATCTGTTTGCCCTTGACCATCTTCGTCCCCTGGAGAACAAGCTGCTAAAATGACCAACAGTAGTCCCATCAATAACATACTTTGTTTCATTGTCTAATACCCCTTTCTGTCTTTCTATTTAGTGTGTTTATTATTGTAAATTAATCAACATAATACGTGTGGTTGATTTAGCTATTAAAAAGGATGCTTTACCCTTGAGACGAGCAGCGTGAAGGTGGCTTTCCGCTCTATACATTCTGGTCTTTTAAAAATGGCTATTCTCTATCAGTCTATCTCGTTCACTCAATACCTTATTTATTATCATCACTTCTAGTGAGGTCCCCATTCAATCAACACACCAATAGAAAGCATCACAATGGCAATGGCTACCCAAATTAAAAATAATGGCAGTATCCATTTCACCCATTTTGTCCAAGATACGCCAGCTACCGCTAGACTTGCCATAAGGATCCCTGACGTCGGAAAAATACTATTGGTCAGACCGTCACCAAATTGAAAAGCCTGGACAGCTACTTGTCTCGTTACTCCTACCATATCGGCTAGCGGGGTTAACATAGGCATGGAGATCATGGCTTGACCGCTTCCGGAATTGACCAAAAAGTTTAATAAACCACTCGTAATAAACATGCCAATCGCAGCTATTACCGAAGGAAGATTCTCCAGAGGTACAGATAACGCATAGACAATCGTATCCAACACTTCGCCGTCTTCAAGAACAACTATCACAGCTCTTGCCAACCCTACGACCAGAGCACCATAAGCAAGCTTTTGCGTCCCTTTTAAGAAAGTAACAGCAATGGTGTTATAATGCATGCCAGCAATAATCCCTGAAACTAATCCAATGAATATGAAAAAGGCGGCCATGTGATTAATTGTCCATTCCAATTGAATCGAACCGTATACAAAGAAAATTAAACTAAGAGCAACAAAACTTAAAAGGATCTTATGGCGAAACGTAAAGGGAGCTTCCATTGTTTCATCAGGATTAATTCCCTCATAAATCCCCACAAGACTTTTTGAAGGATCATCCATTATCCTCTTGGCATATCTCCATATGTACCAGATCGTTATAGATAAGATAACGACAAACACAACCATTCGCAGAGCTGCTCCTGAAAACAGGGGTAAATCTGCAATATCCTGAGCAATTCCTACAGTATAGGGGTTCATAAAACCAACATTAAACCCGGCAAAATTTGCTCCAAACGTAATAGCTACAGCAACAATAGGATCAAGCTTTAATGTCCTGGCAATAATCACGCCAATGACGACAAACGCAATGACTGAATTTGCAACCGCCCCTACAGCGCCGCCTAAAGCAAATAAAGTAGAGACAATAGCAATCATCCAAAACTCTTTTCCCCTTGTGATGCCTACTGCCCGGTTAATTCCTCCTCGTAAGGCGCCTGAACGTTCAATAATTTCAAAAGCACCGCCGGTAAATAAAACCATAAAAATAATATCCGCTGATTGAACCATCCCCATTTGAATCGCTATAAAAATATCCATTATCCCTAAAAAGGCTCCATCTGTTTGTGAATATGTATTGGGGACCAATCTTTCTACACCATCAACTGTTTCTCTTTCAAACATTCCTGATGGTATCAAATAGGTAGAAATAACAGAGACAAGCAAAACCAGAAATAGTATTACATAAGTATCCGGCATTTCCCACCTTTTTCTGTTTAGATCCTTTGAAGTACTATGTTGCTTGTCTACTTCCGGTTTCATCGTCAAACCCTCCATCACGTTTTTATTTTAGCGGGGTGTTGACTGCCAATTTTCAAATACTCATTTTCTATTTTTTGTAAACCAACTTCAATTAGCTTTGTTGTCTACGAGTTACTTGATATGTTGACATAGAAGTTTAATTGGTGCTTTAAGTTGTTATTCTTATTTTATGGAATAACTCCCCCTTTTTTCTCAACAAAAACATCATAGATATAGCACTCATTTAAAAAGACCGCTAAAAACAGCTTCGCACCTCATCGTTCGCTTGCTTCTCCATCTCGACCTACTCAGCTTGTTTTATGCTCCTTTTTGAACACGTTTTTATGTAAATATATCTATTTATGATTTGCTAGTTAATAAAAGCATTATAGTATTACATTTAAACAAAGCAGAAAAAGGGTTGTCAATTAAATTATAATTATATTCTAAAAATTCCAAACTTCCGTCCTCATACTCGTTTCTCTTACCCTTTTATTCAGGTAATAAGGCCTAGGAAAAATGAAAGTTATTTATGGAAGTAGCTATCGTTCTCTTCTTGGGTGTATTTTTTTCAATTGAAGGATTCTTCGTTCGTTTTACGATCAAGCGGTTCATAAGCATTTTGCTTATAAAATAAATATCTCTTCATATATTTATAAGTAACCGCGCTCTTATACCTCTAGCCAATTCAAAAGTGAAAACAAGGAGAGAATATCATGGCCATAAGACCACCGTTGTTGCAAAGCGGAGATTCGATTGGATTGGTTACAGCTGGTAGCCCTCTTGATGCTAATACGATTAATGCCAGAGCTCAAACTTTGAGAGATATGGGCTTTGATGTCGTTTTTGGCAATCATATTTATGCTTTTGAAGGCATCGAAGCTGCACCAGCTCAACAAAGAGCCGAAGATGTAATGAGCATGTTCAGAGATCCAAATGTCAAAATGATTCTAGCCACACGAGGAGGGACTGGGGTTCAGACCATCCTTCCTTATCTAGACTATGAAGACATTAACGATAATCCTAAAATAATTTCTGGTTATAGCGACATCACCGTTCTCCTTAACGCGTTGTATCAATTTAGTGACTTAATGACGTTTCACGCCCTCATGCTTATCGATTTTAGAATGGATACACCTGCATATAACTTTAATCAATTCTTTGAAGCTACCTCTACATTGAATACTCCTAGGCTAATTGAAAATCCACCGAATATGCCACAGGTGAGCCTAGTACCAGGTAATGTAACGGGACCTATCGTAGGCGGAAACTTGACTTCGATCGTTAATACTCTTGGAACACCATATGAAATTGATACAGAAGGGAAAATCCTTTTCTTAGAGGAAATCAATTCCCCTACTACAACAATTTTGAGACATTTTACTCAACTATCGATGTCAGGTAAATTCCAGGATTGTCTAGGTATAATCATAGGAGAATGTACGAACTGCCCCGTATCTTATAACACTACGTATGCAGATTTAATCAATCATAAGTTAGTACCATTAGGAAAACCTCTGATGACCAACCTCGCTACAGGACACGGTTCATATAAAGCTACTATTCCGATAGGTGCGTCTGTCAATCTCAATACGATAGATAATACATTGACTGTGCTTGAACCTACTGTTTCTGAATAGTTTAATTCAAAAAATCTCTCTCAATAACCCGCCACTTTCTAACCAACAAGAAAAGCCACCTCAACCGTCACAAATGGTGACAGATTGAGATGGCTTATCGCGTAAATGACGAATTCTACTTACTCATCTTTTTTTCTATTATTTCGATCTTTATTTAAAACATCCTCTAGTTAATCTGATAGTTTAAAAAAAGCATTAAACTTGTTCGAACAGCAGATGGAATATAATAGTCAAACATAACAACTAAATATAATATAGCATATTCAAGAAAATACCTATCAAGAGTAATGAACCTACAATGCTAAGCTAGTTTGGCTAGTTTAATCTATACAAAAGATCATCCTTTGTAACCATGTTAAAACGATGATTTTTTATCCACTAAATTCTTTACAAAATATTTATCGTATCATATTATGTCGCCAAAGAAACTACTTGTTTAGATCTCAAACCCACTGCATTTTTTCTAGCACTACTTCATTCTAGTTTATCAATTATAGTATACTCAAAATGGACATTTTTAGGGTGTACTCACTTTAGTCCTACGGGATGAATGCCTCTTCCTGTATGGTAGTCAGTCCGTGCTGGAGGCTTTTTCAGAAATGGTTTCAAACAATACGACCAAAATTCACCCTAATTGTGCTTACTTCTAAACACTTAAATTAGATATACAGGAATAAGCCCCTCTTAATTACTCTTATAATAGTTATTCTCTCTACAGACCGTACCCACCCACTATTATTATAAATCAACAGCACAGCGAAACCCTATATTTCCGGTTGAACTATCTGGGGTATTCCCAATCCTAGATGCAACACGATAACGATTACAATATGATGTATGACAAAGATAGGAACCACCTTTCATGACCTTAGCTATACCTTTTTCTGGTCCTTTTGGATTTATTATCACTTTTCCTCTAGGTTGTTCATTAGAATACCAATCGGAACACCACTCCCATACGTTTCCAGAAACGTTATATAATCCAAAGCCATTTGGTGAATATGAGTTTACTGGTGCTGTTGATATGAAGCCATCAGCTGCTGTATTATTAGTAGGGAAATTACCTTGCCATATATTGCACTGATGCTTTTCATCGATTAGAAGCTTATTTCCCCATGGATATTTTGCTTTACTAAGACCACCTCTTGCAGCGTATTCCCACTCGGCCTCTGTTGGTAATCTTTTACCCGACCATTCACAGTATGCTAATGCATCATTCGATGATACGTGCACTACTGGATGGTTTAAGCGAGGTTCAATAGATGAATCTGGTCCTTCTGGGTTTCTCCAAGTAGCTCCTTCAATCACCAGCCACCAAGGAGTCTCTTTTACAGCTTGTTTTACACTCTTTTTAACTTCATCAGAAACTAATAAATGAAAAACAAAAGACCAACAAAACCTTTCAGCATCAGTAACATATCCAGTATCCTCTATAAATTCTTTAAATTGTTTATTTGTTATTGTGTATCGATCAATAGCAAAGGGACTTAGTTTAACTTTCCTTATAGGACCTTCACCATCTAATGTAAACCCTTCTTCATCATTTGTACCCATATAGAATTCACCTCCACATAAGTTAATGAGATTTTCACCATGCCGCACTTGTTTTCCTTTATCTCTACCCATTTCCCTCTGCTTTAATAGAGCTTTTTGACTGTCATTATTTATTGCTCCTCTATCTACAGTACAACAAGTTTTGTGTTCCACATACAGCCTCCTCCAGATGCTTTATCCATTAGATTAACGGAGAACCCTTCACAGATACCACCTTTCTCAATAATTTCCATCACGATAGGATCGATAAATTCTTTATTTCTCACTAGGACCGCAAAACGAACAGCCATATCTTTTAAACATCACTATTTTGTAAACGCTTTTAAAACCTAAATTGACTACCGGTCATTAGCCTACTTATTATTGAATTCGCTCATAGGAACCCTGATACGTGTCCAACAATTCCTGTAAGCCAATATCATTGAGCTCCTCAATGTAGTCATCCCATTCATCTAAACTTCTTTCACCTATAATAAACCGACCTATATTTTCTTCAAAATGCGTATTAATTGATTCTCTCACAATAGATGTTTCTGAATTTTCAGATGAATTTAACGTTGGAGCAGTTAGAACCTGGGGTGCATCGTAATCTCCAGCTTGTTCAAAACCTAGGTTAAGTTCATCGGATGCAAATGCGTGAACAGACTCAAAATCATTAAATGAAATGAATGCTCCATTCGTACTTACACCTGTTTCTTGGTTGAAACTTTCTCGTGAATCATAAAGCATTTCCACTTCACCATCTACCACTTCGTGTGTCACGCCTTCTTTCCCTAATGTTAAAAAATCTATTGCTTCTTCTGTATAATGCCAATCGATGTACTTTAAGGCATCTTCAATATTATCAGATAATGTTGATACAGCCATTCCGCGTTTTACATTTGTACCTTCAAAATTATGTTGTGGTGCACCATCATACCCAGCAGGAGGCGGCATAAATCCTATTAAAAATTCGTCATTTTCTTTTTGCATGGTACTATTCAATCCATCCATTGCACTGAGATAATCAACGGAAATGAAACTTCTATCGCTTGTAAGGTATTCCTCCCAGTCATCTCTATTATCACTTAACCAAGTTGGCGGGATAATTCCTTCTTCATAAAATGTATTTAGCCACTCAACCATAACTTTGTATTCACCCTCAACAGGAGCAAACGTCCACTGCTCTGTCTCTGGGTCTAAATAAAATTCACTATGTGGCAGGTCGAATTGAGGCGCCATCATATGGAAATGTCCGAAATCATTTCTAAATACGAACGGGTGGCTCCCTGGATAAATTTCTTGTAACTCTTTAGAAACTTCATACAATTCTCCCCAAGTAGCAGGCTGGTCTAGATTATGTTTTTCGAAAATATCTTTACGATAAAGATAGCTTCTTCTATTAGAATCGCCATCATTGAAAGAAGGAGCAACATATAAAGCACCATCAGCAGACACTGCAGGGGCTTTAATGGTTGGGTCTTCTTCTAGCACCTTAAACATGTTAGGCATGATGTCTTTGTACTCTTCCATATCGACAAAAGCACCATCTTGACCAAACCGGTTAAACACATCAAAGTCTAATGCCCAGTAAATATCCGGCATGTCACCAGAAGCGATCGTAAGATTCAGTTGTTCTATATAGTTGGAACCTTCTACAGCCATCATATCTAGCTCCACATTTGTTTTTTCAGTTAACCACTCCCAAACATATTGATCTTCATCATAAGCCCAACTAGGATGATTTCTATTAAACATGCTTAATTCCGTCATCTCTTCAAACAGCCTATCCCCTGACTCACTGTTTTCATTATTTTCATTATTTTCATTACTATCTTGTTCTTCTTCTGCGTTTAAGTCATCACTTTGACTCACTTCTTCACTATCACTACAACCAACCATCAAAGCTACGGATAACACGAATACAATTAACGTCGCGAGCCTAATGTTTACCTTCATAAAACATCTCCTCATTTTTATTTTGTCCATTCGTAACCCTCAAATCCAGTAACATTTAAAAGAAATTTTTACATCAACCTCTTTTATACAGCAAATCACTAGAATCACAAAAAGATTTTATAATACTGTTTAAAGCGTAATAACATCCAAAAAGTCTATTCAAGGTCTTAACTATAGACCAGTAGACACTCTGCTTACTGTGTTTCTTTATAGTATTCTCTCAAACGATTTAACTCTTGTTTTAATTCTTGCAAAGTTTCATGATAATTTGGATCTTTGTATACATTATTGATTTCTAATGGGTCTTTTTGTAAATCAAATAATTCCCATTCAGGTTCAGTCTTTTGTTGAAGAGCTCCTTTTACATCTAGAGGATCTCCATAGTAATAAATAAGTTTGTATCGTTCAGTACGTATTCCGAAATGAGCACATACGTAATGTTCCTTTAAATGTTCCCAATACCTATAGTAGACTGACTTTCTCCAATTTTCAGGAACACTCCCTGTACAAATAGATTTAAAACTCTCACCTTGCATTTCTTCATTAGGGTTCACACCCGTAAAGTGTAGTAGCGTCGGTGCAAAGTCATTATTAATAATCATTTCTTTTGATGTTGTGCCTGGTTCAATCTCTTTCGGATAGCGGATTAAAAACGGCATTCGCAATGATTCCTCATACATGAATCGTTTATCATACCATCCGTGTTCCCCAAGGAAGAATCCTTGATCCGATGTATAAACAACAATCGTATCCTCAGTAAGGTTATGTTCATCTAAGTAATCTAACAAGGATCCAATATTGTCATCCATCGCAGTAACACAGCGTAAATAATCTTTTATATACCTCTGATATTTCCAACTTTTTATTTCCTCTTTTGTCAGCCCCTCCGGTGGAACACCCTTTACATCCCTTTCGTTCATGTCCTCAATTCGCATATCTGCTATCTGGGCTGCTTTCGACCGCTTATCATCACTTTGATTAAACGTTTCTGGCTCGGGAAATGTACTATCTTCATACAAATCCTTATAACGTTCAGGTGGATCCCATGGACGATGCGGTGCTTTATGGTGCAACATGAGCAAAAACGGTTGTGATTTGTCCCTATTATCTAACCATTGAATAGCATCTTCTGTAATAACATCAGAAGCGTACCCCTCTACCTTTTTTTCTTTATTTTCTTGCATCATAACTGGATTATAATAGGCACCTTGACGAGGAAAAACATTCCAATAATCAAAACCTGTAGGATCACTATGTCCACCATGACCAAGGTGCCATTTTCCTACTAGGGCAGTTTGGTATCCATCTTGTTGCAAAAGTTTAGGAAACGTTTGCTGACGACCATCAAATCGATCAGACAACCCTCGAACACCATTGACGTGACTATAATTACCTGTTAATACCGTTGCTCGACTAGGTGCACATAGCGCATTAGTACAGTAAACATGATCAAATCGTTTCCCCTCTTTAGCAAGTCGATCTATATTCGGAGTCTCATTAATTTTGCTACCATAGGAACTGATTGCTTGCGTAGCATGATCATCACTCATAATATAAACAATATTCGGTCTTTTTTTCGCCATTCTTCCCTCTCCTTAAATCTATATTGAATAACCCCTAATTAGTTCCATCCTTTTCAATCCCATCAATACCTTACCTAAACTATAAGTGAACAACCTTCCCATTCCTGCGACTCTCATTCGCGGCTTCAATAAATCGAATAGTTTCAATGGATTGTTGAAGATCTACAGGTTGTTCCCCTGTTTTAAACATGTGAATGATTTTTTCTAAAGTACTCGCATACTTTGATTTAGGGTGAGAATTTGTATTAACAAAGTGAGTACCGGCATCGGTATGTATAAGAGCTCCGAATTGGTCATTCCCTTTACGATTCCCTCTAACAGTTCCTACGGCCCCATTCTCCCATACACCTATGGCAATATCTTGGTCTTCATTCGTTGTTACATGCACACTTTTGCAATCATTACCTAGAACAGAATACAACATTTCAACTGTATGAATTCCGTACCAAAAAAAACCAGGCTGTGTCGGTTCGATATTCATTGGGCCAAACATATCAGCACCATATACCGTCTCTTGTCCTGCTTTATGTACTGTTTGAGTAAAAGACTCTGCATATCTAAGTATGGAACAAGTCATTAACGAGACATGATGTTCAGAAGCCAGATTTACGATCTTTTTTGCATCAGAAGTAGAACATGTAAAAGGTTTACTAATATACACAGGCTTTCCATAAGAAACTACTTTTTCAAACTCTTTTAAACGAATCCTTCCATCAACAGAAGTAATCATTATTGCATCTACGTTTTCTGCAACTGCTTCAATAGAATCTACAATTTTCACTCCATACTCGTCACGGAGTTTACTTGTTACTTTGTCTACACGAGAATAACTAAGTTCAATATCAGCAGATCCTCCGGGATACCCTACCGTCACTCTTCCACCAGAAATCGCAAATTTTTCACTGGGATCATTAAGCAATTTAGTAAATGCTGAACAGTGTGATGTATCTAACCCGATCATCCCTATTTTTAATTCATCTGACATACTATCCCCCCCCGTGACTTTTAACCTATGTATCAAGGTTTCATTGTTTATCTAACATTTTAAACATCCATCCTATATAGTTAAGTCTTTAATTTGTCTCTAATTCAAAACAAATGACACGGCTTAATCGGAAGTAAACATTTAATTAGTAGTTTTTTTCCAAGGTTGACATGCAGCACCAATCAACCCTGCGTTATCTTTAAAAGGGGAGGTTCTTAGTTGTACTTGCTCCAAGTTAGGTACATCATTAGAAGAATATAAACGATATTTAATTTCTTTAAGGATCCATTCTGAATTAGTGATAACACCGCCAGCAAATATAATAGTGGTAGGGTTAAATATCCGTATTAAGGACTTGGTAGCTGAAGTTAAAGCACTTAGCATCTCTTCCACTACAGTAACCGCTTCTGGTAATTTCTCATGATACCATTTAAATACCTGCAAACTGTTTATTTCATACGAATCTAGCAGATGATGATTAGTAGCTGTGTTATTCTCACTTAATAATGACACCATTCTCTCAGCAACCCCGTTACCTGAGGCATAGGTTTCTAAGCAACCTTTGTTACCACACTTGCAAACAGGTCCATTAAAGTTCACTGTAATATGCCCTAGCTCGCCACCTTCACCGTTACTACCTTTTAATAAAACATGATTAGATATGACCCCTCCACCGACCCCCGTGCCTATCGATAAGCAAATAATATCCTTTTCCTTCTCTTTTATTCCAACGTAGTACTCGCCAATTGTGAGAGCGTTAACATCATTTTCTATCCAAACGGGTAAATGAGTGATGGTAGATATTTCTTTATATAGGTTAATATTTCTCCACCCCGGAATATTTGCTCCTTTTAATATCATTCCTTCCGCACTTACCACCCCAGCAACTCCGATACCGATACCTTTGATATGCATATTTTCGTTATCGGCAATCTGTAAAAATTCTTTAAGATTTTCCTTTAACTCCCTTAACAAATTATCTTTTCCAGATTTAGGTGTGGGAATTCGATGGGTATGAATAATGTCCGCTTTATCGTTCATGATTCCCATTAATATTTTCGTTCCACCAATATCAATCCCAATACTGTACTCCTCCATGTTTTCACCTATTTCTTTAGTATTGATTCACTACGCTTATAGGAAATTTCCCCTTCGCAGATAGAATATTCTACTTCGAAATCGCTGTTTAATATGACGATATCTGCATCTTTTCCTACTTCAATTGATCCTTTTTCATGATCAATTCCTAAAATTGTAGCTGGCGTTAAACTTGCCATTTGTGCCACTTCCGGATAAGGTAATTGCAATAATTCAATTACATTTTTAACAGCCTCATTCATCGTTAATGTACTACCTGCAAGGTTCCCCTCTGAATTTCGCACAATTCCGTCTTTCACGCATAACATTCTGTTTTCAGTTACATATTCACCATCAGCCATCCCCGTTGCCCGAACAGAATCAGTAATTAAGGCTACGCCTTCAGCTTTCTTGTTTTTCACCAACAACTTTGCAGCCATTGGGTGCGAATGGATAGTATCTAATATGATTTCTGTGGTCACTTTGTCAGATAATAACGAAGCGCCTAGAATTCCAGGCTCGCGGTGGTGAAACCCCCTCATCCCATTAAAAAAATGCGTAACATGACTCACCCCCCAGTTAATCGCCTCTTCCATTTGATCGTATGTCGCATCTGAGTGTCCTGCTGAAACAACGATTCCGTTCTGTTTTAGAAATTTTATTACTTCTTCGGCATTCTCTAATTCAGGAGCAAGTGTGATCATCCTCATATTGTTCCCTGAAATCTGCATCCATTTTTTTAATATTTCTTTTGATGGTGCTTGTAAATTCTCGGGATTCTGTGCGCCCTTATACTTTTGACTTAAAAATGGACCTTCTAAGTGAATACCCAAGATATTTATTTTGTTGAATCGAGATAAATAATCAATAGACTCTTTAAGTCTTAAAAGGGTACTCTCTATTTTATTTGTTTCCATTGTCCGAGTCGTAAGTAATAGAGAAGTAGTTCCATGCTTTAGCTGATATTCACAAAAAGTCTTCAGGTCTGCATTTTGATCACATATATCAATCCCGTGCCCACCATGAATATGCAAGTCAATAAAACCCGGAAATACCATTTTCCCTTTTGCATCTATAACTTCCTCATCAGAAGGTGTAGAAATATCTTTAGATACCCTGGTTATTTTTCCTTTTTTTGTTAAAATAGATGAATTGCAAATTCCATAAGGAGTAATCACGTTCCCATTTTTAATTAATATCGTAAACTCCCCCTTAATGTATGATAGAAAAACACCCTTCGATAACATATGAATAACACGACACACATAATCAAGTGCCTATTAACTCATTAGGTCTTATTTTCGTACTGGTAATTCACGGCCACATTCATGTGAACGATAAATCGTTTCCAATACCGATATAATAGATTTTGCATAAGAGTTAGAGGAGTTCAACTCTCTATTTTGTTCGATACCTCGTAATAAATCATAGTACTTCAATCGAAATGGCTTAATTGTTTCTGTTATTTTTATTTCTTGGTATTCACCTCCCTTAGTAACCCAAAGACCTTGTCCGCTTAACAGTTTTAACATACCATTTGTAAAGATGAATTCCGTTTGATTTTTAGGCACTCCTGCATACCCTGACATCGATATGGTTGCAGTTACTTTTTTAGATGTTTCCAAAAAAACAAGCCCACTGCCTTCAACATTTCCTTTTTGGCCATAATATGAAAGTGAGGCTTTCACACTTGTAACCTCGCTACCTGTTAACCATTGAATTTTATCAATGGAGTGAGAGCCAAGGTTCATCATTATACCTCCACCTGCTTTTTCTTTTTCAAAAAACCATGCCGGACGTTTCGGACTATAATAATTTAAATGACGTGTATCATTTATCATTACTAAATGACCTAGTTCCTCTGATTCAATGATCGCTTTCGCTTTTAAGTTTTCTGCCATATAGTGTTGTGTATGACCGACAAGTAATTGAACATTATTTTCCTTCATTGCTTTAATAATTTCATCACATTCTAGACAATTTAATGCCATTGGTTTTTCTAACATTACATGACAACCTTGGTTTGCACACCAAACAGCTGCTTCTTTATGTAAAAAATGTGGCAAGGTAATAACTACAATATCAGGTCTTTCAGTTTCCACCATCTCTTTATAATTCGTATAAGGTTTTACAAGTTCACTAGTAAGTTCTTGAAGTTTGTTCTCTTGTATGTCCGCTATTGCAACAGCTTGAAGCTTTTCAATTTCATTTATTGCTTTTAAATGTGATTTTGAGATAATTCCTGCTCCAATTATCGCAACCTTGTATACCATTTGATAACTCCTCCTCTCACCTTCTATTAAAAAGTTAAACGAGCAAGTAGTACTTCTTGATACTAACGCTGAATTTATATAAATGAATACACTTAATTATGAGATAACATTTCTTTTACTTTCTTAAGGTCATGACCAAGTCTTTCAATAGGTGATAGAGGAGCGCTGCATTCTAGTGTTAGCCATTGATTATAACCAACCTCTTTTAGAGTATCAAAGAGAGGTTGATGATCTGCCTCTCCATTCCCTAGTAGACAATGTGTAAACTTTTCCTCACCATGTTTAGTGAAATTAATAAATGAACCTGGTTCAGATAGATCACTTACTCGCTTTTCATCTTTCACATGTACATGAAACAGATCATTCCCTAACTTCAAAACGGACTCTCGCCCATAATCTGTATCCGTAATATACATATTCCCTGCGTCATGTATCAAGCCGACATTTTCGTGATCTATCATTTCTAACAAACGTAATGCGTTGTCTACCGTTTCTACCAACGAGATATTATGAATTTCCAAGACGATGTTCTTATTATATTTTTTTGCTTCTACTGCACATTCATTTAACCAAAATGCCGCTTTCATATAATGATAATCTTTTGCTAAAAAGGCATTGGGTCCTCCTTGAAAGATACGAATCATGTCTGCATCTAAAATTGAAGCCCATTCTAAGATTTGTTTAAAGTCTTCTAACTGTTGCTGACATTCCTTGTCACTTGAAGTTGAAAATTTCCCCATGTAACCACCCAACGCAGGTATTTCAAGTTCTAATTCAGTTGATAACCTTTTAATTTCTTGAACTCGTGGAAGAGTGGTTTTAACAGATAAATGAGGTTCCTTACAGGCAATCTCAATCCCATTAAAACCAAGATTCTTCACAGTTTTCATTGTTTCATGAATACTGTATTCTCTAAACGCACCACTAAAAGCAGCAAACTTCACTTTGATCATCCTCTCTAATTACTAATCACACTTTCATGCCATCCATTCAGCTTTGAAACTATTATTCAATCTGCTTATTAACCTTTTACTGATCCTAGCAAAGCACCTTTGACGAAGTACTTTTGAATAAACGGATACACACACAAAACTGGTACTGTTGAAACTAATATTGTTGCATACTGAATGGTTAAAGCAATTCCCTCTTCATTACCGTCAACAGATTGTTCCATTTGCCCTTGCATAACGATATTCCTCAATATCATCTGTAACGGATACAGTTCTTCAGACCGCAAATAAAGTAAAGAGTTCATAAAATTATTCCAGATAAAAACTAAATAGAATAATCCAATTGTAGCTAAAACTGGCTTTGATAATGGGAGCATGATACGCCAAAATATTCCGATATCATTCAAGCCATCAATTTTACCAGATTCCTCCAATTCAACAGGTAAGTTAGCAAAGAACGTCCTCATTACAAAAAAATTCCACGCAGAAACTGCTGAAGGAAGGATCATCGCCCACCGTGTATCGATAATTCCTAATTCTCTTACAACTAAAAAAGTAGGAATCATACCTCCAGAAAATAACATCGTAAACACAATCATGAACGAGAAACCACCGCGCCAAACCAATTGCTTTCTAGATAACGCATAGGCACCCATTGCTGTTACCGCCAAAGAAAGACTTGTCCCGGTGACAACATAAATAATAGTATTTATATAGCCTGTATGAATACGAGAATTTTGTAACACTTGCTCATATACACCAGTTGTAAAACCCTTAGGCCAAAAACTCACCTCACCTCTCATGACATAGTAATCAGCACTTAACGACACAGCTGTCATATGAATAAATGGATAAGTCATTACCAATACCATAAGTAACATAAAGCTGGTGTTTACAATGGTAAACCAGGTGATTTTACGTTTTCTCATCATTTGTCGCCCCTTTTACCATAAGGTATTTTGTCCTGTTCTACGTGCCAAGTAATTAAATGCCACCACAAGTATTAAACTGACTACACTCGTAAAGAAATCAACTGCTGCAGCATAACTATAATTACCATTAACTAAACCCATCCGATAAACATGAGTCGCAAGCACATCAGAAGTTTCATACGTTAATGGGGTTTGTAACAAATACACTTTCTCAAAACCTAACTCTATAAGATTACCAATGTTAAGTAAAAATAGAATAACCATCGCAGGTAAAATACCTGGAATTGTAACATGAAGGGTTTGTTGCCAACGGTTAGCTCCATCGATCTCAGCCGCTTCATATGTTTGCGGGTTTATGCCCGCTAACGCAGCTAGATAAATAATTGTTGACCATCCAACCGTTTGCCAAATATCTGAAGTGACATAGATTGTACGAAACCATTCGGCATGTACTATAAAATTAATTGAGTCAATGCCGAAATAACCAATTAATTGATTCACTAAGCCTCCATTTGGTGACAAAAACATAACTGCCATACTTATAACAACAACATTAGATAAAAAGTGAGGTAAATAACTTACAGATTGTACAAAGCGTTTAAATAATTTTACTCTTATTTCATTGAATAATAGAGCCAAAATTATTGGTGCTGGAAATCCAAAGAGTAAGTTATAAAAGCTTAATAAAAGCGTATTTTTTAATAAGCGATAAAAATCTGGACCTGTAAAGAACATAATATAGTGATCTAAGCCGACCCACTCACTAGCCCATATTCCTTGAAACAAGTTATAGTCTTTAAATGATATGACCATCCCGAACATTGGTAAATATTTAAAGACTATAAAGTAAAGAAAGCATGGGACAAATAAAAGAAGTAAATATTTACTTTTTGCGAACCTATTTAATAAAGAGCTCTTTTTATTTAATGTAGTCTGATACTCGTCTATTTTCGAGTTCGTCTTCATTTCCATGAATAATAATACACCTCCACCTTTCATTGTAGAAAGTCTGTTTTATCCGTGTAAAATTAGGGAATACCTTATGAATAAAAAGAGGAACTCTACTAATTAGTAGAGTTCCTCATCTTTTATCCGTTATAAGAGAACCCTATTTTAGATCAAAAAGTTATTATTGAAGACGATCATAAGATTGTTGGTAAGTGTTCAACAGGTCCTGTAAACCAAGATCATTGATTTCTTCAACATATTCATCCCACTCATCTAAACTTCTTTCGCCAATAATAAAGCGTCCAATTTGTTCTTGATAGCGAGTGCTAATAGATTCTCTCAATACCGATGTTTCATTAGATTCAGCCGAATTTAAGATTGGTTGAGTTAACACCTGTGGCGCATCGTACTCTTCTATCACTTTCAATGACTCTTCAAGCTCAGGGATAGCAAAACCATGCAGATTTTGAAAGTCATCTAAGACAAGAAACGTACCATTATTCCCTACACCGGTCTCAATATTGAAGTCTGCTTGGGTGTCATATAACATTTCAACTTCTCCATCTACAATTTCATGTGTGACACCTTCTTTCCCCAAGGTCACAAACTCTATTGCCTCATCCGTGTAGAACCAATCGATGTATGTCAGCGCTTCTTCGATATTATCAGATAATGAGGAGACAGCCATACCTCTCTCCACAAGATCCGCATTAAAGTTATGCTGTGGTGCCCCTTCAAACCAAGCAGGTGGCGGCATAAACTTCATACTAAAATCAGGATTTTCCTCTTGCATAGTAGGGTTGAAAGTTAGCATGGTACCATTGTAATCCACCGTCATGAAACTTTCTTCACTCATAATATACTCTTGCCAAGCTTCTTGATTAATACTTAGCCAATCTGGCGGTATAAGCCCCTCTTCATAAAATGTATTCAACCATTCAACCATAACTTTGTATTCATCCTTAACAGGTGCAAACGTCCACTGCTCTGTCTCTGGATCAAGGTAAAACTCACTACCCGGCATATCGAATTGAGGCGTAATCATATGGAAGTGTGCGAAATCACTTCTAAATATGAATGGATAGCTACCTGGATATATTTCTTGTAGTTCTTTGGACACTTCATACATTTCTTCCCAAGTGTCCGGCGTGTCTAAATTATGTTCTTCGAAAATATCTTCACGGTGAAGATAACCTCTTCTACCTGAAGCACCATCGTTGTAGGATGGTGCCATGTAAAGTCCTCCATCAGCAGCCATTGCATTTTGTAAAATGGTCGGATCATCCTCTAGCAATTGAAACATGTTAGGCATTAATTCTTCATACTCCATGAGATCGATAAAAGCTCCATCTTGTCCATATTCGTTAAAGATATTGTAATCAAGTGCCCAATATATATCAGGCATATCCCCTGATGCGATCGTAAGATTCAGTTGCTCTGTATAATTCGATCCCTCTACAGCCATCATATCTAACTCGACATTTGTCTTTTCAGTTAACCAATCCCAAATATATTGGTCTTCATCGTAAGGCCAACTAGGGTGGTTTCGGTTAAACATACTTAATTCTGTCACCTCATCGAACAGCTTGTCTCCTGATTCACCGTTTTCATTGTTTTCTTGTTCTTCTGTTGATTCATTTTCATTTAAATCATTACTTTGACTAGCTTCTTCACTATCACTACAACCAATCACTAAAGCTGCTGTCAACATGAACCCAAATAACACTTTGACTATATTGTTGCCTCTCATTAAACCAACTCCTTTTTTATTTCTCCGTCTGGGTGGAGATCAACTTATACATATAACAACAACCAACATCGCCCCTTTTTAATGAAATAAGTGAATGTGACTTCCTAAAAACTAACTAGGGACATCCACAAACCTGATTAAAAATTAAAAATTTTCTAATAACTTGTTTCAAATTATAAGATTCTGCTAATAAAAAGACAAGTCTTTTAAATGTCTTTAATGGTTATTCTCCTTGCAGTCCATCAAGTCTATTAAATGTCTTTAATAGCTTTTTTGTTACACATATAGATTAGCTACAGCTGCTATTTCTGCTCAAACTTATTACGACGGGCACCTCCCCCCTTAAATAAAACGCTTACATTTAACTAAAAAACTTGGATAAATAGCGACTTTAAGTCGAGTCTATTCAGTGTCTTTAAACCCCAATAATGATAAACCTTTTAGAATGATCTCATCCTGTATAACTTTGAGTATGATCGTTTTGTTTGTCTATTTTTGAAAAGGCACGATTAGCTATAAACATTAACACGAGAGATATTACACTACCGCTGAAGAAAAGAAGCAGTCCTGGAAGTTTCATAAACACAAAATAGAGCGAGCTTCCTGCAACAGCCATTCCAATTGTCTCAACAGGACGAGCCACTGCTATTAAAAAGGGGTATGTAAGATACTGGTAAACTGTTAATTCAAAATGTACATAAACGGGGAAGAAAAATAACAACACCAATAAATATAGAAAAAAAGCAACGATCAAAACGAAACCTAAAATAATATAAAACATACCACTTTGATGGGCAAGTAATGAAAAATTAAAATACATTGCATAACCAAATAATAGTAAAATCAATCCTAAGAAGTTAGCTTTTACAAATTCTGTTCGGTAATAGAACCAATAAGTTTTAAAGACATCAATCTCTTCGTCTCCATTCACCCATTTACGCACTACTGCAAACATGGCAACCGTAGCTGGAATGATTCCGAAGATAATCAGACCAACTAAAGTAAATAAAATCCACAGCATGTTTACAAACGCCATACGTGTAATCCAAGTACTTGCCCTATACAAATTCCCCATCGTTCCTTGCAGTTCCATGATGACACCTCGTTTTGCTATGACTTGCTCTCTATAATAGATGCTTGTTCGCTAATAAACGAAATACTATAAATTTGTCTAGGTCTCCCTCTTGACGTTATCTTTTCTTCTCCCACGATATCTACTAACCCTGCGTCTAACCACTGTAATAAAATCCGATGTGTACTCCGTACGGTGACACCTAATACTGCAGCTAACTCTTGAGCTGTATAATTCACCTTTCTATTACGACTAACTTGAGCCATTAATCTACTCATATATGTAGCAGTCATTCCTGCTTTCTCTGCTTTTTGTAGAAAATCTTGGTCCGTAATAGTTAAATCATATACCATCGGATCCCCCATTTTCACAGGGCCTATAACACTTCGGTCCTCACGAACAATAAAGCATATATTCCCGCCGTACTCTTGTGACTGACGAAGTGCAAGCCTAGCATGAACACCAGCACCATTAGCCGTATTAGCGAAGCCTACTCCAATACTTATTGAAATATTAAATGTCTCTTTTACTTCTTGCAGCAAAGGAATCGATTTGTAACCCCTCGTTTCTCTCTCGAAAACGCCACGCGTCGTTACAAACAAATATTCTCCTCCACCAAGGTGAGTCAAGTGACCATCAATTGTTTGGGCGTAATCAAGAATAATGCGATGAATATCCAACTTTAATTTTTGTAATTCAAATTCAGAAGTGGCTGCATCGATAAGCTTGTTATATTTATCAATATGAATTAACCCAATAATCACTTGTAACTCCTTATTACGCCTTGTCTCGGTGGATAACAGCGCCCTTTCAAGAGATACAATGATATCTTGATGAGTCGGCACTACCCATTCATTAGGAATGTTTCGCTCTGTCAAAATATCGGAGACTGTTCTTAAACCTGTCAACACCCCAACACAGCCATTTTTTTCATAGTTTTCAATATGAAAACGTACGATGTCTTCTTCTTTATCCGTATACTTCCCTCTATAAAAATAAATGTCCGTTTCCAATTCCCCTAACTCCTGTAGCGTACGTTCAACTACATGTTCAGACAATGTATCTACTGACAACTTTGCGATGTTGTTTGTTTTATGCAAACGGTATAAAGAACTATACGGAGCTGTCCCGCCAAGGTGAATATATTGAATAGGCGTCTTATAATAATCAATCGTTTCTTTTACCTTTTGGTAGGGGATATAACCTGAAAATAAAATAACTTCAACCTGCCCGATTAATTGTTCAACTATGGCTGGTACTTCTTCTATATCTTCGAACACCCTAAATAATGGATAGAAAGAAGGAAACGCTTTTATTTCTTGTTGTATTTTTTGCACAATGGCCTCTCCACCAACAATTCCGATCTTAATTCCTTTCTGTGAATCTATCGATGTAATTTTGTTCTCCGACATGTAAATACCTCCCTTCACTACCATTATGATATAAAAAGAATAGTTTTTCGATATGCATTTGTCTTTAATCTACATAAATCAACGTCTTGTGCATCTGTCAAATTTTAATAAAGACTCTAGTTTAGAAAACCTTTCCAATCTTCCATGTTCCTAACTCTCCATATCCCCCCAGGTTCACCAAAATGTCTATATAACTTTTCTGTCCATCGATAGGATTCTGGACGTTGACCTACAAAGATAATCTTCGTCGGCCAAAGCATCCCGGCCAGATGAGGCAGGTCTGTGTATCGTAAAGCATTAATGATTTCAAGTGCAGTCCCATTGGACTTATCCGGTGTATTTTGAGTCCCAGGGGGATCATGTAAAATAACAGTATCTATGTTCCCGTCTAGTAGAGCAGCATATAAAGCAACAACCGCCATGTCTTCTCTCGCAGCTAAAACAACCTTATTCGAATCCACATAAGGAAAGGATCTCACTGCTTCGACCCCTCGTAAAGTATCCCACACCCTCATTGAAGCAACCGTGCGCCCAGTTAATGCGGCTGATCTTCGAACAAACCAATTTAATTCAGGGCCCCAAGAGGTTTTTCCTGTACCACGCGTATCTATACGACACTTCAACCAGCTTTCGTCGAGACCACGTAAAAGTGGATCTCTTTTAAGCTCCTGATTTTCCCCTGGTGATTTTAAAGATATAACGACCGGGGAAGGTTTATATACACTATTTTCATGGCCTCGGATTTCTCCAGACAACCTCCACTCTTGTTCTGTTACATACGAAAACGAATCAAACCATTGTTGCTGTTTATTCAATGATCTTTGCTCTACTTTCGTTTGTAAGTCTGGGGCACTCTTAGGAAACGCTGTAAAACTCTCTTTTTTAAGGTTTTTGATTAATAGGTCCTTTTCTCGCTTCAAATCTGTTTCATTTTCAATTTCCGACTTTTCAGATAACGGTATAAACCAATCTTGTACAGAAGTAGACTCATCATTTGCTGGTAACTTTCCATTAAATACGAGTAAATCTTCATCTTTCTCTCGTATTCCGTCAATATCGGTTACGTCTTCCTCTTGTAAAGAAGATCGTCCTAAATGGCGAACAAACCATTTAAAAATAGCAATTCTCGACTCTGCACTGTATGAATGAGGACCATGAAATTCCATAAATTCAATACTATTTTCCGCATCTAATGTTTTATAAAATGAATTTAACCTCTCATATACATATCGCACAGAATCAATTTCGAAATATTCATCACGGTCTGGTGTGACAATTAATAATGGCCGAGGTGCTACCAATGCACACATTTCAATTAAGGACCACCCATAAGGATTTGATGGAAAAATACAATCACAATGGCGATCAATTGTTTGTTCTCTCACATGAGAGGCGATCGTTCCTGTCCCACAAGAAGGAGAGGTGACTTGAATACGGTCATCAGCACACGCTGTCCACCAACTTATCGAACCTCCACCTGAAGTTCCAGTCATCCCTATACGTTGTTCATCAACTTCATCTAAACTACATAATAGGTCTACTCCTCGAATAGCATTCCACACTTCTGAACCTACGGATGTATACCCTTGACTAATCCATTGAAACTCTCCATATGAGTGGGTGCCATGATGAACACCGCCAACTTCCCCTAGTTGAATCGTGTCTAAAATTAAGATAACAAAGCCCATTTGCGCAAATTTCCGAGCATGATCTTGATAATTAATTTTTTGTTTTGCATTATGCCCGCATACATACACCATACCTGGCCCGGGGGATGTAATATCGTTTGGTATATAGAGGTTCCCTGCAACGTACATATCTGGAAGACTTTCAAAGTATAATTTTTCAACTCTATACGTGTCACGTGTTAACGTTCCTGTTACTTTTACATTTAAGGGAGTTCGTTTTTTTTGTAAGTAATGATCGATGCCTATCATTTTATGAAATTGTTGTTGTTTTTCACTACGCCACAGGTCAAATTCTTCTTTCGTCGCAAAGTTGGGTAAGATTGAATCGGTTATTCGCTCTGCCTCTCGAACTAAATATTCTATCATATTCATTATTGAACCCCCCCGATATTACTTTAAGTAGGCCGTAAAAATCATATAAACTATACGTAATAAAGTCCCTGTGTAAAAGGTAGAGGGACAGGGAACAATTCACTTAGCTCATGCATCAAAGAGGGGTCGATATCTGTCTCAGGGTTATTATCAAACATTAGCGAAACAAATGAGCGAGGATCAACAATAGCACTTCTACCATTTAACGATATCTTTATTTGTTTATCTGGTAATGAGCTGACCTGAAAAAGTTCAGCTAGTTTTGCGTTTTTATCATTTAAATAAGGTGAAAGTTGTTTTATCAATCGTTCTGGATCAACAACATGAACGGTCCCTATATTTTTACTATATTTACTCTCGGATCCCTCCAACAAATTTTGTAATCCACTTTCATGCCAGGGGACAGGAATATTGATTTGTTTTAATTGATAGAGATTCATAGATTCTGCTAATAAACTAGCAACAGTATGCTCGTCTCCTGCCCAATCAATAGCTTTAGGTAATTCCGGTGAATTAGACTTGGGTAAACCTACGATAACAAACCCTAGTATATCATTGTCTTTAAAAGCTAATAACACCTTGTAAGTTAACTTCTTAGTGGACCCAACCGTTTCAGCCTCCAGAAGTTGAGCGATATCCCACACACTAAAATCAAACTTTACATCACGAAAGTTTGAAGCTTGATGTAATCTCAACAAATCTGATGTCTCCATCTCTTTGAAACTAATTTCTGAACTAATCTGATGTTGCGGTGGTAGTGTCGATGATTCAATCGTATATAATCGGAAATCTCCAAAAGGATAACAGTCTGCCTTACTATAAAGAGAACGATTACCCGAAACTAGTAATAATGAAGCGCCTGCTTCATCGATATGTTGTTTAACCTCGGTAAGCATTTTACTCGCATAGCCTTTCCCTCTATGATCGGGATCTGTACAAACTACCCCCAATGAATAAACACTAAGGTTTGCATGACCAACACGAATATTTGACGGTGATAGGCCCATAAATGAAACGAGACGTTCTTTATCAAATATTCCAAATGACCCTGATGTAACATCAAAAAGTTGACGATGTGTATATCTTACCGATTTTTTCTCCCGATCTTTTCGAAATGTCTCATCAGCTAGTTTAATTGCAGAGTCCATTTCATTCTCAGCTACTAAACGAATTTCCATTTGACTTCCCTCCTACTTCAAAAGTTTGGCTTGGTTAAATCCATGTTCTGAACAGATTAAAATATAGATACCTTTTCTACTTTCCCATCAGCGTCTAAAGTGGCCCTGGATGTTGCCAAAATATCGTCATGAGTAATCGAGCCGCTATTATCATGTATCTGGTTTAAAAAGTCTTCAGTTATGGTTGAAGTAATCGTTTGCAAATCAACCTGTTCAGGGGGATCCTCATGAGTCATTTGCATCATGATACTTTCACCCACAGAAGTCGGATCACCTGTTAGTTTAAGTTCCGCATAGCCTTTTGTTCCCACAACAAACACTCGACCGTCACCATAAGTTAAGCTTGATTCAGGGGTGTGCCAATCTGCATATAGTTGCACAAGGGTGTACCCTTCCAGCATCACTTGCAAAGTGGCCGTATCATAAAATGTAGGATATTCTGGTAATATATTTTTAGCCACAAGACCACTTGTTCTCTCAATCTCTTTACCGGTTAACCAACGTAGCAGATCGAAATCATGGACAAATAAATCTATGACAAGTCCACCACATTGTTCTTTAGAAAAGTGCCATTTTGGTCTAGTTGATGGGGATAATTTATGAGGTTTGCGGATAGATATATTGACAATATCCCCGAGCTTTCCTTGAACGATCTGATCCTTTAAGGTGTAGAAAGCAGGGCGATAACGCTCTGTCAATAACATCCCTATTTTTATTTTCCCTCTTTGAATTACTTGCTCCAAGCGCTGATATCCTTCATCATTTGTCACTGCCGGCTTATCAAGCATAATGTGTTTCCCATACTTCTCACACAATTCCACAATATCAATCTTTTCATTGTTAATAGCTGAACTACCAACAAGATCTATTTCGTTAGTTAAAAGCATGTCACGATCTTCAATTACGGGGACATCGAGTCGATCCCCTAACTTTTGTGCTAAAGATTGATTCTCCTTTTCATAAATACCTACACATTCGTGCCCTAGATCTAACATTTCTTGAATAAAGATCGATATATGTTCATGCTGGCAACCGATGATTGAAAACTTTAGCCTATCCATATTTCATCCTCCCCATTAAAGATTTTATAACCAATTACTTTTAAATTTTTCTGAATATTTAACTTCATTTTAGTTCCCCGCCTATTAAAAGACAAGTCTTTTAAATGTCTTTTAATAGGTCTATGTCCTTTTATATTACTTTTTCATAAATGCTTGTGCCCTTTGTTCTTCTACAAATTGATCATCATTTAAACTTGGATACGCTTGATAAACACGTTCAATTTCTTCCATTTGTCCTGGTGATAGCTCTTCATTAGCATTTAAACACCAACGACCTTCCAAAAGCCCCTGCCTCCTGAGCACTTCGTGAATACCAGCAATACATCCCTTGAAATCATTCTTAGAATCGAAAAATGCTGCATTTACATCGGTAATCTCTATTCCTTTTTGTAGTAGTTCTACCGGTATAGAACCACCTTTCATTCGTACAAACTTAATTTCATTAAATAGTTCAACTGCTTTCTGAGTCCATACAGCCCAATGACCGAGCAAACCACCGACTATTTTCTTCTCTATTACTTCTCCACCGACTGTAAAACGGTGCGTAGTTAGTAAATCAGCTACAATATTATCGTCGTTTCCTGTATAGAGGGCAATATCATCATATCGTTTTGAGTGACACACAGCTCGAACGACATTAATTGTTTCATAACGATCAAAGGGGGCTAGTTTAATTGCCTTAACTCCCTGAATATCCGCAAGTGCTTTCCAAAACTCATAACTAAGTATTCTTCCACCTACGGATGGTTGCATATAAAAACCAAAAACTGGGATAACTTCTGCTATTGCCTCTATTCTTTGAAGTAAATCAGCTTCTGACCAATCATTTAACCCTCCCATACTAACAAGGCCGAGATCATACCCTAAGCTAGCTGCTACTTCCGCCTCTTCTAATGCTTGTTTAGTCGGTCCGCAAATCCCTGCCACCTTAATAATAGGTCGGTCGAGACCAGCTTTGTTTACCTCTTCAGCCGCCAAACGTAAAACAGGTTCGAATAATTCAATACCTTTATTTCGAATTTCAAATTGTGTTGTGTGTACACCAACAGCTACTCCACCCGCTCCAGCACTAATGTAATAACGTGTTAAAGCTTGTTGTTTTTCTATATCTAACTGACGATATCCATTTAATGCTAAAGGGTGTGCTGGTATGACTACACCTTCGTGAAGTTGCTTTTTTACCTCGGGTTTTAACTCTTTTGCCATCATTTAAAATGCTCCTTCTCTTTCTTGAAAATGGGTTGGTTTCCCCAATGTTTCTCCGTCGATTTTTACCCACTCTACCGTCCACTCGATCATTTCTTGTAACGAAACTGATGGATAACCAAATAATTTATTACTTTGCGAAGCATTATTAAGTAGTGCTATATCCTGTTCTTCATTAATAAAGATCGGCTTCTCTTCTAAATATTCTCCCATTCTTTCTGCTAACCAACGTAAAGAGACAGTTTCAGGCCCTGTAACATTAAGGGTTTTGGGTGGAGTGTCACAAACACTCAATGAACGGATAGCTATTTCATTCGCATCTCCTTGCCAGATGACATTTGCATGCCCCATTGTTAAATCAATCGGCTTTTGTTCATTAACCGATTTTGCAACTTCTAACAAAACACCATACCGAAGATCAATCGCATAATTCAATCGGATTTTCACCATCGGGGTCTTGTACTTTTTCGAAAAATGTTCGAAAACACGTTCACGCCCTACACATGATTGGGCATACTCTCCAATAGGACCTGTTGGATTTTGTTCTGTCGCTCCTCCTAATGTAAGAGGGGTTAAAGGGTATACATTTCCAGAAGAAAAAACAACTATACGAGAGTTCTGAAATTTTTGAGCAATACGCCCTGGAAGATAAGCATTCATCGCCCATGTAAAACTTTCATTTCCTGCTGTTCCAAATTTTTTACCTACCATATAAATAATATTTTTCACATCAGGTAATGCCTGTAGCTGTTCTTCATTTAGTAGATCAGCTGAAATCGTCTCAATTCCAGATTCCTCTAATTGTAATCGTGCTTCGCTTGACGTGAAGCGTGATACACCAATGACCTTTTTGTTTACTCCAGCTTTATCAACAGCATTTTTTGCAAGCTGTGCTAAACTTGGACCCATTTTACCGCCTACACCAAGAATCATAATGTCACCCTCGAGTTGGACAATTTCATTAACCAATTGTTCAGAAGGATCAGATAATTTAGCTTCTAATTCTTTTATTGTTTTCATATTTTCTCCTTTCAAATATAAACTCTAAAAACCAATATAGTCATCATGTACATTTTAATCTGTTCAGTAAGTGACAGACTTCACTAATTGGAAGATATTTTCTTTGTTCCAATTATTTTTAACTCCGTTCTTCTCTAAAAAATATTGAACGATTGTTTTATAATCAAAATTATACGTTTGATTAATGCCTATAATAATCGTTTCTAAATACTCTGCAGATGGGGACTTAAACACACCTTCACTCATATCATTATGTGAAGTAAAAGTAAAAATCGGAAGCTCCCCCTCGTCACCTAAATGCATAATACATCCATATCGAGATCGGTTAAATACCTTTGAACCCTTTTGACGGACTTCTGCTAAATCTACTGAAAAATAAAGCCCATTATTCTCCTGTTTGACTACATCCATGAATTGTTCTTCTGTAATGAGGTACATTCTTCCTAATGTTTTATAGTTTTCATTCCTCTTGTGCCCGATAACTGCCGCACTTCCTCCCCATCTACTTGAATAGCCTTTAAAATATAATGGGTATGAAATCATAAATGGTTGGTCCTTTTTCGGTAATGTCTTATCTCGACAACCAACTTCTTCTTTTTCTGAACCCCTCGGAGTCCCACCTTGTATATAACATAAAAAACGATTCCTATTTAGATTCGATCCATAACTGCAATACCATACATACTTTTGTTCCTTCATACTATCCCCTTCTCTATTAACACCTCTATGTAAGCCGTGGCCTTCTGTGTTTTCAAACGTACCAGGTTTTTACTTTTTTCATACGTTACTATAAATTTGATGCTATTATACAGTTTTCCGTGCCTGTAAAAACTGTACAGCTTGTTTTATATTTTCATAGGCGTTTGTTCCTGCCTCTCTCTCCACAATCAAATAACCATCATAGCCAATATCTTTTAAAGCTTGAAAATAGCTATCAAATTCAACTGCACCTTCCCCAAATGGAGTTTCCCTAAAACCTGTTCCACTTTCTACCATCTCGGCAATAACATCATGATTCATCGATTTGTAACCAAGCGCACCATAAACATCTCTTGGGTCAACGGGGCCTAGTTTTCTACCATCTTTTGCGTGCGTGTGTACAATATAATCTTTTAATGTATATACTCCTTGTACAGGGTCATCTCCAGTAACCATCACCATATTACCTGGGTCAAAATTTACAGAAACACCTTTTGTTGATTGCTCATCTAGAAATGTTTTAAGCCTAGTAGCAGGTTCTGGTCCAGTTTCTATTGCAAAATAAGCATTTAAAGATGAGGCAAATGTTCCAAGCTCTTCGCATGCCTCTAACATCGTTTCATATATTTCATTTTTTTCTTCTGGAATAATGCCGATATGTGTTGTAACAACCGGTGTACCAAGCTCGACGGCAAGCTCTAATATACGTTTCGACTTATCAATTTTTTGAGCATTTTGCCTTTTATCTTGAAACCCATGACCACCTAAATCACCACAAAGAGCTGAAATGGATAAGTTATTTGAAAGTAACTCTTCTTTCAATCGTTTCTTTGTGTCATTATCAATCGTTCCCGGATCCATTTCTCCAGATACAGCGTATATTTGCACACCTTCTACATTTAAATTTCCTGCTAAACGAAGGCTCTCCCACAGCTCTGTTTGGAATCCATCTGATATGACTCCTATTGGATTATGCATAAACTGCACCTTCCTTGTTCAATTGATTTTTAACATATTGAAAACCAGTAACTGTACCATCTAAGCAATTTTCCATTCCTTCAAATTCAATAGAAAGCCAGCTGTTGTAACCGCTTTCTTTAACTATTGAAATAATCCGATTAATCGGTACATCACCTTGCCCGATGATCGATCCTCTGATTTTTTTGCCACCTGCAGTTTGAATCCACCCATCTATTAACTCATCATTCTCCTCTCGAAGATAAAAATCTTTAACGTGAACCATTGAGGCATACGGCAAACATTTTTTCACTGCTATTGCTGGTTCTTCATCGATACATACGAAATTACCTACATCTAAAGTTAGACGGCAATTCGAGTGATTGACTCGATCTAGTAAAGCAATGACACGATCACTACCTTGTATATAAAAACCATGATTTTCAATTGATGTCGTGATATTGAACGATGAGGCATATTCAGTAATCTCTCTACATGCGGATGCTAGACGGTCCAGTTCATTAACAAAAGTTGTAATTGTACCGTTTGCTCTTTTGGCAACATCATGGCGCATATGGGTAACACCCAATGCTGCAGCAACATCAACTTGATGTTTGACACGTTGAATTTCTTCTATATAGTTATTGTCATCGTCAACGGCAAAGTTAGCGCTAATAGCATAGTTAGAAATTTCTACCCCTACTTTTTTTGCTTGTTCACGGATAATTGGGGCTGATTCCAACGTGGCTTCAAAGCCGAGTGGTACTATTTCAACGTGAGTACCTCCTATTTGTTTAACCCATTGAAACATCGCTTCCACAGTCAATTCTTTAGAACGGAGAGCATTCAATAAACTATAGGAACTCACTCCAATTTTCATGTTTTAAACTCCTCCTTTCGTATTTTTCTATAGGGTAATTTCTTGACGGCGATTAGCAGATTCATAGATGCCATTTAAAATTCGCATCATCTGTACTCCATCATCTAGCGAACTAATCGGCTCTTCACCTGATTGGCAGCATTCAATAAAATGATTTATTTCATTAGTAAAGGCCTTTTTTACATCTAATTTGGGTGAAACAGTTTGTGGCAAAATATTTAGCATTGTATCATGTTGTTCAGTTATTATCTTAAGTTCTGGGGCAAGTTCTATGCCTCCTTTTGTGCCATACAATTTCACTGCGGTCTCATCTTTCGTTGCATGCAGTGTAAAGCTTACGTCCAACATTAGTGATGCACCATTTTCAAAGCGAATTATAGAGTTCGCCATATCTTCAACATTATTTTTAGTTGGGTCATAATCAGCTGCTTTATAAAAAGGAACATGTTTCACATTCGACCGATTTCCTAGCTCATAGTAGGTGTTCGCACTAATTGAAACAGGTTTCGGTTTCCCCATTAAATACCAACATAAGTCAATAACATGCACGCCGATATCGATTAATGGACCTCCACCAGATTTTTCTTTATCTGCAAACCATCCTCCAGGATTACCTGCTCGACGTAATGAAGAAGCTTTTGCGTAGTAAAAGTCCCCGAACATCTCCCCATCCACAAAACTCTTCACCATTTGTGTATTAGGATCAAATCTCCTAACGACCCCTACTTGTACGACCCTATCTGTTTCCTTAGCGATATGTTGAATCTCTTCAGCCTCTTCTACAGTTATACAAAGTGGCTTTTCTACTAATACATGTTTTCCAGCCTTTAATGAAGCAATGCTCAATTTAGCATGAGAATTATTCCAAGTGCAAATACTTATGGCATCTAATTCTTTTAGCTGCAGCATGTCTTCATAATTTTCAAATACGTACTCCGCACCATATTTTTGTGCTATATCGTTTGCGCGCTTTTTATTTTGATCACAAATAGCAGTAATTTTAACATTTTGATTCGCCTCATATGCATCAAGATGAAATTGTGAAATCGATCCTGTCCCAATAATCCCTATATTAATGCTGCTCATTTTCCTCCTCCTTTTTCTTTAACATCCCTTTGTACGCACCGTTATCTGAATCTGGTATATCAATGGCACTAACCACCTTTTTATAAAATGATGCAGGTCCTACACCACCTATAATTGCGTATGCATATCCCTTATGCTTCAATTCATGTAAGCTCGCCATTAACAACTGACGTCCAAGACCCTTTCCGCGTACCGATTCATCTACCCCTGTTGGCCCAAAAAAATTAAGATAGGTGACATCATAGCAAGCAAAACCTAGCAACTTTCCATCTTCTACAGCAATAAGGCATGAAGGTGGTGTTTGGGAACATGCCACATCACATTCGCTTGCCCATTCTTTAGAAAAGTGCTCTTTCACCCATGAAATCACCTTATGTTTCTCCGGTGGTAGTGGCTTCCGTATTGTCCAGGACTCTTCTCTTTTCGGGTTCTCTTGTGGCAAGCGATAAAGTGGTACTAACATATCTGCCAATGGGATCGCCTCCTTTTTCTAAATCCTCATTTTAAATATCAACGAATTACTTTTTCTGAAACTTCTATTAATTCAATCCCATTTTATTGCCATCAAGATCAAAAGACAAGTCTATTTAAAGTCTATAATTAGTGAAATCTGATAACATTAATATGCATAAAATAATCATAAATAAGTCGATTCATAGATAATCAAACTTCCGTTACTTAAATATTCAATTTTCAACTTCTTTCATACACAACATTTCCATGTTTAATTGTCTGTCGTATTTGTAATCCATTGTCTTTTTCAAAGAGTACCAAATCGGCTTGTTCCCCGATCTTTAACCCATCCTTTGTCGGCAATTCCATAAATGTAGCCGGGCGAGTAGAAGCCATTTCCCACGCATCTGGAAAAGAGCAAACGTCGCTCCTAACAATGTGCTCAATTCCCCATGTAAGCATTTGCGCTGACCCAGCCAGTAAATCTGAATTTTCCTTCAGATGGAGTTTCCCTTCCTTTGTAAGGACAACCTCCCCACCAATGTGAGTAGTATATTCACCTGGCTCTAACCCACTGAGGAAGACGGCATCACTAACCAACATGGCTTTTTCGCCCTTCGTTTTCAACATAACTTTCAGTACAGATCTTGGAAGGTGAAAACCGTCAGCAATCATACAGGTCCACAAATCATCTTGAGCCAATTGTTCCCAAATATAATTGGGGTGGCGCCGCATCATTAGATGAGCTCCGTTTCCTAAATGTGTAGACATTCTAGCTCCAGCCTCGACAGCTTTATCAATTTGCTCTATTGATGCACTTGTATGTCCAATAGAAACAGTAACTCCACTGTCGGTGCATTTTTGAATGAACACTTCAGACTTTGGCCATTCTGGGGATAATGTAAGGATTTTTATCCTACCCCCTGCCGCTTCTTGCCACCTTTGCAAAAGAGTCCAGTCTGGTGACTTGATATACTCTATCTGGTGAGCACCACGTGGCCCATCTTCGGGTGAAAGAAACGGACCTTCCAAATGAATCCCTGCTATACTATTATTCAAATGTTGGTCTTCAGAACATGCTTTAGCAATAGTCCTTAGCGCTTCTTCAATCTCTTGATCACTATTGGTAATGACCGTGGGATAAAAAGATGTCACTCCTTCTGACCATAAACCTCTAACTACTCGTTGAATCGATTCTATTGAAAGCGGCAAGGTATTAAAATCGTTTCCGTTGTATCCGTTTATCTGTAAATCTATCAATCCAGGACCAATCCAAGGGATACACTCATCCATATGGTCTGAATTAGTTAACTGAATATCTGCTATTTTTCCTTTGTTGATAGTGATTGTCGTATGCTTACCTGTTTTATAGTGAATGCCCTCTACTACTTTAGGATGCTCCTGTTGTTTATTCATTATCTTCACTTCCATATGAATCTACATCAAGATATAAAGTGCAGTCTGGGTGTGTTGTTAAGATAGATGCTGGACATTCTGTTGATACCCTACCTGACAAGGTTTTTTTGACCGCCTGTTTTTTCGATTTTCCTGGAACGACGCAGTACAAATGAGCACCCGACATAAGCGTTGGAATGGTTAACGTCAACGCATGATGGGGCACTACATCAAGTGTAGAAAAACATCCGTCATTGACTTGTTGCTGTCTGCACTCCTCATCTAATTCAACCGACTTTATAATCTCTTCATCCTGAAAGTCAGCCACGGGAGGGTCATTAAAAGCGATATGGCCATTCTCACCAATCCCTAAACAAACAATATCGATCGACTCCTCTTGAATGAGGTCTCCATAACGTTTGCATTCGTCGTTAACCTGATTTGAGCTATTGATTAAATGAACAGAGCCTGGCTGAACGATATTAAATAAGCGTTCTCTTAGAAATTTACTAAATCTCTGTGGAGCATCTTCTGAAAGTCCTATATACTCATCCATATGAAAGGCTGTCACACGAGACCAATCTATTCCTTCTGCATGAGTCAAAACGTGCAAAAAGTCATTTTGTGATGGTGCGGCAGCAAATATCATACGGATGTTTTCTTTTTGTGATAATAATTCTTTCATTTTTTTTACCACATGTGAGGCAGCATCTACCCCTATATTTTTCCTATGTACATATACGTTTACGTCTAACTGATCTACTCTAGTAGTGGTTATGAGGCTTTCTGGGATATCCATTACTTTGTTCCTCCCCTGCTCTTTTTAAATGAAGCTGTTCCTATAAATACCTAACTTCAAGTGAAACAGTCGACAACTTCTTTAGCCTTTCGAAAAGCTTATTTCCACCTGATTTCCGGAAGACTCGTACGTTCCTAGAATAATCTCCAAAGAATGTCTTCCATCTGGTCCAATTATAATTGGCTTTCTACCTTCCTGAATTGCCTTGGCCATATCACGAATTTGCACTTCATGCCCATCGGGTAGTACCTTAAATGGTTCAAATTGAGGCAATTCAACATCTTCTCCATCAATTTTAAAAGTGGTAATGTCATCTCCTGTAAGGATAATCGATCCCCGTTCACCATGTATTTCGATTCTTTGTGGTTGATTTAATGTAGCGGTAGTGGTTATTTCAATCACACCCATAGCACCACTGTCAAAGTTCAATAAGGCAGTGACTGTGTCCTCTACTTCAATATTACGTAGTACAGTCCTTGCTTTGCCATACAACGAAGAAACAGGCCCCGTTAGCCATTGCAATAAATCCACTGTATGGATGCCTTGATTCATCATTGCACCGCCACCATCAAATTCCCAAGTGCCACGCCAACCTGCACTATCATAATATTCTTGACTTCGATAGATCTTGGCGTATGCCGAACACAAACTTAACTTTCCAAGACGCCCCTCTTGAATCACGTCTCTTACATACTGGACCTGAGGCGACATTCTTCTTGGAAAAACCGTCGCCAATTGAACATTATTTTCTTCGCAAGCCTCAATCATCCTGTCAATTTCTTTTAAATGAATAGCCATTGGTTTTTCTACCAAAACATGCTTTCTGGCCTTCGCCGCTAATATAGTTTGTTCAGCATGAAGTGAACTTGGTGTACATATACTTACTACGTCAATATCATCTTCTTTTAACAAGTCTTCCAAATTATAATAGCCCGGTACGTGATACTTTTTAGAAACTTTATCAGTTACTTCCCGATCGTAATCACATACTGCAACCAATTCCGCTTCTTCCGTTTCTTCTATACCCTTAAAATGCATCTCAGAAATAACACCACAGCCAACAATCGCAAACCTAACTTTCCCCATGTTTCCCATAATCCATCATCCTTCCTATAATCCCTTATAGATTGTTTGAAATACGTTCAGGATTTACTCGCTCATTTACTAGTTTATACTTGAAAGATTTCCTGAATAGATATCTATATACAAGGAAACTAGTAGCTAATTAATTCGTTCGACATCTACACTCCCCGACAACACAAGAAAACAAACTATTCCAACTATTTTCAATATTAATGCCTCCACCATTATAAAGACAAGTCTTTTTACAGTCTTTAATTAACATTATAAAATACTTTAATAAACTACAAGATAACTAAAATTCACTATTATTATGAGGACGAGAATCATGAATGTTTCCTCGCATAGAGTATACATAGGTGATGATGTTGTATTTCATACCCGTTGCACGATGGTCTAAATAAAAGCATCCTTCGGGCTGTCCGTCTCTAAAAAAAGCCATCTCAACCGTCACAAATAGTGACAGATTGAGATGGCTTATCCCGTAAATGACGAATTCTACTTACTCATCTTTTTTTCTATTATTTCGATCTTTATTTAAAACATCCTCTAATAAACCTAGCAATTCATCTCTTGAAATATTATTTTTTTCTTTATCTAGCGTCTGTTCTATTGATTGCTCGTTGTCATCATATTCAACGGTTTCTTCATGTTCGTTTTGCTCGATAACGTCTGATTCTTCACCGTATTGTTGCTCTGATATCTCGTAATACGTATCATAACGATCCGTTCCTTCATCGAGATAATGTTCTTGATTATTCGTTGGTAAATTGCGACGACCTACCTCTTCATCTTTCGAATACTTTTCATCAATTAAATAGGCTGGTATGAACTGCCCGTCCGGTGTCACATATTTACGGTTTAAGTTTCTCGTTTCACGATCAAAGAAGCTGTAGATAACCGGAATGAAGATAAGTGTTAAGAAGGTTGAACTAATTAATCCACCAATTACTGTGATAGCCATTGGTTGTTGGATTTCTGAACCTTCACCTACCCCTAAAGCTAATGGAACTAAACCTAAAATCGTTGTTAATGATGTCATTAAGATTGGTCTGGCACGATGTTTTACACCTTCGACAATGGCATCATAACTACGCATACCGGATTCTTTCATTTTATTAATGTAATCGACTAACACAATCGCATTATTGACGACGATACCAGCGAGGACAATTAAGCCAATGAACGCCATCACACTTAATGGAGTTAAGGTGAATGTTAACCCTAATGCGACACCAATGATCACTAATGGGACACTGAACATGATCACAAGTGGGTATCTGAATGACTCAAATTGTGCTGCCAGGACTAAATAAACAAATACGAGAGCAAGCAAAAATGCTAGCGTTAATTCACTCATCGCATCTTCCATCATTTCCTGGTCCCCAGTGTAATTAACCGATGTTTCACTTGGGATATCCAGGTCATCAATCGTTGACTGGACAAGCTGAGACATTTCCCCTAAATTGTACTCATTTCCATATTGCAGCGTAAATTGTACAGCAGATTCCTGGTTAATCCGATTAATGGTTACCGGACCTTCACCTTCGACTACTTCGACAACGTCACTTAGTGGTACATATTCCCCTGTTTGACTTCGGAGTAATAAGTCTTCCACATCGTCAATTGTACTCGTGAATTCGTCTCCGTATCGTACATGGACTTCATAAATATCATTTTGATCCGTGACGATTTGAGTGGCAAGAGCACCATTCATTTTTTCATTGACCATTTGAGCAATTTGTGCAGGAACAAAGCCATGTTCTCTTGCTGCTTCATCATCGACAACAAACTGTATTTCGGTTACCGTCTCCGTCAAATCATTTGTGACTTCATTGAATTCACTCATATCTTCAAATTCATCGGTGATTTCAAAAACGACCTCTTCTAGTCTTGTCGGGTCAGCATCTGTTACGTTAAACGTAACCGTATTTGGTGCTCCACCCATCATTGCTTGCTGTTGTACCGAAACTTCTGCATCAGGTGCTGCGCGCTCTACATCTCTGCGAATAGAATCAGCAAAATCGAGCGTCGAAACGTTTCTCTCGTTTAAAGGAGCCATTGTGATAAAAATCGATGCTTCATGAGAACCAGATCCGCCAAACACTGCACCTTCTGCACCACTTGAACCAGCCGTACTCATATAATGTAAAATATCACTTTCGTCATCGAGAACTTCTTCTATACTCTCAACCTCAGATAGAGTCTCCTCGAGCGGCGTTCCACGTTCTGTTTCTATATCAATTTGGAAGAAACCTTCGTCTGTGTCAGGAATAAATTCAACTCCGACTTGTGAAACCCCAACTGCTCCAGCAACTAATAATAAAAATGTAATGGCTAATACTCCGAAACGGTGCTTTAGCGACCATTTAATTGAGTTGCTTACGATTTGGATAAACTTGCTTTGCTGGCGCTTTTCTTCAACATTTTCTTTTGGCGCTTTTAAAATCCTGCTAGCAATCATCGGAACGACCGTTAATGCCACTGCAAGAGAAGCTAATAAACTAAAGGAGACACTTAACGCAAACTCCATAAAAATATCTCCGACAATACCAGAAATAAAGACGACTGGCAGGAAAACAGAGATCGTCGTTAACGTCGATGCCGTAATCGCTCCACCAACTTCTTTTGTTCCATCGAGAGCCGCTGACTTAGGATCTTTTTTCATAGACAGATGCCGATATATATTCTCAATAACGACAATGGCGTTATCGACTAACATCCCTATCCCTAAAGCTAAGCCACCCAGAGTCATAATGTTTAAAGAAAGATTCGTGAAGTAAATTAATACAAAGGTGACAATCACCGAAAATGGAATGGCAATGCCGATAATAAGTGGTGTTTTTACATTTCTTAAAAAGCCAAATAAAACAAGAATCGCAAAAATTCCACCTAAAATTAATGCCACTGAGACACTCGAAACCGCCTCTTCCACATACTCCCCTTGGTCAAAAAGGAGAGCTACATCTAAGTCACTGTATTTATCTTCATCTAAAAGCTCATGTAAACGATCATTAAATACAGTGGAAACTTGAGCCAAGTTGGCATCAGATTGCTGCTGAACACTCATCATGATCGCTGGTTCCTGATTTGTCCGAGTAATAGCTTCTGTATTTTCTGCTACTAATTCAACATCAGCAACATCAGCCACTGTAATTTCATCACCCGTTGTCTCGTCCACTGTGAGGACCGTGCCTTCAATATCATCAATACTGTTTATTTCAAATAAAACGCGCGTCGTATACTCTAAGTCACCACTTTGAACCATACCACCTGGTGATGTTATATTATGAGCTTGAACCGCAGAAACAACATCTGATTGATCCAGTCCGTAGTCTTCTAATGCATACTGATCTAATTCAATGACGATTTCATCTACTTCTTCACCAGTAATATCAATCGAGGCAATCCCTTCTAACTTCGATAGCTCCATCGATAAATCATCCGCTAATTCACTCAAGTTGTCATCATCAGCCGATGAAAGTGACATTTGAATGATTGGCATTTGAGATGGATCAAACTTCATAAATGAGGGCGATCCAGCGCCATCTGGTAATTGCGCTTGATTCATTCCGCTAATGATATCATTCTCGACATCATCAATCGATGTATCCCATGAAAACTCTAAGACCGTCATGGATGCCCCTTCCATTGAAATAGAGCTAATGTTATTTAACCCTTCAACGGTAGATAAACTGTTCTCTAATGGCTGTGAAACATTATCAAGCACTTCCTCAGGTCCTGCATTTTGATAACTTGTCACAACAGCCCCTATCGGCGGATCAATATCCGGCATGAGCTTTAACGGAATATTCGTTAACGAGATCGCTCCTAAAAGTAAAAATAAAACCATCGTTACAATTGTAAAAATCGGTCTTTTGATCGAAAACTTGGTTACTTTCATGCTTTCTGGTCCTCCTGACTATCTGCAATAATACGAAGAAAATTTTTAAAACTATTTTTAAAAATGAGCAAGTCTTCTTCTTCCATTTTCGATAAATACTTATGGAAAATAGTTGATTTTATCTGATCCATTTCGTTTAATAACACCCTTCCTTTAGGTCCTATCTCTATTAAGGTGTTTCTACGGTTTGATTCCTCAACTTTCCGATGCAGGATATCCAATCTTACTAACTTCCCCACGAGTTGGCTTACTGCACTTGTAGAAATATTTAAGTAAAGAGAAATATCCTTCACTTGATTAATTCCTTTTTTGTCAACTAAGAACAAAACCATTTGCTGATTCGGTGAAAGACTTAAAAATTTCTTTTTAAATTGATTACAAAATTCATTGCCAAATTCATGTTTTAAAAACAAGTTAATATCAAATATGACATCTTCTAACTCCTTTATGATGTTTTCCCTTTCCATAGACACCCCGCCTTACAGTTAAGATCATTAATTATTTAGTTACTTAATCAATTTATCATGTGAATATGAACACAAGATGAACAAAAAGAGAGACTTCCATTCGTAATGAAAGTCTCCCTTTTATAACCCCATTGAATTTCTAAAAATCATTTTCCTTCTTTTGATCAATCGGTAATGTAAACGTTACTGTTGTCCCTTTATTCATTTCACTTTTAACAGAGATGGAAGTTTTGTGTAAATCGATAATATGCTTTACGATCGATAACCCAATTCCAGTACCACCTTTAGTGGAGCGAGCTTTTTCTTTCTTATAAAACCTTTCCCATACATGCTTCAAGTCTTCTTCGCTCATTCCTAAACCATAATCTCGTATGTGAACCGTAACTTCTTCTATACCGCTCTCAATAATAACTTCAATCTTGCTGTTTTCATTGGAAAATTGAACGGCATTTTGAAGTAAGTTAATTAATACCTGATCAATCCGATTCGGATCTGCAACAACATACACATCTTTGTCTGCTAGTAATTCTATTTCAATTTGCTGCTGAGTAATCGTTGGTTCCATTTTTGCAACGGTTAAGCGTAATTGCTCTGTTAAGTTATAAGAAACAGGATGAACTTGCATCTGATCTGCCTCTAACCTTGCCATATCTAATAAATCATTCACCAGCTTCATCAGTCGTTCTGTTTCTTTTTTCATGATTGAGAAATACTTATACTGCTGATCACCTGAAATTGTTCCATCCATTAACGCCCCCAAAAACCCTTTAATCGAAGTCAGAGGTGAGCGTAAATCGTGGGAAACATTCGCGACAAAGTCTTTCCTCATTTGATCAATACTCCCTAACTCTTTCGCCATATAATTAAACGTCTCCCCCAACTGGCCGATTTCATCTTTTGTTTTAATTTTTACGCGGTGTGAAAAATTCCCTTTAGCAAACTGTAAGGCACTATCATTCATCTCTCTAAGTGGAGAGGTCATTTTTCTAGAGGTAAAAAAGATAATGACGCCAGCGATGATAATCGCAATCAATAACGTCGTGTTAATAATATACCTAATTTGCTTTGATTCACTGTCAAACTCATGAAACACCATGACCATCGTATGATCTTCCGACAGCAGGGTAAGAGGGGCAGACATTAAATAGACGACATGTTCATTGTCATGGACCCTTTTCGACGTATTTTCCCCACTCAAAATCAGCTCATCAATCTTTAAATCCATATCAATCTGCTCAAATAAACTCGTATTATATGTTATATTTCCACTTGAATCAAAAAGAAAAATCATCCGATCTTCCTGATTCATACTTAATTCAAGAGATGACTCAACAACACTTTCTTCCCATTCTTCATCATCTGCTAAATCAAAAAAAGACATCAACTGTTCTTGCTGGTGTTCAAATGCATTATGATACCGATTAATAATCTCGTTTTGTACAAATGCATTTACAGCAAGGCCAATAAAAATAAAAGATAGGAACAAAATGATCAAGTATGTAAAAAATAACTTTACAAACATTCCCCTTCGCTTAAACACCGAGATTCACCTCAAACTTGTAGCCAACACCTCTAATCGTTTTTAATGACCAGTGCGGAAGTTCATCCCCTAGTTTTTCACGAATTCTTTTAATATGAACATCGATCGTTCGGACATCCCCCTCATAATCAAAGCCCCAAATCTTCTCCAACAATTGCTGTCGTGTAAAAACCTGATTTGGCTGTGAAGCTAAAAAATAGAGTAACTCTAACTCTTTTGGCGGCAAATTGATATCTTTAGACCTCCGATAAACTTTGAACTCCTTCATGTTTATCAATAATTGCGTTAACTCAATATTCTTTTGTGTTTTCAAGTGAGGATTTGTCCTTCTCAATATCGCTTTCATTCTCGCAATGATCTCCTTAGATTCAAAAGGCTTTACGACATAGTCATCGGCTCCAAGCTCAAGCCCCTTAACCTTATCATAGCTCTCCCCTTTACCCGTCAGCATCAAAACAGGGATATTGCGATCATTACGTATTTCCCGACACACTTCCCAGCCATCCATTTTCGGCAACATAATATCCAAAATCACAAAGTCAGGATTCCCATCATAATATTGAGCCAACCCCTCTTCACCATCATAAGACAAGAAAACCCGATACCCTTCCTTCTCCAAATACAATTGTAATAAATCACAAATATTTGGATCATCCTCAACAATTAGCACTTTTATTGCATCACTCATCCTTCTCTCCCCTTTTAGCTGGACTCTTTCTCATAATATTTATTTACAAATTACTTTCTAGCATTCCCTTTTGCCCACTAACTCTAATTTATAACAAAGATTCATCAAGATTGAAAATCCCTAGGATTTCTCGAAAGACTTGGACACGATGATGAAGACACTTTAAAGAAGATCTATCTCCACATTACCAAAGAAATAAGAAAAACCGCTTAGGGGTCTATATAAATTCTTGAAAAAAGAGACCCCCATCAAGTTTTGATGGAGGTCTCTTTTAATTTATTTTGTTGATTAAAGCGGTATAGCATATATAGACCCTTCTGTTAAATTTAACGTGTGATTCCAGTTGCCCATCTCCCGGATTTATACAGAATTAAACATAAGAGTCTTCTACTATAGAACAGATCAACCTGAAACTACAGAAACCTATCTTTCATATAAACAGCACATCCCACAAGAAAATCACGATGATGATTAATTGAATGATCAGCTTTGCGAATGTACTGCTTAGAAATGCAAAAATAGTGCCTGTACCTATTTTAATAGCTAACTTGATATTTTGACTCTGAAGGTATTCTGTCAGGAATACTAAAACAAACGGAACAAGAATCACACCAAAGGGCGGGAGTACGAAGGCTCCGATGACAATACCGATGACTGCCATCCTTCCTCCCCACTTGGAACCGCCGGACTTTTGCACAAAATAAAAATTGGCTATAAAGTCAGCAACGAAAACGAAAATAGTTAGTACCAGCAGGCTCCCCCATGCCCAGAAACCTAATGATTCTATGAGAAAGTTGTACGTCAGAAACCCTAACCAAATCATCAAGATCCCTGGAATCACGGGATAAACGAGCCCGACAAAGCTCAAAAGGAAAAACACAACAATAACGACCCAAATAAGAAAATCCATACGCTCTCCTCGCTTTATTAATGAATAAGCCACTCATCTTTATTTAAGAAAATCATATAAATGCTGCGATTTCAAGTGTTTGAAGGACATGGGGAGAGGGACACGGGGACAGGTCCCGTGTCCCTATAAGACTTAAATATCTTATGGGGCCATAGACTGTGATAAATACTCTGAAAAAATCAGAGACGTCATCTTCTCTTACTCCTTGCCACAGATTATTCTTTTTTCTTTCGTTTGAAAATAGCTACAGAAATGATAAAGCTTAAAACTAATAGAGATCCAAACCAAAGAATAGTTAACCAAGCATTGTTCCCAATTGGTGTTCCAATAAGAAGTCCACGTAAAGTTTCAATCAATGGAGTCATTGGCTGGTTCTCTGCAAAGGCGTGGAGCCATGTCGGCATCGTTTCAGTAGGTACAAAAGCACTACTAACATATGGAAGGAATAGCATTGGAAATGTTGCAGCATTTGCCGTTTCCACGCTTTTCGTGATTAAACCAATGGCTACAAAGAACCAATTGAGCGAAAACATAAATAGAGACAAAAGTCCAATAACACCAAGCCAATCTATGAACCCTGCATTTGGCTGGAACCCAATGAGTAGTGCCACAAAAAAGATGACAGTAGTAGCAATCGCATTGCGAATAAATCCTCCAGTTACATGACCGACCATTAAGGATGAAGGGAGGAGCGGCATGCTGCGAAGACGCTCAAACAATCCACCAACCATGTCCTGTGTAACACTAATTGCTATCAAAGAACTTCCAAATCCTGCGCATGTGATGATTACTCCTGGAACAACATAATTTACATATTCTGTCCCCGTCTGAATTGCACCTCCAAAAACATAGACAAACATAACCATGATTGCAACTGGTAGACCGATAGCCATTAACAGGGACTCAGGCTCACGGAAAATATGTTTTAAGCTACGTTGGGACATCGTCCAGCCATCTGATAAGGCCCAATAAAATTTTGATTTACGCATTTGCGGATAGCTCCTTTCTTTTGCGATTTGTTAAATCCATAAAAACATCATCAAGCGTTGGTTTACGGAAATTGACAGAGCTTGGTTCGATACCGTGTTCATGTAATGTGTTGAGTAGCTGACGCAAACTTTCTGTTGAACCGGTACGAACCGAAATGCTACGGCCATTTTCATTTACTTGCCCTTGTAAAAGCTTTAAAGCTTGTTGGAATGCATTCAAATCATCAAAGGTTAATTCTAGCTTTTCATCACCTATCATGCTTTTTAGCTCTTCAGCTGTTCCTTCTTCTACGATCTTTCCGCCATCAATGACAGCAATTTTATCTGCAAGCTGATCTGCTTCCTCCAAATATTGTGTCGTTAAAAAAATGGTTACGCCGTTCTTTGCAAGGTCTTGGATTAAGCTCCACATATTTCTCCGACTACGTGGATCAAGTCCTGTTGTAGGTTCATCTAAGAAAATAACTTGCGGAGAGGCAAGCAAGCTAATAGCAATATCAAGTCTTCGGCGCATCCCACCAGAATAGGTTTTTACTTGTTTTTTTACAGCATTGGTTAACTCAAATTGTTCCAGTAGTTCCGTTGTCCGTTTTTTCACTAGCTGGCGGTTCAAGTGATTTAGATGCCCCATCATCATGAGATTTTCCTCTCCTGTCAACAATTCATCTACTGAAGCATACTGACCGGTCAAGCTAATTTTTTGTTTCACAGATTCAGATTCACGATACGTATCGTATCCAGCAATCGTCGCTGTACCACTATCTGCCTGGATTAGTGTAGATAAAATACGTACAGTTGTCGTTTTACCAGCACCATTTTCTCCAAGTAATGCAAAGATTGATCCACGCTCGACTTCGAAATGTAAACCATCTAAAACGGTGTGCTTTCCGTAGGATTTCTTTAAATCATGAACAGCAATTATGCTATCTTTCATTTCACCACTCCTTTTCGATTGACTTAATCAGTCAATTTCAAACTAAAAATATTGACTGATTTTTGATTGATTAAACCAGTCAATAAAAGGTTATAATGAACCCCCTCTTTTGTCAATCAGGAATTTTTCTGATCAAATCGAGGGGGACTTAAGAACTGGATTAACGTTTCGTAATCATTCTCAAGAAAATGGCGATTTTACGATCCATATTTTCATGCCAATAATCTGGATCATCTGCTATCACTCCAGAAATAATGGTTAGAAACAGTCCAACTAGCTCTTCAGGATCTTCTTGGATAATTTCACCAGCTTCTTGTCCTTCTATAAAAATAGGAATAAAAAATTCAACATACATCATTCCGACGTTTTTCGTAAATTCAAGTATATGGCTGGGAACACCTTCCGTACGTTCTAAGTGCTGGATAATTCGAAATATATCACTGCTTTCAGACTTGCTTGATGAAAGGGCAAACTTCGTAAATTTACGTATTTTTTCTAATGGGGATAATGCCATTTCAGAAAGCTCGTTAAGAAATTTACGCGTTTCATTTAATTCTATAGCCCATTCGAGGCTTTCATATAACACTTCTTCCTTTGATTTGAAATAATGATAAACTAAGCCATGGCTAATTCCCGCTTCCTTCGCAATTAAACTAATCTTTGTTAGTTTAAAGCCATTTGTTGCAAACACTTTAATAGCAGCTCGCATAATTTGTATCTTACGTTGATTTCGGATATTTTCTAATTGATCATCATTTAAAGGCGCCATACACATCAGTTCTCCTATAAGTATTGGTAACACGATTCTACCATAACATGACAAAAAGGCTAAGCAGGATTATCCTTACTTAGCCTTTCCGAATGTTTCGATTTACGATCCTTAACTATTTACTAAACGACAAGACCGATAATTAATATGATAGATAATGGAAATGATACTATAGTTCTTAAGAAAAGCACGGGGCGCCTTGTTCATCCCCGACAAGCTTAAGACTCAAGCGAGGAGTCCGCTTGCGCCAGACATCTCTGAATTTTATCTTTCTTATCTGAGGAAATCTGTCCAGTTTTATTTGATTCTAGTTTAACGTTTACAGGTGGTCCTCATATGGCAGAGGTGGGTCAAAATTATGTCATTAGTGGCATAAAAACATGGCAAAGATGGATCTACTCGGTGGCAATATTCATTCAGCGGTTTAAGGCGAAGTTATCATTATACACTTAGGGACTCCAGGTTCAAGAACACTCGGGACACGGGACCTGTCCCCATGTCCCACTTCACAAACGATGGCCATGTCTTGATTTTCATCTTTTATTCTCCTCCCTTGTCCATAAGGGATGCATAATGGCGTACCAAAAATGGGATCACACCCAATCTGACACTTCATGCCGAATACGTGATGAACCATCTCACAGGTAACGATATCTTCGGGCTTTCCTTCTGAAAAAATATTTTTATTATGAACGGCGACAATATAGTCTGCGTAACGACAAGCTAAATTCAAATCGTGTAGAACCATCACAATCGTACGCTGTTCTTTTTTATTTAAGTCAAAAAGTAAGTCTAAGATTTCAACTTGATGAGATAAATCTAAATAGGTTGTCGGTTCATCCAATAAAATGGTATTTGTTGCTTGAGCCAATACCATGGCAATCCACGCCCTTTGTCGCTGACCTCCTGACAAAGCCTCTACAGCATGACCTGAGAATGACTGCATATTAGTTGATTCAAGTGCTAGCTGAACCATTCGTTCATCTTCTTTAGACCATTGTTTTAACCAGCTTTGATGAGGATATCTTCCCTGTCGTACTAATTGGTTCACTGTCAATCCCTCGGGAGCAGTAGGGCCTTGGGGGAGAATGGATATACGTTTGTGACTCAACTATACCTACTGGCCTCACTCCTAAAGCAACAGCAACATCTGTTGCTCCTTGATATAAGGTCACAATTCTTTCTGGCTTCTCCTCCATTTCCGTTTCACCTAAAGTGTGATTAACTACTCGCATACTTTCATTTGTTGTATTATTTTCATCAATGTTATCGTTATCATTTTCGTTGTTTCCAGCCGTGTTATCTTCCGATTGCCCTCCTGTATCTGCTGGCTCATTTGCATAACAGCGAATGCCATTAACAATAGAATTGCTGTAATTATATATAGAGATTTTTTAGATTTAAACATTTGTTTCCCTCTCTCTTTTTTTATTGAATTACGTTTTTTCTATATGTAATTACAATATAGATAAATTACCTTGATTCCCCTCCTTTTTATCTCCCCTTTCACAAATGATAATCATTCTCAATAATAACGCTAAAAAAATTTCGAGTTGCCTCGAAACATAGATTTATTAATAATTAATATTATAATTGAAAATGATTATCATTACCATAACATTAAAGTACATGCGCTACTTTTTTTTGTCAATACATCGATACAAATTCAACCCCACTTTTTGTTGTCATCAGCTTGTTAAGTTCAAGGCAAAATCGTCTCAACACCGCTCTGTCTAAGTTTGGCTATGGTTTCAAAAAATCATTATCACTATTTATTGGCTCAAAGTTTTGACCATATTTTTGATACGCAAATTTTAACAACACAAAAAACCACTCCCTAATTTTTATAGGAAGTGGTTATTATTGCTACTGATATAAATTATTTACATAACTGGTTCTCAGAAAGGGTGAAAAATAGCCTTAACTATTTCTCAAGATGAAGGCTTATAGCCTTACATCATGCCGCCCATTCACTCGGCTAATTAATAGGACAATAATAAGATGCGCGGAACCCTAATATTACAAGGCTTCCGTTAACAAATAAATTTATTAACCACAATAAGTTTTATTACTTTATCAACAATATCCAGTCATAATCCAGTCACAAAAACATCTCCTAGGTTTCATGAAAAAATCAAAGAGAAAAAAATAATTAGAAGTCGCGGGTGCTTTCCTACTATGCACCCGCTTCTATTTTATCGAACAGTGTATATAAGCAGCCATTCTTCTCTTGTTAATTTCATATTGATGGAATCAATCCACTCTCCCTCGAACTCCAGCTCATTTTCTTCGATACTTTCTACAACGAACCCTGCCTTTTTATAAACATTCTTCGCTATCGGGTTGAAGTCATACACACTCAAAGTTATTTGATGAAGTGTTGTATTTTTAAAGATGTAATCAATGATACGCCGGGTTGCCTCAGTTCCCAACCCGCGGTTTCTCCCTCTGGGTCCGATAAGTATTCTAAAATTCATACTGTGGCGCTTCTCGTCGTATAAATTGATGACCACTTCCCCCACTACGATCTCCTGGGAGGAATCTACAATCGCAAGATCTAAGCGGTCAGCCTGCTCATTTCTAGTACTGTACCAATGGTAAACGGCCTCCCTGTCGAATTCCGAGGTGCTTCCGGTCAGTTTGATGACTTCGGGATCCTTTAAACATTCCTCTATATAAGGAAAGTCATCCTGTTTAAAAGGTCTTAGAATAATTTTATCTCCGACGATAACTGGTTTTTCACTTAAATCTACCATTTTACTCCCCCTCCTTTAAATTTGATTCTAACTGCCTTTTTTATTAGCAAGTTTACATCAGTTCCTTAGATATTTGGTGATTTCCTACAAATGATTTTTTTCCAAAAGTCAAAACCGTCATCCACTGTTGGTGGGAGACTCATCAAATAAATATCCCAGATTATTTTGGCGGCCATTCTTTGAAAAGAAATCAACTGCGTGAAAGGCTCCATCTCTGAGTCTTTATTTGAGCCATTTCCTCTATGGAGGGGTTGGAGGTTAGTTCAAAATATTTCATAATCAGTTCATCCGTTATTTCTTGAAATAAAGCTTCTTTATATGCTTCAAAGTGATTTATGATAGTATTTTCAGAATGCAAATTATCACCTTCCCATCGTTTGTAGTACCTTACTTAATCTACGAAACAGTAATGATATAGTTTCAAAAAACGATCGTTATCTCGAAACTGTGCCTTCAACTAACCTGCCCTTATATGAAAAACTTGATTTCGAGATAATACCAAATAAGATGCACAACTTCATTTATTCGAAGGCCAGAGTGCCTGGCCCCCATTGCGCTGCGTTAAAGCATTACCGTGCTAGGGGTCAAGTGCCGAAATGGGTAAGCTCTTGCAGATTTGAAAGTTTAGAAAACCACATCATGGGTAGAACTAGAATGAATACAAAAATCTTAATAGGTGGTTATACACATGTCGTTAGATAGAGTTGCAGTAATTACCGGCTCAGCACAAGGGTTAGGTAAAGGGATTGCAGAAAAATTAGGCTCACAGGGCTACAAAGTTGTATTAAGTGATATTAATGAAGAAGTTTTAAATGAAACATTTGAAGAATTTAAAGGTAAAGAATACGAAGTAAGTGCCTTAGTTGCAGACGTGACGAATCCAGAAGACCATAATTCCTTAGTACAACATACAGTGGAAAAATTCGGAAAATTAGATGTATACATTAATAACGCTGGTGTCGAAGGTGAAGTTGAACAAATTGAAAAAATAGATCCCAAAAACGTTGATTTTGTACTAGATGTAAATGTTAAAGGTGTATTATTTGGTATTCAAGCCGCTGCAAAGCAATTAAAAGAACAAGGGCACGGTGGTACGATTATCAATGCCTCGAGCATTGCAGGTCATGAAGGATTTGACTTCTTAACTACGTATAGTGCTTCTAAATTTGCGGTTCGCGGATTGACACAAGTTGCTTCTAAAGAGTTAGCGAAAGATAACATTACAGTTAATGCTTATTGTCCTGGAATTGCAGCAACAGGTATGTGGGATCGTTTAGACGAAAAATTCATGGACGTAATAGGCACTAAAAAAGGTGAAGCATTAGAACAATATTCTTCTTCCATCTCATTAGGTCGTACACAAAAGCCAGAAGATGTTGCAAACTTAGTAGCATTCCTGGCTTCTGAAGATGCAGATTATATTACTGGACAGGCGATTTTAACTGACGGTGGCATAATATACAGGTAACCACGTGGATAATTAACAATAAGATCACTATATGATTACAGACCCCAATTCGAATATTTTAGAATTCGGGTCTATTTTTTAGAATAAATGAAAAGCCTCTCAAGAGTTTATAAACTCTTGAGAGGCTTGTAAATTTAGTTGAAGATATTAAAAACCAGTCAAAATCCAGTCAATTTGTTCTCAAACCCTCTGATGAAAGGGCTTTGGGCGCTATCACATCATGCCGCCCATACTTGAAAAAACTTTTCCTCACTTTCTAGCCCCTTGAATATTCCTTAATTCGATTTAACCACGCAACCAAAAATAGAACATAAGTTCGTGTTGTTTCGGTAAACTTTTCCGATTCGTGAGGTTTTCTGTGAGGTTCTAAAACCTCCTCACAAGTCAGATGCTCCTTTTAAAAAGTCACAAGATGTATTGTAACACCCATTACTGGTAATCGTTGTGGATGATTTTTAGCTCTTAGCCTCTTTTTCAAGTTCAATAAACTTGTTAACAGATTTCATATAAGTGTCCAATCCAATTGTACTTACTTTTTTACTTTCTGGAAAACCAGCTTTTTCATAATGGTTACCTAACTGCAATAGCATCTGTTCATCCTCTTTAGAAATGGGTTCATCAGATTGAATTATTTTCTCCACAACTGGTATGTACTTCTCATTTAAAATTCTTTCGAAATCCCTTAATGTCTTGGTAACTTCCAGTGTTATTGGAGAATCAACTTCATATAATTGATTGGCATAATAGATACTTGAGGTAGCTTTAGATAACCTATCAAGCATCACAAGCCTCTGACGGGAAAATATAGTAGGGTCATCAACACTGAATGCTTTCAAATGTACCGTTTCATCTAAAAAATCCATGTGTTTTTGCTCAATAATTGACGCTTGCTGCTGCCACTTATAGAAAAACAACACATTTCCTAAAAGAGATATAACTAACAAACTAATAATAATTTTACTTTTACTCATCGTTACCTCCTATATACACATCACATTATTTTATCCCTCGTTACTTTTCTTGTGACTTTTAAAAGTCACATTCTCCTTGATGAATGTTTAAAATTCCGTCACAAAAAGACCAACAGCTTAGAAGGCTGTTGGAGTGCATATGATTAAACTTTATAAGTAAGGTTGTAATACCAGCAAATTCCTCTTTGGGGATTAAATCTGATGAATCCAAATAGAAACGGGGCAATAATTACGAAATCCTGCCCCATTTCTGCCCCAAAGGAACATATTCTTAATTACTCGAGTTTCTTCAATATATATTACCAATTGAAGGAGTATCGGGTATTCATGTAATGTAATCAAAGCTTATACAACAATTGCCCCCGTTTCATGAATACTCGGAATCGAGATATCCAGATTATCATTAGTCCTTAATAAGTACGAAAAAACTGTTGTATTTCATCTTTATCATTAGTAACAGTTAATGCAAGCATAAGAAGAATCCGTGCCTTCTGAGGATTCAAAGATTCACCTGCTATATAATGCTGTTGATTATCCATACTTGTTCGGCTAACAATTCCCGTACTTAATCGTGAAGACCTTATGATTACAACACCTTTTTTCAAAGCATCTTGAATTCCCTGCTCTGCTTGTTTAGATATGGTATAACCCCCAGCAGTAGCCACAATAATACCTTTAGAACCTACCTGGACGGCTGCGTCATATAAAAACCGACCGTCTCCTAGATGAGAATATATAATTGGAACCTCCGGCAGTTGTACAATGGTGTTTACATCGAAAATTGAATCCATTGTATGAAGCTTAGTAATATCTTTATAATAGAAGTGTACTTCCCCTCCTACAATCGCACCTATATAACCTTGTTCAAGAGCTCTAAACGAATCGACCGTTGTAGTAGCCATTTTCGCCATGTACCGTGCAGAACCAACCCTGTCATTTAGGACAACCAATACACCTTTGCCATGTGCTTGGCGCTCACAAGCCACTTTCACACCATTATAGAGATTTAACGGACCGTCTGCACTGATTGCTGTTGCTGGTCTAACTGACCCAACTATTACGACTGGTTTATGGCTTTTAATTACTAAATGTAAAAAGTATGCTGTTTCTTCCAGTGTATCTGTTCCGTGTGTGATTACAACGCCATCTACTTCTTCATCTAACAATGTTTCATTTACGTATTTACTCAACGCCAATAGACGTTCTGTTGTCATATCCACACTGTCAATATTAAACAACTGTTCTACTTCTATATTGGAAAAATCGCTTAAGTTCGGTGTTACCTCTAATAATTCTTCAATAGATACGGCACCAGGTTTATAGCCAGTGGTTGTTGTACTTGAAGATCCAGCTCCCGCAATCGTTCCACCTGTTGCAATTATCTTAATGGTTGGCTTACTTTTCATCGTCACCCCTCCTACACCTTTCATCTATCTGCTCTTTTCTCCCTAGGGTCATGCTAATACATGGAACTAAGGATAAGAGCAGTCATCCCGATTTAATTCCTGCGCCACAAAGGGGGACAATTATTTTTTCTTTTGGGTCTTTCTTATATTTTAAGTAGCCAGCATAATTTACCGCTGATGTTACTTCAACATAAAAGCCTTTATCACTAAGTTTCTCACGGGCACTCAGAATTTCATCTTCTTCAACGGTGATAAAATCACCATCAGTCTTGCGTACAGCTTCTAAAATTTGAGAGGAGCGAGCTGGTGCTGCAATAGCAATCCCTTCTGCCATAGTACCTTTATTCGTAACTGGGTGAGCTTTTAAATTCCCATTATTGAAGGCCTCTATGAGTGGGGAGCAATTTGCTGCTTGGATAGCAATAATTTTCGGTATTCTACTAATTAATCCATTGGAAAATAACTCTTTAAAGCCATAGTAGGCACCTAGTAGAAGTGTTCCGTTCCCAACAGGAATAATTAAGGTATCGGGTGCGCCATTCAATTCCTCGTAAATTTCGTAGGCATACGTCTTCGTTCCTTCATAAAAAAAAGGATTATATACATGACTTGCGTAAAAGACTTTTTCTTCTTTTACCGCTTGTTGGGCAGCTGCTGCAATATCTTCCCGAGTCCCCTGAATTTGTTTAATCGTGGCACCATGAGATTTCACTTGTGCAATTTTCTTGGGGGACGTTTCATCTCTTAGATAAATGTCGCAAGCAATATTACAACGTGCAGCGTAGGCAGCAATGGCAGTTCCAGCATTCCCGCTACTATCCGCAATAACTTTTTTGACCCCCAGTTCTTTTGCCTTCGTCATTAAAACTGCAGCTCCTCTGTCTTTAAAGGATAAAGTAGGCATCATATAATCAACTTTTACATAAGTATTTGGTTCAAGAGAATCTAGAACAATTAAAGGGGTTTGACCTTCTCCCATTGTTATAGACTTCCAAGTATTTGAATCCTTTTGGAATGGCATGGTTTCTAAATAACGCCATAATGAGTTCGGATAGCGATTCCATGATTCCACATTTATTGTAGGAGTATCTTTTTCCAAATTTAAAAAACCGCCACACGTACATTTCCATATAACGGGCGTAATAGCATGCTTTTTTCCACAATCATTACAAATATATTGTTCCATCCTTCATCCATCCTTTAGATTTTTTTATATATAATAGATTTTTTTATATACCAGATTCAAAAAAATTTATATATACGCGATGGCATCAACTTCTATTTTAAATCCAAAATGTAATTTATTTGTAGGTACCACTGTACGAGCCGGTTTATATTCTCCGAAAAATTCTTTATAAACAGCATCTACCCTATCCCATAGTTCTACATCAGGAATGTATAATGTCATACGCAATATTTGCTCTTTTTTGCTTCCAGCTGCTTCTACAATCATTTCTATATTATTAAGTGCCTGGATTGTTTCCTCTTCAACGGAACCATATTTCCTTTCACGAGTTTCTGGATCAATAGAAAATTGTCCGGAAACATAGACGATATCATCATGAATAGTCGCAAGTGCGTAATGACCATTAGATTTTAAGTTTTCTACTTCAAAAATACTTTTCATTGTTTTCTCCTTACCTTGATTTATTTTTTATTTCATCTAAATAGCTATAAACAGTGACCTTTGATATGCCTAATGAATCTGCAACCTTATCGATAGATCCCTTCATTGAAAAAATCCCTTTTTTATCCATGAAACGAATCAATTCTACCTTTTCATGGCGTTTCATAGCTGGATGAGCACTGTTTTGTATGATTTGATTAATTAAACCATCAACGATCTCCTCTACATTTTTAATCTCAGGACTTGGTTTTTCTTCTTTTTCTTCTTTTTCTTCTACTAGAACTGGTGTTGGAAGAAATGTGTTCATAAACTGTTGCATTTGAAGTAATGTTTCCACATCGAAATTAATACAGAAAGCACCGATCACTTTCTGGTTGAAATCGCGAATTAACGTTGTTGAAGAGCGAATCGTGCGTTGATCTTCTGTAACAAATGTATAACCGGCCAGATGATCTTCTTTAAAGTCTTTCGATTGTAATACCGTTGTCACGAGATGATCAAAGGATTGACCAACTTCTCTACCCGTTACATGACTATTTATTGTGAATATGACAGATGCTTGGGGGTTTGTTAAATCGTGAATAACAATTTCACAATGATGTCCAAACATTTTAGCCGTTGATTTTGCTAAGGGAATGTATCTCTCTAATATTTGCTTTTTTTCTTCCATCTCTCTCTACCTCTCAGCCCGATTATAGTTTTCGATAAAAGATATATCCTACTTTCTTAATCGTATAAGTACTTATTCTGTTTAATTAGTGGGAGTCACATATAAATTCGAATTAACTTTTTTTATTATATCATATAAAAAAATATATAAAACACCCTTATTTTAACTTTTCGTATAATTTTTTATACGTTAATGCTTGTAAGAAAGCGATTGCTCTTATTGAACAATCGCTCCCTATTCTGGAAGACTGTGGATGAAATTGCTGTAATCACAAGCCTGGAGTACTATTTTCCGCGTACGCATGGCAGGGTTATTGTTGTGCGATTTTGAGCCACTTATACGGCAAGGGGAGGTGGGAAATGAGGAGACTCTTGTGGGAAAGGATAGACTGGCTAGACCCCACAGATCGCTTCACAGACCGAGGAGGCTTGCCGTCTTCCCCGCGGAAAGCGACTTATCCCCCACCGCCCCTTATTCGCAATGAAAGTCTCGAAAATCGAGTCTTCTAGAATACTGCCCTTATCTTGAAGACTCAGCTTCAGGATAATAAACCCTTTGGTCACACAGTATTAACGAGGTCCATTTAATAGTCCCTCAATCCCGATTACGTCCATCCATTAATTACACCTCTATCACAAACGTTCGTTCCTATAATATTACAAAGTAAATAAGTAATTTAAGAACACACATACATTGAGCATTTCGAAAAATATTCCGGTCTTGAGAATCAGTCTTTAGAAGATGCTGCGGAGTGGTTACAGAATCAAGTAAAAGAAACAATTCAAAACATGTGGAATGTCATAGATATATTAGAAGAGTTAAATCATTTAGATGTAATTATTATCAAAAGCCAGAATTATTTACGTCAAGCGCACCCCTCATTGCTATCAAGAGTCGTTAAATTTTTAACCAATATTGAGCAACCAATTGATGAAGCTAACATGGTTCGAAGTGGTATTGCTTGTGAACTGCTTTCAAATCGTGACTACCATTTGTTGAAAAAGCTAGGTATAAGTACAACAGGTACTTCATTAATCAAAACTGCTCAAAAGGCTAGCTCTTTTCAAAAAATAGAAGGTATGAGGGGAATGTTCCTTTCAGAGCATAGAAGATGTCAAGATGACATCATTCGCTATTGTAACGATCTTGCTTATAATGGAAAGTTAGAGCCAATGGCTACGAAAAAGAAGGATTATGAATTTTTGCCTTATGTAGGGTATGCCAACATTGAAGGGGAAGCACAGCTAAGAGGTGGCAGTAGATATAACCAATATAAGGCTAGGGCTATTGCTCAATTGTTCAAAAACAACGAAGAACAACTAACTCTAGTAAGCGGCAAAACGATAAGTGAGACGATTGCCATCATCACACCTTTTACTCAACAGAAACTAGCTATAAAAAAAGCATTAGGCAACAATTATAAGAATGTTGTTGTTGGAACTGTCCATTCCTTACAAGGCGCTGAGAGGGATGTTATCATCTTTTCTTCTGTATATTCTAGCAATAATAGTTTCTTTTTTGATAAAGGTGTCAACATGCTAAATGTTGCAGTGTCAAGAGCGAAGCAATCTTTCTTAGTGTTTGGAAATATGAATATTTTCCATAAAGAAGGTAATAAGCCGTCTAATTTACTTGCTAGATATATGTTCTCTGATATAAATAATAAGTTAAGATGAGTTCAAAACTGCGGTGGAGTATATTGTAAAATAATTCGTTTCAATATAAAAAAAGCCTATTTTTTCGTAAAGTATAATCAAGCATAAGTCTTCATTATATGAAAACTTATGCTTGAAGTCACATTAATTATAAGTTAAATTCTTAAACTTTCTACCTTTATGTCACTATGTGTTTCAAATTTCAAGTTCTCTTTATCACTAATTGTTTCATCAAGTGAACTTCTATTAACAACCCACCTTTGCATAATTGGTTGTCGATGGAACCTGTCCCCCGCTAATTTACGTATTGGACCATGTAACCTTTCAAACCTAGCTACTTGCGCCCCTTTTCTGTCTATCCACACTAGAGGATCCTCATTACTTGGATGCCATCCAAAAAAGGTAGTCCAAATTGTAGAGGGATAACATTCTATGCTCTCATTAACAAAGTCCCCAACTCCTCCTGAAAGATATGTCATATTAAAAGGAGTTTCATAAGTTCCTTCTATTGGATCAAACCTATCAGTGGCATATAAATAAGAAGACTTGCACTAACATTATTCAGTACAAGTACATGTTCTGTTTTTCTGTCATCTCCACCGTTTTTAAAATAATACGATTTTGCTTCATTTGCTATAGTACCGGTATGGGTAGCAGATCTAGTTCCAGGCGTTCTATTAGTGTAGAGGACCGGAGTGATTTCTTCACCTTCCTGTCTAATCTCTTTCCAAGCTAAAGCAATATCCCTTAATAACGAATTCCCTTTATCACTCTCTGACACTAAGTATCCAAAAGTAATCTTATCATCTACCCTTGTATGTTTAATCTGGTAGTATTCTTTATTGTTGTTACTGTATTTCACAACTACATCGTCTAACCCTTGCGCTTTTGTAGCTTGCAATGTAACTGATTCAATCCCATTATCTGGATTAATCATATCAATCACTTTTAGAAGCCCTATTGACCACTCATACCAATAAGGATCACCGATACCCGCACTATCGTTTTTACTCATGAATTTCCCCCACTTTCTTACAATTACATCCTTCTAAATGCAGAATATAGTTTAATTCCCATAAATGTATGTTATTTATAAAATCAGTAAATTAACTAAAAATTACCTTCATAGTTTGTAAACACTCAATCAAGATCCATATAATTCAAATTATAGCATGAAATTCTTCATTACCTCGAAACTGAGTATTCCGCAATCCTTCCCGTTTTGTTGAAGACTCAGTTTCGAGATAATAGTCCTTATTCATTAATAAATTAATTCAAATTCATCTCTTTTCCACAAGAATTTCTTACAATAAATAGGAGCCGCGTCGTCTAACATTGCACGGCCCTAAAAATACTTACTTTAAAAGTCCTCTGGAGATAAATTCCTATACTTTAGGTTTTTGAGGATAAGAAATTTAAATTCCATTTACCATCACCCATATTTTTTAATCCATTTTTTGTAATAAGATATCGATTAACAGAACACACGTTCGTATAATGCTTGTAAGGATGGTGATTAGTTTGAGGTTTCCTTACTACACAACCACAATTCTAGAAGACCTAATAACTCAGTGGTATAAAAAGCACAAATTCACAGAACCGAATGATTTAAATGTTTACAGTATTGGATCAGAGTCACAAATCTTTGTGACTTGTAGACCTACTCAAGCTAGTTACATGAAAGTAGGTAAGTTTCAAGAAATTGTCTTGGATAGTCGCCTGCCATATATACAACAAAGAGAACAATTTTTTCATGAGCTTTGTCACGCTGTAAGGCATTCAGGGCGCCAATCTATCATGCCTCATCCTTTTTACGAACTTCAGGAAAGAGATGCTAGGCACTTTACTCTTTATGCCTCACTTCCCACCCATATGATTAATGAATATAACTTTGCTAACCCTGCAATTGTAGACCAGTTGTCACGTGATTTTATGATTCCAAAGAACGTTTGTATGGAACGTTTAGAAAAAATTAAGAGTCGAATTGTACCATCTATTAGATCTCCATTCTTTAATATGAAAAAGGAGGGATAAATATGGCTAATTTCCGAAAAAGAGGTAGTAGATGGTACTTTCAAATATATACCGGTATAGATCCATCCACCGGGAAAAAGAAATTCACATCTAAAGGAGGGTTTAAGACTAAAAAGGAAGCTCAGATGGCTGCAGTTGAAGTAGAAAAGGAAGTATATGAAAACACATATGTTCAAGAACAGAATATTACCTTTCAAGAATTTACTGTAGAGTGGATTAATACTTATCGTGAAACCGCTAAAATTAGTTCTGTGAGAAACCGACAGCAAAACTTGGATCACTTAAATAGATTTTTTGGAGATAAAAAAATAAAAGATATCACGCGCAAACAGTATCAAGCCATGCTTGCTTCGCTGCATAATGCAGGCTATGCGTTTAATACTTTGGATGGTATTCATGCAACAGGGAGAATGGTTTTTAGGAAAGCTGTGGAATTTAACATAATTAAGGACAGTCCTTGCGACTTTGCAAAAATTCCACGCAAAGTGGAAACCGTTGAGGAGGTAGAAAGCAGTAAAGGTGAAATTAAATTTATGGAAAAAGAAGAACTTATTCGTTTTTTAATGCTGCCAAGGAAAGTGGTATTGATAAAGACTACCCCATGTTTTTGACACTTGCTTATAGTGGGTTACGAGTAGGTGAACTAATCGCATTAAAATGGTCGGATATAGATATGGATAAAAAAACCTTAAGAGTAACCAAAACTTATTACAACCCCAACAATAGTACAAAAGAATATCAATTATTGACCCCTAAAACTAAAGGATCAATAAGAACGCTAAAAATGGACGCTGGAGTTATGGAGGTCCTCAAAAAACACAAAGAACATCAGGATGATCTCATTGAAAAAATGAAGAACGAATATACTCAACTGGATTTTGTTTTTGCTAAGGAAGCTAAGAACCTTGGATACCCTGAATTCTTAAAGACCGTAAACACCCATATGAGACGTTTATTAAAAATTAGTGGTATCGATAAGGAACTTACCCCTCACTCCTTACGCCACACCCACACCTCTCTATTAATTGAAGCAGGAGTAGGAGTTAAGGAAATTCAGCAACGATTAGGTCATGGAGACATAAACACAACTATGAATATATACGCGCATATTACTGAAAACATGGAAGAAAAAGCCTCCCAAAAGTTCAGTGAACTTATGAGAGGCTCATTAGATTTATAGTGTTTTCCCCGCCAGGTATGTCAAAAGTATGTCATTTTGACTGTAGGGATGAAGCAAAACCCTTGATATCAAGGGCCATGGGGGCATGATTACATCATGCCGCCCATTCCACCCATGCCGCCCATGTCAGGCATGCCGCCGCCAGCGCCGCCGCCATCTTCGTCTGGCTGGTCTGCGATGACTGCTTCTGTTGTTAGGAACATAGCCGCAACAGATGCTGCGTTTTGTAGGGCAGAACGTGTAACCTTCGTTGGGTCAACGATTCCTGCTTCTACCATGTTTACATAGTCGCCGTTAGCAGCGTTGAATCCGATGCCAACTGCTTCGCCTTTTAGACGCTCAACGATGATAGAGCCTTCTAGTCCAGCGTTGTGCGCGATTTGACGAACTGGCTCTTCTAGGGAGCGAAGAACGATGTTTACACCTGTTGCTTCGTCACCTAGTGCGTCAACTGCTTTAACAGCGTTGATGACGTTAACGAGTGCTGTACCACCACCGGAAACGATACCTTCTTCTACTGCTGCGCGAGTAGAGTTGAGGGCGTCTTCGATACGTAGTTTGCGCTCTTTAAGTTCTGTTTCAGTAGCAGCACCAACTTTAACCACTGCTACACCACCAGCTAGTTTAGCAAGGCGCTCTTGTAGTTTTTCTTTATCGAACTCAGACGTTGTTTCTTCAAGCTGAGCTTTGATTTGGTTTACGCGGTTTGAGATTTCTGCAGCTTCACCGTTTCCGTCAACGACTGTTGTGTTGTCTTTTGTTACAACAACTTTTGAAGCGCGACCTAGTTGAGTGATGCTTGCAGATTTAAGGTCAAGACCGAGATCTTCTGTGATTACTTCACCGCCTGTTAGTGTTGCGATGTCTTCAAGCATTGATTTACGACGGTCACCAAAGCCAGGAGCTTTAACCGCTACGGCGTTGAATGTACCGCGAAGCTTGTTCACAACAAGTGTTGCAAGAGCTTCACCTTCAACGTCTTCAGCAATGATCAAGATTGGCTTACCTTGTTGGACAACTTGCTCAAGGACAGGAAGAACTTCTTGGATGTTTCCGATCTTCTTGTCAGTGATTAAGATGTATGGGTCTTCAAGGACTGCTTCCATTTTATCGGAGTCAGTAACCATGTAAGGAGAAGCATATCCACGGTCGAACTGCATTCCTTCTACGACTTCTAGTTCAGTAGAGAAGCCTTTAGATTCTTCAACAGTGATAACGCCGTCGTTTCCAACGCGCTCCATTGCTTCTGCAATCAGTTGACCCACTTCATCGTCAGCAGCAGAAATTGCTGCTACTTGAGCAATAGATTCTTTGCTTTCGATTGGTTCAGAGATGGATTTAAGCTCTTCAACTGCTACTTTTGTTGCTTTTTCAATCCCTTTACGAATCACCATTGGGTTCGCACCGGAAGTAACGTTTTTAAGACCTTCAGCGATCATCGCTTGAGCAAGAACGGTTGCTGTTGTTGTACCGTCACCAGCGATGTCGTTTGTTTTGCTTGCAACTTCAGATACGAGCTTTGCACCCATGTCTTCAAAGTTGTCTTCAAGTTCAATTTCTTTTGCGATTGTTACACCGTCATTTGTAATGAGCGGAGAACCGAATTTTTTCTCAAGAACGACGTTACGTCCTTTTGGTCCAAGTGTTACTTTTACCGCATCTGCAAGTGCATCAACACCGCGCATCATTGCGCGACGAGCGTCTTCACTAAATTTAATATCTTTAGCCATGCTTAATCTACCTCCTAGTTTTAATAGATGATGTTCAAAAAGTTCGGGAAAAATAGCTTTCCAATCTCTCCGCGCTTATTTTTGAACACACATTTAATATGTAGGCACTTGATGCCTATTGTTTATTTTCGATCCGCAAAAAACTTAGCCGATTACTGCTAGAACGTCGCTTTCACGAAGGACTAAATATTCTTTTCCACCGTATTTCACTTCAGTGCCAGAATACTTAGAGAAGATGACGTTGTCGCCTTCTTTAACTTCTAGAGCAACACGCTCTCCGTTGTCTGTAACGCGGCCGTTACCTGCAGCAACAACTTTTCCTTCTTGTGGCTTTTCCTTTGCAGAATCCGGAAGTACGATCCCGCTAGCCGTTTTTTCCTCTTGCTCTACCAATTCAATGACAATGCGATCTCCTAAAGGTTTTAACAAGGAAAACACCCTCCTTAAATGTATTTGCGACATCTCAAGCCAAAGGACTCGATCTGCGCGGATTGTATTCTATGTTTATTAGCACTCGACCTAACTGAGTGCTAACACAATTATAATAATAATAAAATCAGATTTTTTTTGCAACCCTTTTCCCTTACTTTTCTTGCAATTTTTTCTCTTGACTCCACTTATCGTCATGCACCAATAAATACTATCGACGTTCTTAACCGAAACTATACTTGTATGGAGTCGGGTAATTTTTCGTTACACTTCCCCTTTTCCATGCCAAGTCACCAAATCGTTCTCTTTCTTGTTCTATATCACTCTATGGTACAATATGAATCGTTACGAAAACAAAATTTTGCTGGTTAAAGACGATGTCAAAAGGTGTCGGAAAATAGCTGTCACAACGCAAAGGACCATAATCCTGAAGCTTTTTAGTCGACCGCGCTCCAATTTTTTTCACCGCTCTTTTTGTCCTCCTCTTTGAATACGGCACATAAAGATCAAAGATATAAAGGAGACATCAGTGTGACAAAACGATATTGGCTTATTTTACTTGCCTTTGTACTTGTGCAATTATCTCCACTCCTATTCATTCCGCTTATTAGTGGAATGGGTATTGCTGAATCCATGGATGAACTGCAAGGCTACTCAATATTAGCAGGATTCTCACTCGGAACGATCATCATCTCTTGGCTAAGCTACAGGAGCTTGAAAAGGGATGGAGATTTTCGAGAAAAATCACCTGTCGGGGAAGCGGCTCTCTGGTCATTTATTGGTATTTTTATGGCGTTTGGTGCACAAATTGTCGCCAACCTTATTCAAATGAACCTTCTAGGTATTGAACCTGGATCTGAAAATACCGATCAAATCGTCAACATTGCCACTGCGGTACCGTTGATGGCGATTGCTGTTGCTGTTTTCGCTCCGGTAATGGAAGAAATCGTCTTCCGCCAAGTCATTTTCGGAAGTTTGTACCGCCGGTTTGGATTTTGGATCGGCGCCCTTGGAAGTGGGTTTTTATTCGCGGTCGTCCATATGGATTTCGAAAACATTCTCGTATACTTAATTATGGGAATTACGTTTTCCTATCTTTATTTAAAAACGAAACGCATCATCGTACCAATTATTGCTCATGCTGGTATCAATGGGTTTGTTATGCTTGTCCAAGTCGTATTTAGAGAAGAAATCGAAAAAATTATTGAATTGCAAGAACAGCAAGCCATTGATTTACAAGCGATCATCACAGTTATTGGAGGATTACTATAATGCGTCAGTCACCTAAGTTTTGGGCAATTCTTTACTTTCTCATTGCCACTCTGTTCCTTTTTCTTGCCACTCAGCAAAACGCAAGAACAGACGGTTGGGATTTCCTTACCATTATCCTTATGGTCGTCGCTACCATTGATTACGTAATCGCCTTCCGCTTCTTTTCAATGATTAAAAAGAAGAACAAATCAGATTAAATGAAAAGCAGTGCCGCCAAATCGATGGTAGCACTGCTTTTTTTCCACTTTATATATTCCTACGACGCCGCATGTTCACGTTCCTCCTGTTTTTTCACCTCTTTACCTAATAACCATCCTGCTGGGATCGAAATCAGCATGAAGAAGGAGATAACGAGGAAGCCTTCGGTAATCGCTTGGAGGCTCGCTTCTTCTACAGCCATTCCGTTTGCGGCCATTACTTGTGCACGGCGCACTTCAAAATACACACTCATAAAGACAATCCCTAAGGCTGAACTCATTTGTCTTAACACGTTATTCATCGCGGATCCCCTGGAAATAAACCGTTCGGGGATCGCATTCATGCCCGATGTTGTTGCCGGCATCGTACTGAGGCCCATTCCGATACCACGGATCGCGTTTAATAAAAATAACACCCAAAGACCTGTTTCCATGTTGATAAAGCCTAAAAAGACCGTTCCTACAGTAGAAAAAAGCAATCCAAACGTAACCACACCTGATGGTCCTTTGCGATCAAGGATTCGACCACCGACCGTCATAAAAACCCCGGTAAGGAGAGCCGATGGCAAAAATACGAGGCCGGTCATAATCGCACCATAACCATAGACGTTTTGAACGAGAAGTGGCAGTAAGAATATCCCGCCAAACAAGCCGATCGAACTAATAATCGACACCCAGACACTGATCGTGTAAGCTTTTATTTTAAAAATCGACAAGTCCAGTAGTGGCTGTTCTTTGCGATTTTCTATTTTCACGAAAACAAAGAGTGAGACAAGCCCTCCGAGAAGCAGCGCAATATTGAGCGGATCCTGTAAGTGAGCAAGCTCGCTAATCCTTCCTAGCGCTAAAAGAATGGCGCCTACCCCAAAGGTAACAGTAAGAAAACCGCTGCGATCAAAGGTAATATTGGCAGTACGGGCGGTTGGCTTTAAGTACATTACTGAGAAGGTCAGGCCTAACAATCCCGTTGGAATGTTACATAGGAACAACCATTGCCAAGTCCCTAGCTCAATAATAAACCCACCGAGTGTCGGGCCAATCGTTGGTGCCATCATCGCTGCAATTCCCCATACCCCTGTCGCCATTCCTCGTTCCTTTCGCGGGAACACTTCGAAGATAAACGCCATGGATAAAGGCATGATGAATCCACCACCAACACCTTGAAGCCCTCGGAAAAAAATAAGTGATGATAGATTCCAAGAAAGAGAGCCTAAAAGAGAGCCAAGGAGAAAGAGGATCATCCCGAATAAATAGAGGTTTTTTTTACCAAACTTATCACCTAAATAACCGGTTAGGGGCATCGTCATTCCCATCGTAACCATGAAAATCGTAATCACCCATCCCGTGGATACGGCGTCGGCGTTAAAGACGTCCATTAGGTGAGGAATCCCCGGGTTTAACATACTGTTGTTTAAGATAACTGTAAACGTTCCTAATAAAACCGATATAAGGACAAGCCATTTTTGCGGAATTTTTGCCACTTGCGGTTCACCTGCTTTATGTCTATCTTAAATAGAGTTTCTTAGCATTCATTTGACATCAGTAATCATGTTTCGACTCTCGAAACATCCTCTTTCTACTATACCATGAAAAGCCAGCCCATGCATGGAGAAACTACGTGGCAAGTGCTACTACGGTATCACAATGGAACCACTCTTAAAATACAAAACAAGCTGCCTAGAGAGACAGCTTGGATGCAGTGTTATAACGGATAATGCTTTAAGAAGTAAATAAGTGATTGCAGTTCCACTGAGAGATCAATATGGTGAACGCGCACGTCATCTGGGACGGAGAGGCGCGCTGGAGTGAAATTCAAAATTCCTTTAATTCCAGATTCAACAATTTGATCAGCAATGTTTTGTGCCGCTTGAGATGGAACCGTTAAAATTGCTACCTCCACACCAGAATCGACTTTTTCTTTAAAATCATCCAAATGATAAATGGGAACGTTTCCAACTTCTTGCCCTACTTTACCTTCGTCTACATCGAATGCCATTTCAATTAATGTATTATTGCTTTTTGTAAAATTGTAGTTTAAAAAGGCAGTTCCTAAGTTACCGACGCCAACAAGCGTTACTCTTGTCACTTCATCTTGGTCGAGAGTTTTCCGGAAAAAGGAGAGAAGATAATTGACATTATAACCGTACCCTTTCTTGCCTAATGCGCCAAAGTAAGAAAAGTCTCTGCGGATGGTTGCTGAATCTACTTTCACCGCTTCACTTAACTCTGATGACGACACTCTGTGTTTTCCTGACAGCTGCAAGCTTTCAAGAAATCGATAATATAACGGCAAACGTTTGGCCGTTGCTTGTGGAATTTTCGTTTGATCGATATTATCCATCATTCGCCTCCAATCTTTGTTCACTTATGAAAATGGCACCACCGTTAATCCTACGGAAGCTTCTATCTTAACGCTTAAGAGGATGTTCAAAAAGCACGCTAAAAATAGCTGTCATAGAATAGGATCTTCTGCTAAATACCGCCACGTCCTGTGGCGAACGCAGGAGTCACCCCATCCTCGGGGAAGCTCGTTGGCTTGTTTCTCGCTCCTCACGTATTACATAAGCTACGAAGAGTATCCGTCGAGACAGCTTGTAGTGATTACTACGATGTCTTGCTCGTCGCTCTGGTGCTCGAAAACTTCACCGCTTCGACCTACTCAGCACTTTTTTATGCTCCTTTTTGAACACGCACTTTAACGAAGCTCACAAGCTCGCTTACTCTTTGCGTATGTAATCACCATTTTTGCCACCTGTTTTTTCAGCAAGGTAGGTAGCCATAATGACCATCCCTTTATCAAGAGCTTTGCACATATCATAAACGGTTAACGCAGTAGCTGATGCGGCTGTTAGCGCTTCCATTTCTACCCCTGTACTCCCTTTCGTTTTCACCTGCACCTCGATGTGGAGCTTGTACTCTTCTTTTGCTTCCCACTCAAAGTGAATATCCACGCCAGATAAAGCTAACGGGTGGCACATCGGAATCCACTGAGATGTGTTTTTTGCAGCCATGACGCCTGCCACTTGAGCAACAGCGAGGACATCGCCTTTTTTCATGGTGCCTTTTTGTATACTGTCGTAAATGTCCTTGTTTACAATCACTCCCGAGCGAGCGATTGCCGTACGGATCGTTTCTTCTTTGTCAGAGATGTCGACCATCTTTGCTCTTCCTTGTTCATTAAAGTGTGTAAATGACCCCAACCGAAAATCTCCTTTCTTTCTCTTTCCTATTATTGTACACCATCAGTTCACAATCTGCACTGCGCAGAGTAGTGACGTTTTATTAAGAACAATCTTAGCTTCTGCCGATATTTTTAATTTTTCCCTTTAAGAACAGCGGTGAGCTAGTGTATCGTATCCGCTCATGTTTGTTAAATTTCGTCTCTTCTAACAGGGAAATCTATTCATTTATAACGTTCTTTCGACTACAAAAGTTGCCTCTATTAAAAGCCTTCATGTACACTTAAAGTACGTATTCAAAAGGAGCCTAAAAGGGTGGAAATGTGACAGCTATTTTTCCTGGAGTCTTGGAACTTCCCTTATTATTTAGAGAAAAATGTACATTTCAATTCCCAAGTGAGGATGACAACTAATGATTTTATTGCAATGTGTACAACTTTCAAAGTTCTTCGGTGCAGAACCGATTTTATCAAATGTTAAATTAGAGGTACAAAAAGGTCAGCGAGTAGCACTTGTCGGACGTAACGGTGCTGGAAAATCAACACTTCTGAAAATCATCGCCGGTGAAATGCCTTATGACTCAGGAGATCTAATCATCCCGAAAGATGTGTCTGTTGGCTATTTGGCGCAAAGCAGCGGACTGGAGTCCGAGCGGTCGATCTGGGATGAGATGCTCACCGTATTTGCCGATTTGCAAGGTATGGAGAAACGACTTCGTGAGATGGAAGTGTCAATGAGTGACCCTTCGATTACCGACCAAGCGGTTCAATATGAAAAACTACTCAAGGATTATGACCAGTTACAACAGGACTTTAAAGATAAAGGCGGCTATCAGTACGAAGCTGACATCCGGAGTATTTTATCCGGACTTCAGTTTGCTGACTTTGATTATTCGACTCCGATCAATTCGTTAAGCGGTGGACAAAAAACCCGGTTGGCGTTAGGGAAATTGCTTCTAACAAAGCCGGAGTTACTTATTTTAGACGAGCCGACGAACCACTTGGATATCGATACGATGACGTGGCTAGAAAACTATTTAAGTGGCTATGACGGGGCCATTTTAATCGTTTCCCATGACCGCTATTTCTTAGATCGTATTGTGGATCACGTATACGAACTGTCGTTCCAACAGACAACCAAATACATCGGTAACTATAGCCACTATTTAGATGAAAAAGCAAAACGATTAGAACTTGAACTCAAGCAATTTGAAAAACAACAAGAAGAAGTGAAGCGGTTAGAAGAGTTTGTCCAGCGAAATTTAGCCCGTGCTTCCACAAGTAAACGAGCTCAAAGCCGGCGCAACCAACTCGAGAGAATGACGCTTTTGGACCGGCCTAAAGATGATGACAAATCAGCTCAGTTTTCGTTTGGCATTAAGCGTCAAAGCGGAAACGATGTACTGTTGACTGAGAATTTAGCAGTTGGATATGAGGGTGAGTCATTAACACAAAGCATTAACTTAAAACTCACGCGAGGAGAAAGTGTGGCTTTACTCGGCCCAAACGGCATCGGCAAATCAACCCTTTTAAAAGCGATCAATGGGGCGTTAGAGCCTCTAGACGGAACCATCCGTTATGGAAGTAATGTTTCGATTGGCTACTACGACCAGGAGCAAACCCAGCTCACAACGAATAAAACAGTCCTTCAGGAGCTGTGGGACGAGTACCCAACCACCCCGGAAAAGGATATTCGAACGGTCCTTGGAAACTTCCTATTTAGTGGAGAAGACGTACTGAAGCATGTAAGGGACTTGAGCGGTGGCGAAAAAGCGCGACTCGTCCTTGCCAAACTGATGATGCAAAACGCTAATTTTCTCATTTTAGATGAACCAACAAACCATCTAGACTTGGATAGTAAAGAAGTGCTTGAAAATGCTCTTATCGACTATCCTGGTACGCTCTTATTCGTTTCCCATGACCGTTATTTCGTAAATCGGATGGCAACGCGTGTAGTAGAGCTGGCACCTACTGGACTCACCAACTACCTTGGAGATTACGATTACTACGCAGATAAAAAAGCAGAACAGCTTGAGTGGGACGCCTTGGAGGAAGAAAAACAGCAAACGAATGGCACTGACTCAGGTAGCAGCGACAAACAATCAAAACAAGATTACGAGCGTGACAAAGAGCTTAAAAAACAAGAGCGTCAGCGTCAGCGAAAAATTGACGCGATTGAAACGAAAATTGAGGATCACGAAACAACCATTGCAACAATTGAGAAGGAAATGGCCGAGCCCGATATTTATCAAAACCATGAAAAAACACTTGAACTCAACACCCAATTAGAGCAGTTGAAAACAGAAATCGACCACCTCATGGAACAATGGGAAGAATTACAGGAATAAATAAAAATGATCAGCCGGCTTTCCAAACGAGGATTGCCGGCTTTTTAGTGTCTGCTTAGTTCAACAATTAACCAGGAGAAAGCCGTTTTTCACTTTTCATATCTTCTAATAGCCATGCATAGCTCGCGCTTAGGGTAATAAACATCGACGTTGCTGCTGCTACGATACCCGAATCATTAAAGATAAGCAATGCCAGTGAAGCAATAATGCACGCTTGGATCATCATTGTGTTCTGTGTGTGTGCCCCATCTTTCTTTCGCCTCCACACATAAACCCCAATCAAAAAATAAGTCGTTACAAAAAGCTGTGTCCAATAAGAAACTTTGAAGATTTTCCAATTCATTGCAAGCTTTCTTAACATGACCCGAGAGATCGCTTCAACGTCTCCTTGAAATAGCATGCTAAAGGCAGCATGAATATGACTTTCCGGCTGCTTTAACTGTACTGTGTAGATGATGAACAGTAACAGCGTCATTCCAATGGGAAGAAGTAAGAGCGTACGCTTCAAGCTTTGTTTACTTAAAAACAGCTTGTATAAAATAAAAGCGATCATCATCCCCCCTGCAAGAGAAGCACCCAAATTTGCCCCTAATGAAGAAGCAGCCAAAAAAAGCAGCATAGCAGAAGAAATGGTAATGAGAACGGTATTTCTTAAAGCAGTTCGCTCTTTAGAAATGACAAATGGAGCCAGCATAAGCCAGGCACTTACGATATAAACACCAGCAAACTCGTTTCCAATACCATAATACCGAGCCCCGATAATGGGATCGTAACCTAAAAAGGACCTCTGGGTTAGCGTCGCACCATTTATAATATCGAGCGTAATTGTGAAGAAAAACAATCCACATGTTACACTTATTGGATACTTAAAAAGCTTATCTACCATGACTGCAAACGCACCACTTACAATGACAATCATGATTAAATAAGAAATGGTGGACAACTTGGGGATAAAAGGTCCAGTGAGCAAAAACCATAACGGTGAACTCACACTACTTATCAACAACCAGCGGGCAGGCTGCTTCCATTTTTGTAACGCTGGTTTAATCCACAAAGTAACGCTAATGATCAACAATAGCGCAACCAACGTCGTTACATAACCAGATAAAATTGGCCCACGTTTTGAAAACACTGCTGTCATTGCTTCATTTGCTTTAATAAATTCCGCAGGGTTGTAAGCAGTCGCCTTGTCATAGTCTAAAACGTTTCCGGTCCACTGTTCGCCAGGAGCTTCCATTCCAAAATACTCAAGCCAAGTTGGTACTAAATCCACATTTGCGACTAAGTGGTCCCGCCTCGTTGTTGATGACCTCCACGTCCACACAGCAGAACGATCACCTTTCCATATCCACAAAGGTGCAAGCTGATTCTTTTCTTGAAGCGCCTGATTATTAACAACAGGCGACAGCAGCCACACTTCTTTTGTTGTATTCGTAATCAGGTTATCCACAAACGTCTCCAACTCGTGAAGAGCGTTCTCATATTGATTATTAAAATGAGTAGGCTTCATCATCCCTGCATCTGAAAATAAACGGTGAAGATCTCCCCATTCTACTACGGTAAATTGCGGGTTACTATTGTTTTTTGCAATCTCTTGAGCAAGCTGAGCAGCGTCGTGACGGATTCCTAAAGGGACACTCGTATCGTCTACGAATCCCCCTTCTATATATCCGTCAATTCGTCCACTCGTATCAATAGCCAATAGGGAACCGTAGCGTAGTTTTTCCTTACGAGTATCACTATGCCCCAGTACTTTCCTTTCCACATTCATACTATTTAATTTGTCACCAAATCGGCCAACCTCTGCTTTCCGCAAGCTGTTATGATTTTTATCCACAAGCTGATAAAAACTCGGATGATAAAGCTCATCATCAGAATAAACATTTCCTGTCCATTGATAAATCAGATCTTCAACAGCCATACCATCGACTTTTTCACCTTTTTGATACGCGTTCCAACCCATCACGCCAACACCGCGTTCACCTGCACCAAGAGAGACAGCATGATTTAAATAAGAATAGTCACCTTCCCCCCGCAGATTGACCGCTCCTAATCCACCTGTTTTCCACAAGGTAGAGCTAGAGCCATATTGAATAAGCCACTCGATTTCATTAAACGAGAGGTCCGGTACCATAATCACGACAAGGTCCTTATTATTTGAAGGCTGCGTCTCTGCAGGATTTTTCGCATAAGCGCTTGGATTTAAGAATAATGTAATGATTAACACTAAAATAGTTAGAATCAGTATCAGTCCGTTTTTATTCACAACAGTCTCTCCTGTATCACAATCTTTAGAGTGGAGTCTTCGTTCCCCTTTTACTATCATTCTTTTTCAATATCTTTATTCTCATTGTAAAAAAGATAATTTTCTGAACTATCCACAACATCCACAGGTTTGTCCACACACTCATTCCAGTAATTCCGCTATTACCTTAAGTTACTCACATCAAGTGCTATTTATCCACAAAATAGTTGTAAACAGGAATGTTGTGACTACAACTTCTTTCATTATGGTTTTCCACATTATCCACAGGTTGTACACATTTTTTTATGCACAGGAACAGATATTCGTTTTATCCACATCCCCCTGTGTAAACTGTGAATAAATTTAGAAAAGTCAATAGGAAATTACGATTTTCGCAAAATAATAGTCACAAAAAAAACCAGAGAGGTTCTTCCCTCACTGGTTTCGTTATTGCCGTTCTAATTCTAACCCAGGTTGCCCGTTTAAACGATCGTCTGCTAATTTTCCTTTGTTAAACATCATCGTACCAGCGGCGGCAATCATCGCTGCATTGTCTGTACAAAGACTTAATGGCGGGATCGTCAGCGTTAATTCATTTTCTTTACACACTTGTTTGAGCCGCTCTCGCAATCCTTTGTTCGCAGCTACACCACCTGCTAAAACAAGGCGGTCGACGTTTCGTTCCTTGGCAGCCCGCAGCGTTTTCGTTACAAGTACATCAATGACACTCTCTTGAAAGCTAGCTGCCACATTTTCTACAGCCAACTCTTCTCCGCGCTGTTTAGCATTATGCATTGTATTGATGACCGCTGACTTTAATCCGCTGAAACTAAAGTCATACGAATCACTTTCAAGCCAGGCTCGGGGCAAGTCAATGGTTGCTTGACCTTCATGTGCGAGACGATCCATATGAGGTCCACCCGGATAAGGGAGCCCTAACGTACGTGCTACTTTATCGTAAGCTTCTCCAACCGCATCGTCTCTTGTTTCACCAATCACTTCATAGCAGCCGTGCTCTTTCATGTAAACAAGCTCTGTATGCCCACCTGAAACGACTAGCGAGAGCAGTGGAAACGTGAGTTCTTCGATGAGATGATTTGCGTAAATGTGCCCTGCAATGTGATGAACACCGATGAGGGGCAAATTTTTGGCAAAAGCTAATCCTTTCGCAGCATTCACGCCAACAAGAAGGGCACCGACAAGTCCTGGACCTTCAGTAACCGCAATCGCATCTAGATCATCTATTGTGACTTTCGCTTCTGCCAAAGCTTGTTCAATAATATACGTTACTTGTTCCACATGATGCCGAGAAGCAATTTCAGGTACGACACCACCAAACCGTTTATGGCTTTCAATTTGCGAGGAAACAACATTACTTAATATGTCGACACCGCCTTTTACGACCGATGCCGATGTTTCATCACAACTCGTTTCAATTCCTAAAATTATCGTTTCGTCACTTGTACTCATTCGATCATCACCCACATTATTTGTGCATCCTCTTGATTATCTGTGTAGTACCGCTTGCGAATGCCTCCCCTTTGAAAACCAAGCTTTTGGTACATGCTTTGCGCAGCTTCATTGCTAACTCTAACTTCAAGCGTCAACTTTTCAGCACCGAATGTTTTCGCCAGCTCAAGGGCACCTGTTAGTAAGGCTTCACCCATTCCTTTTCGTCTAAACGAAGAATGAACAGCAATGTTTGTAATATGAGCTTCATCAATGATCACCCATACACCGCAATAGCCAACAATTTGCTCATCGACTTCCACTACTAGATAATAGGCAAATTGATTAGCCGAAAGTTCATTTACAAACGCCCCCTTGCTCCATGGCGTTGGGAAACAGTCCTCTTCCACTTCCAGAACTTGATCGACATCCTCAAGCTCCATCAACCGGATTTCAATCTCCTCTTTCATATATTTCACCTAGTCTCGTTCTCTTTTTTCTTTTTGTGAAGCAAGCCATTTTGACTCCGCTTCTGCTAACCTCAAATAGTTTGGTGCAAATAAATGGATAGACTCTTCGGGTTCTTTTTCCAGTCCAACCAAGCCTAAAGCAGCTGCCTTAGGTAAATGGTCGTTACCATTAGTGACCTCAAAATCAATGCTGTCGTGTTCAGTCAATAAAGACTCATGCTTGTCTACGTCCGGACTCAAAAACAGGATCCTCTCTTTTTTTTCCGCGACAATATCTAACCATTCTTCATGTAAAATAATCCGATCTTCCAATACATTTTGAACTTTGCCGCTATCATAATGGTATAGCCCTGTAAAAACTTGTCCTCTTCTCGCGTCAATAAATGGAGAAATGAGCCCGTTAAAATGGCGACCGTTTTGCGCCAGCATCTCAAGACTCGATACCCCGACAATTGGGATGCCTAACGACCAAGCCATCGCTTTTGCCGTCGTAACACCGATACGAACCCCTGTATAAGATCCTGGACCTTGAGCTACAACGATTCTGTCAAGATCAGATGGGTTCATTTCCGCTTCATCCATTACTGCACGTATCGCAGGCATTAAACGAACGGAATGATTCTTCTTCAAATGAGTGACCATTTCTCCAGCCACCTTTGAATCGCGGAGAACGGCTACTCCCATTACATAGGTTGAAGTATCAATGGCTAACACGTTCATCGTTAAAAAACTCCTTGCACATTGTAATATACCGCTCACCGATCGGTGTAAAGCGAATCTGTCGTTTCGTATCATCAAGATGACGAAGAGATAGCTGTAGACGAGCAGGTGGAAGTTCATCCTCAATCATGGATGGCCATTCAATGACTGTGACCCCTTCCCCATCAAAATACTCCTCCAGCCCCATATCTTCGCCGCCGTCTTCTAAACGGTACACATCCATGTGATAGAGAGGGAGGTTGGTTCCTTGGTATTCTTTAATAATCGTAAATGTAGGGCTATTAACCGTACGTTTCACACCTAACCCGCGCGCCAATCCTTTTGTAAAACTCGTTTTCCCTGCCCCTAAATCTCCTTCAAGAGTCAACACATCGCCAGCTTGTAAAAACTGTGCTAAAACCGCTGCGATGTCCATCGATTCTTCAGGAGACTGAGTTGTTATTTGCAAATTGTCATTCATCGTCAATCACCTTTATTAAAATGGTTAAAGCCACGCTTCTCAAGATGGATGCGTGTCCCATCTTTTTTTAGCATCACTTCGGTTCTTCCTTCTTTTACGTACCCAACTTTATGGAGAGGCACCCCTTCATGAGCAAAAGTCTCTTTTAAATGTGTCCAGTTTTCTTCCCCAACGCAACCAATTAATTGAAAATCTTCTCCTCCAAACAGCATCCACTGCTCTTTATCATCTGGTGACTCATTAGCCAATTCTGTGTCAAAGGGAAGGTCTTCATACTCAAGCTCGATTTTAACCTCGCTTGCTTCAGCAATTTCATTTGCTTCACTGGCAATGCCGTCACTAATGTCATTAAGTGCCACTCGTTTATTTAATTGTGCAAGAAGTCGACCTGCCTTCACTTGCGGCTCTGGCTTTTGATGGGCTCTTAAAAAAGACTTGAGACGATCGTCTGTTTCAGCCTCTAAGCCTAACTTGAGCAAATAGTCAAGACCTGCTGCTGACGACCCGATCGAACCCGTTACAAACACGACATCTCCAGGCTCAGCATTTGAGCGGAGCAGCTTCCTTCCTTTTTCTACTCGACCAATAACTGTGACAGAAACAACAAGGGTGTCACGGGTAGAATTGGTGTCTCCGCCAATAAGATCAACATGATGCTTTAAAGCTAATTCGCTCATTCCTTCGTAAATTTCACGAAGCTCTTCCTCACTCCAGCCCGACTGAGGAACGGAAATGGAAACGAGGTAATAAAGAGGCTGGCCGCCCATTGCGGCAATATCACTAATGTTAACAGCCAATGCTTTGTACCCTATATGAAACGGCGTCATCGTTCGTCTTGAAAAATGGATATCTTCTACAACCGTATCGACGGTTGCAATATGGTGGTAGCCGCTGTCCGTATCATATAGCGCAGCATCATCGCCAATGCCAGTAATGACAGTAGGATGGTGGTGATTTGTTGGTTGAATCGACTGGATAAACGAAAATTCATCTTTCATTTTGGTTACACCTTCTTCTTCAACTTCTTGTAGAAGCCAGAACTCTGTACATTAAGCTTTTAAACTGTTCTTATTATAGCAAAGCCTGTAAGAAAACTCGACGTTTGCAAGGAAGTGCACCTAAAAAATTGTATGGGTGTAGACGAGAAGTTCAAGAGAGCACCACTCCTCACGTATGCTTATAGACGTGAGGAGTGATGAGCATTACATCGTGAAATTATTTCGAGTTATCAAGAGCGGATGTGCTTCGTTGCTTCACTAGTAGAAGAAGAGACAGAAAGCTTTACTCCATTTGTGGGCCAATGCATTGAACATGCTCTATAAATTGCTTATTTGCGACGTAGAACGAGCTCATTTGCATCTTAAACAAACGTTTATTTAAAATGAAAATAGTGTCGAGAAAGCTGATTTTCTGACTAGGGCTTGCTCGAATACACTACTATCCTTTTCTACACCGTTAATCCAAAAGAAAAGCGCAAGGCGCAGTTGGCATCGTGCGACAAGCACTTTCAACTAGCCGATTGAAGCCGCTTTTTGACTTCTTCTAACGGGCTAAAGCGACCTCGAAGCTCGTAGGTGATGGAGCTAGACACCGAAACGTAGATTGTTATATTTATCTCTTAAAAAAAGCTCGGTACGACGAATACCGAGCTTTTTTACGTATTAAACAAACGTTTATTTAAAATAAATATATTGTCGGAATGTTTACTTTTTTGAATTTGCAAGAGCTTGATCGAACACTTCAATAATATCTTCTGCATCTTCAATTCCAACCGAAATTCGCACCATCGATTCAGTAACGCCTAAGCGTTCTCTTGTTTCTTTCGGTACCGGGCGATGAGAAGTTCCTACAGGATAGGTGACAGATGTTTCAACACCGGCTAGTGTAGGCACAACCTTAACCCAGTTTAAATTCCGGAAAAAATTATGTAGATCGTAATTCTCTCCTAAGTCCACTGTAACGATCGCACCGTTTCCTTTAGCTGATACTCCTTTAGGATAATACACCTTCTTAACACTTGCTTCTTTTCCAAGGTGATCAGCAAGCTTTTGAGCATTCGACGATTGACGTTCCATCCGCAGGCTTAGTGTCTTTAACCCGCGGCAACCAAGCCAGCCGTCAAATGGACCTAGGTTAGCACCTAAATTAACAATCTTTGACTTCGCTTTTTTCATCAGATCCTTATCGCCGACAATGATCCCTGCGGATAAGTCGCTATGACCCCCAATATATTTTGTTGCACTATGAGCCACCAAATTAACGCCATATGTATACGGTCGAATCAGGTAAGGAGAAGGAAACGTATTATCCACCATCGTTTTAAGACCGTGGTCATCAGCTATTTTTACAACACCCGCGATATCTTCAACTCGCAGCAATGGGTTCGTTACCGCTTCCGTATAAAGCAGCACCGTATTTTCTTTGATCGCTTCCTTTATTTTAGATTGGTCTTCAAAGTTTACGAAAGATACTTCAATTCCAAAGTCCGCTAGCTCATGAGCAAACAACTGATAGGTTCCTCCGTATAAGTCTTCAGTAGCTACTACATGATCCCCCGCTTTCGCCACTGCCAGAACACCACCTAAAATCGCCGAAATACCAGATGCCGAAGCTGCCCCTACTGGAGCTCCTTCTAAATCAGCCACTCCTTTTCCAAGGTCATCAGTATTCGGATTTCCAACCCTTGTATACATATAACCTTTTTTCCCTTGAAAAAAGTTCTCCATATCATCTAAATCCGTAAATGAAAAAGCAGATGTTTGATAAATCGGCTTCGTTTTACTTACTTCTACCGTATCAACTTTATCTTGAAAATGAACGTTTTTCGTATGAAATTTCATCTAAATACTCCTCTCTCAGAACCTTCTTTTCCTCTATCTTAACTGAACCGTTCCAAGCAAACAATAAATTAAGCTTGTTCGACTTTTTAAAACTGGAATCACTATAATTAAATGAGAGTTGCTTTGTGTCGTATAGGATCATATAGGAAGCTCTACCGGTGCCGGAGCTATTTACTTTCGATCCGGGAACTACTGGCTCAATAGCCAGTAGTGTCCTTTTTTTTGGGGCTTTTTTCACCAAAACGCAAAAAAACACTCGCCCTAAAGCGAGTGTTACCTTCATTGCCCAGCGACGTCCTACTCTCACAGGGGGAGAGCCCCCAACTACCATCGGCGCTGGAGAGCTTAACTTCCGTGTTCGGCATGGGAACGGGTGTGACCTCTCCGCTATCGTCACTAGACAAGTATTCTTTTGAGAAAACCTTGTTCTCTCAAAACTAGATAACAGCTTCAACTTGAAACCTGTGTGAGTTTCTTAAAGACAAACAACATCGTTTTTTGGATAAGCCCTCGATCGATTAGTATCTCTCAGCTCCACGTGTCACCACGCTTCCACACGAGACCTATCAACCTCATCGTCTCTGAGGGATCTTACTTACTTAACGTAATGGGAAATCTCATCTTGAGGGGGGCTTCATGCTTAGATGCTTTCAGCACTTATCCCTTCCACACGTAGCTACCCAGCCATGCTCCTGGCGGAACAACGGGTACACCAGCGGTGTGTCCATCCCGGTCCTCTCGTACTAAGGACAGCTCCTCTCAAATTTCCTACGCCCACGACGGATAGGGCCCGAACTGTCTCACGACGTTCTGAACCCAGCTCGCGTACCGCTTTTATGGGCGAACAGCCCAACCCTTGGGACCTACTGCAGCCCCAGGATGCGATGAGCCGACATCGAGGTGCCAAACCTCCCCGTCGATGTGGACTCTTGGGGGAGATAAGCCTGTTATCCCCAGGGTAGCTTTTATCCGTTGAGCGACGGCCCTTCCATGCGGTGCCGCCGGATCACTAAGCCCGACGTTCGTCCCTGCTCGACCTGTATGTCTCGCAGTCAAGCTCCCTGATGCCTTTGCACTCTGCGAATGATTTCCAACCATTCTGAGGGAACCTTTGGGCGCCTCCATTACTTTTTAGGAGGCGACCGCCCCAGTCAAACTGCCCACCTGACACTGTCCCCGAACCGGATCACGGTCCTGGGTTAGAATGTCAGTACAGCCAGGGTAGTATCCCACCGATGCCTCCACCGAAGCTGGCGCTCCGGTTTCCAAGGCTCCTACCTATCCTGTACAAGCTGTACCAAAATCCAATATCAAGCTACAGTAAAGCTCCATGGGGTCTTTCCGTCCTGTCGCGGGTAACCTGCATCTTCACAGGTAATATAATTTCACCGGGGCTCTCGTTGAGACAGTGCCCAAGTCGTTGCAGCTTTCGTGCGGGTCGGAACTTACCCGACAAGGAATTTCGCTACCTTAGGACCGTTATAGTTACGGCCGCCGTTTACTGGGGCTGCAATTCAGAGCTTCTCCCCTAAGGGATAACCCCTCCTCTTAACCTTCCAGCTCCGCGCAGGTGTCAGCCCCTATACATCGCCTTGCGGCTTGGCAGAGACCTGTGTTTTTGATAAACAGTCGCTTGGGCCTTTTCACTGCGGCTCTCCTGGGCTATAAACCCGAAAGAGCACCCCTTCTCCCGAAGTTACGGGGCCATTTTGCCGAGTTCCTTAACGAGAGTTCTCCCGCGCGTCTTAGAATTCTCTTCCCGCCTCCCTGTGTCGGTTTGCGGTACGGGCACCTCTCACCTCACTAGAGGCTTTTCTAGGCAGTGTAGGATCAGGAACTTCGGTACTATAATTTCCCTCGCCATCACAGCTCAGCCTTACGACAAGCGGATTTGCCTACTTGCCAGCCTTACTGCCTGGACGCGCACATCCAGTGGCGCGCTTACCCTACCTTCCTGCGTCCCCCCGTTGCTCAAACGGTGAGGAGGTGGTACAGGAATTTCAACCTGTTTGCCATCGCCTACGCCTTTCGGCCTCGGCTTAGGTCCCGACTTACCCTGAGCGGACGAGCCTTCCTCAGGAAACCGTAGGCTTTCGACGGAGGGGATTCTCACCCCTCTTTTCGCTACTCATACCGGCATTCTCACTTCCAAGCGCTCCACCAGTCCTCTCGGTCTGACTTCACGGCACTTGGAACGCTCCCCTACGACTGTCCGAAGGACAATCCATAGCTTCGGTGATACGTTTAGCCCCGGTACATGTTCGGCGCAGAGTCACTCGACCAGTGAGCTATTACGCACTCTTTCAATGATGGCTGCTTCTAAGCCAACATCCTGGTTGTCTAAGCAACTCCACATCCTTTTCCACTTAACGTATACTTTGGGACCTTAGCTGATGGTCTGGGCTGCTTCCCTCTCGACTACGGATCTTAGCACTCGCAGTCTGACTCCCGAGTAAAAAGTAATTGGCATTCGGAGTGTGACTGAATTCGGTAATCCTGGAGGGACCCCTAGTCCGATCAGTGCTCTACCTCCGACACTCTCACCTCGAGGCTAGCCCTAAAGCTATTTCGGGGAGAACCAGCTATCTCCAAGTTCGATTGGCATTTCCCCCCTACCCACACCTCATCCCCGCAATTTTCAACTTGCGTGGGTTCGGGCCTCCATCCAGTGTTACCTGGACTTCACCCTGGACATGGGTAGATCACCTGGTTTCGGGTCTACGACCACGTACTTGATACGCCCTGTTCAGACTCGCTTTCGCTGCGGCTCCGTCTCTTCAACTTACCCTTGCACGTAATCGTAACTCGCCGGTTCATTCTACAAAAGGCACGCTGTTACCCTTTAACGGGCTCCAACTACTTGTAAGCACACGGTTTCAGGATCTCTTTCACTCCCCTCCCGGGGCGCTTTTCCCCTTTCCCACACGGTACTGGTTCACTATCGATCACTAGGAAGTATTTAGCCTTGGGAGATGGTCCTCCCAGATTCCGACGGGGTTTCACGTGTCCCGCCGTACTCAGGATCCACTCCGGAGGGAACGAAGTTTCGACTACAGGGCTGTTAACTTGTCTCGCGGACCTGTCCAGGTCGCTTCATCTACTCCGTTCCTTTGTAACTCCAATGGAGTGTCCTACAACCCCAAGAGGCAAGCCTCTTGGTTTGGGCTGTTTCCGTTTCGCTCGCCGCTACTCAGGAAATCGCTTTTGCTTTCTCTTCCTCCGGGTACTAAGATGTTTCAGTTCCCCGGGTCTGCCTTTTATACCCTATGTATTCAGGTATAAATAACACGCCATTACGCGTGCTGGGTTCCCCCATTCGGAAATCTCCGGATCGAAGCTTACTTACAGCTCCCCGAAGCATATCGGTGTTCGTCCCGTCCTTCTTCGGCTCCTAGTGCCAAGGCATCCACCGTGCGCTCTTATTAGCTTAACCGTCGATGTCGTTGGTCTTTTTCTAAGACACTCGGTTGTTCTCTCAAATAATCAAACAACCGGTGAAACTCATAAAAAAGTTTTTTCAAATTAGAAATTTGACGTCGTTACTGTTATCTAGTTTTCAAAGAACAGGTTTTGAAAGGATTAACCTTTCAAAACTAAACAAAAAGACCAAAGCAAAACCTTTGGAAAACTCGTTGAGCTTTAATAGCTCCTTAGAAAGGAGGTGATCCATCCCCACCTTCCGGTAGGGATACCTTGTTGCGACTTCACCCCAATCACCTGTCCCGGCTTCGGCGGCTGGCTCCAAAAGGTTACCGCACCGACTTCGGGTGTTACAAGCTCTCGTGGTGTGACGGGCGGTGTGTACAAGGCCCGGGAACGTATTCACCGCGGCATGCTGATCCGCGATTACTAGCAATTCCGGCTTCATGCAGGCGAGTTGCAGCCTGCAATCCGAACTGAGAATGGCTTTATGGGATTCGCTCGGCCTCGCGGCTTTGCTGCCCTTTGTACCATCCATTGTAGCACGTGTGTAGCCCAGGTCATAAGGGGCATGATGATTTGACGTCATCCCCACCTTCCTCCGGTTTGTCACCGGCAGTCACCTTAGAGTGCCCAACTTAATGCTGGCAACTAAGATCAAGGGGTGCGCTCGTTGCGGGACTTAACCCAACATCTCACGACACGAGCTGCCGACAACCATGCACCCCCTGTCACTCTGTCCCCCGAAGGGGAAAGCCTTATCTCTACGGGTGTCAGAGGATGTCAAGACCTGGTAAGGTTCTTCGCGTTGCTTCGAATTAAACCACATGCTCCACTGCTTGTGCGGGCCCCCGTCAATTCCTTTGAGTTTCAGCCTTGCGGCCGTACTCCCCAGGCGGAGCGCTTAATGTGTTAACTTCGGCACTAAGGGTATCGAAACCCCTAACACCTAGCACTCATCGTTTACGGCGTGGACTACCAGGGTATCTAATCCTGTTTGCTCCCCACGCTTTCGCGCCTCAGCGTCAGTTGTAGGCCAGAAAGTCGCCTTCGCCACTGGTGTTCCTCCAAATATCTACGCCTTTCACCGCTACACTTGGAATTGCATTTTCCTCTCCTACACTCAAGTTCCCCAGTTTCCAATGACCCTCCACGGTTGAGCCGTGGGCTTTCACATCAGACTTAAAGAACCGCCTGCGCGCGCTGTACGCCCAATAATTCCGGACAACACTTGCCCCCTACGTATTACCGCGGCTGCTGGCACGTAGTTAGCCGGGGCTTTCTGGTTAGGTACCGTCAAGGTGCCGTTCTATTCGCACGGCACTTGTTCTTCCCTAACAACAGAGCTTTACAATCCGAAGACCGTCATCACTCACGCGGCGTTGCACCGTCAGGCTTTCGCCCATTGCGGATGATTCCCTACTGCTGCCTCCCGTAGGAGTCTGGGCCGTGTCTCAGTCCCAGTGTGGCCGATCACCCTCTCAGGTCGGCTACGCATCGTCGCCTTGGTGAGCCACTACCTCACCAACTAGCTAATGCGCCGCGGGCCCATCTCACAGTGTTAGGTAAAACCCAACTTTTACAAAAGAATCATGCGATCCCTTTGATCATCCGGTATTAGCCCCGGTTTCCCGGAGTTATCCCAGTCTGTGAGGCAGGTTGCCCACGTGTTACTCACCCGTCCGCCGCTCGTTCCACAAGTTTCACCCCGAAGGGATCCACTTGCTTCCCGCGCTCGACTTGCATGTATTAGGCACGCCGCCAGCGTTCGTCCTGAGCCAGGATCAAACTCTCCGTAGAAAGTTCGATGTCTCTGACATCATAAATAATTCATTGACGGAATATCTCTCGATATCCCACGTTTCGCTTGGCTTTTTGTTTAGTTTTCAAAGGTCAATGTTTCAACATACTGTGCTAAAAATTATGGTGGGCCTGAGTGGACTCGAACCACCGACCTCACGCTTATCAGGCGTGCGCTCTAACCAGCTGAGCTACAGGCCCTCAAGCAACGTTATCTATCATATCAGTTATACTAGATTATTGCAAGAGGTTTTTAAAAATTATTTTGGAGCGGGTGATGGGAATCGAACCCACATCATCAGCTTGGAAGGCTGAGGTTTTACCACTAAACTACACCCGCAAATAAGATGGTCGGGAAGACAGGATTTGAACCTGCGACCCCTTGGTCCCAAACCAAGTGCTCTGCCAAGCTGAGCTACTTCCCGATAAGTAAATACTATTTAAATGGCGCGCCCGAGAGGAGTCGAACCCCTAACCTTCTGATCCGTAGTCAGACGCTCTATCCAATTGAGCTACGGGCGCCTATATACATAGGCGTTCATCTATCATTTATTATTAAAGATAATAACTATGGTGCGGTCGAGAGGAGTCGAACCTCCACGGGGTCTCCCCCACTAGGCCCTCAACCTAGCGCGTCTGCCATTCCGCCACGACCGCAATATGGTGCGGGTGAAGGGAGTCGAACCCCCACGCCCGAAGGCACTAGATCCTAAGTCTAGCGCGTCTGCCAATTCCGCCACACCCGCATAAAAATGGCGGTCCCGACCGGGATCGAACCGGCGATCTCCTGCGTGACAGGCAGGCATGTTAACCGCTACACCACGGGACCACTTTCTTTAAGTTAAGTTTTATGGTGGAGGATGACGGGCTCGAACCGCCGACCCCCTGCTTGTAAGGCAGGTGCTCTCCCAACTGAGCTAATCCTCCAAATATTGTTTTAGAGATTGTTTGAAATAAGCTGCGAATCTCTTCGTCAGATGCGTTCTTTCAGATCCTCACGTACTTGGGTACGCTCCGGTCTTCTCTCACTTTCTTCCTCGACCTTCTTGCTTCTTTCAAACAATCAGGTGAGCTTTATCCTGCGAATCTCTTCGTCAGATGCGTTCTTTCAGATCCTCACGTACTTGGGTACGTCTCGGTCTTCCTTCACGAAAATATATCAACCTGCGAATCTTTGTTTTAATGAAAATAAGTTGGTGACCCGTACGGGATTCGAACCCGTGTTACCGCCGTGAAAGGGCGGTGTCTTAACCACTTGACCAACGGGCCAATAAAAATAAAATGAGAACTGGCGGAGAAGGAGGGATTTGAACCCTCGCGCCGCTTACACGACCTACACCCTTAGCAGGGGCGCCTCTTCAGCCACTTGAGTACTTCTCCTAAATGGCTCCACAGGTAGGACTCGAACCTACGACCGATCGGTTAACAGCCGATTGCTCTACCACTGAGCTACTGTGGAACAATGTCATTAAATGAAAAGACTTTTTATATTTTAAACACTCGATCCAAATATGTCAACACATTTTTTTCGAAATGTTATCGCCTGTCCTTTCAGCGACTTTTATAATGTACCATAGTTCATAATGCCAGTCAACATTTCCTCAAGAAATTGTCTCTAGCTTTTTTAAACGACCTTGGCACTTTCCGCATACATACCTTTTTACGTTAATTTGTCTCTTCCTTTTATATTGAAGTCCGCAAGATCCACAACGGTAAACATGAGTCTTTTTTGATTGACGTCGTAGCTCAGGGATCAATTGACAGTATCGAGACCCTCCGACCTGCTCAAGCAGAGTTTTAAAATCCTCATCTCGATGTTGATATCCTTTCCCTTCTATATGAAGGTGATAATGACAAAGTTCATGCTTAATAATTCTTATAAATTCTTCTATCCCAAACCGTTCAAGCTGATTTGGATTCATTTCAATATTGTGAGAAGCCAAGAGGTATCGCCCCCCTGTAGTCCGCAGTCGTTTATTGAATGTCGCATTGTGCAAAAAAGGTTTACCGAAACTTTTCTCTGAAACTTCTTCTACCAAAGTTTGCAGTTCATTATTGTCCATCAATGCGCCCCCTCACACAAGCCATTTAATACTTCAACTTAAAATTTACTTTGGAACATAGAATTTTTAACTTTTAACACAGACAATCTGTAGAGCATATAGTATGTAATACTACTATGGCCGTTAGACGATTAACCAGTTTCCAGCTTCTTTATGGAAAAGGAGGGCTACCAATGCCCACGTGGCTTAAAAAACAATTAAAAGAAGCGTATTACAAAAAAGACAGGCGGAGAATCAAAGTACTTAACCAATGTTGGTTTTATTATAAAAACAACAACCAAGGCGCCTAGCACCTACTATACGAGTAAAATGTTCCCCACCTGTCACCGCCACTCTTTATGAAAGGCCCTTTAGATCAAAATATACACACAAGTCAACCTATTCCACAATTTTACACGAAATTGTGTGGGGTCAGACCCCAGGCCTGAGACCCTAGGTGTGGGGTCTACTTTGCTAGGTGTTTTGTTTTTCTGGGGAGAGCATGGTTAATGCGATGCGGCCTTTTTGTTGGTCGACATCTGCTACCCAGACTGTAACGATGTCGCCTACAGAGACGACTTCCATTGGGTGTTTGACGAAGCGGTTTGTTAGTTTGGATATATGAACGAGCCCATCTTGTTTTACACCGATATCAACGAAACAACCGAAGTCAACAACATTTCGAATCGTTCCTTTTAGTTCCATCCCTTTTTGCAAATCTTCCATAGATAAAACATCTTGTTTCAATATCGGAGGTGGCACATCATCACGCGGATCTCGTCCTGGGCGGGCGAGCGCATCTAAAATATCCTTTAATGTTGGTGTCCCGATTTCATTTTCTTTCGCTAGTTCCTCCACTGACACACCTTCAAGTTTTTCAGCCATCTTAGAAGTCCCGATATCTCCTGTACCTATATTGAGCCGCGTCATAATTTGCTTCGTCACTTTATAACTTTCCGGATGAATGCTTGTTTCATCGAGAGGTTGTTTTCCATCCAGTATTCTCATAAAACCAATCGCTTGTTCATAGGTTTTTGCGCCTAATCGAGGTACAGCCTTTAATTCTGTTCTAGTTGTAAAACGACCCTCTTCTTCCCTTCGCTTCACAATATTTGTAGCGACTGATTTCGAGAGTCCTGCTACATATTGCAGTAAAGAAGCTGAAGCTGTATTTACATTGACCCCTACTTGGTTTACTACTGTTTCCACCACAAATGTTAAAGAATCATTGAGCTGGGTCTGTGAAACATCATGTTGATATTGTCCAACTCCGACCGATTTCGGATCTATCTTTACGAGTTCAGCCAATGGGTCTTGTAGACGTCGACCAATGGAAACGGCACTTCTTTCTTCAACTTGAAGTTTAGGAAACTCCTCTTTTCCGAGCTTTGAAGCAGAGTATACACTCGCTCCTGCTTCATTAACAATGACATAAAAAATTTGCTTTTCAATTTCTTTTATCGTTTCTGCTACAAATTGCTCTGTTTCACGAGAGGCTGTTCCATTTCCTACTGCAATCACATCACAATCGTATGTAACGGCAAGTTTTTTTACGACCTCTCGTGCTTTTTCCACTTCATTCCTTGGTGGTGTTGGATAGATCACAGCAATATCTAGTACTTTCCCGGTCCCATCTACAACTGCGAGCTTACACCCCGTTCGGTAAGCGGGGTCGACCGCTAACACGACCTTATCTTTTAGCGGTGGTTGAAGTAGTAGATTACGGAGGTTCTCTGAAAAAATATGAATCGCTTGCTTTTCCGCAGCTTCTGTTGCCTCTTTTCGAATCTCCCTTTCAACGGAAGGTTCGATTAATCGCTTATAGCCATCTTCAATCGCTTCTTTCAATTGTGATTCGGCAATTGTATGGTCGTTTATGAAACGCTTTTCTATAAGGTGTACTATTCGCTCGCGAGGAGGACGAATCGAAACTTTAAGGATTTTTTCTTTTTCGCCGCGATTCATCGCAAGTACGCGGTGAGGAACGATCTTTCTGACCGCCTCTTCATATGTATAGTACATTTCGTAAATCGCTTTTTCATCAGCCTCTTGGTCTTTAACCCGTGAAACAAACCATCCTTCTCGATGAGTTAGCTTCCGGGCTTCTTTACGAATATCTGCGTCATCTGAAATATACTCACTAATAATGTCTCTAGCTCCCTGTAATGCCTCTTCTTCCGTTGCTACTTCTTTTTCAACGTTCACGTATTTCTTCGCTTCATCATGAACATCGCTCGAGCCCGGGAGTGACAACAGCCATTTTGCTAAAGGCTCCAGCCCTTTTTCTTTGGCAACTGTCGCCTTCGTTCGCCGTTTTTGTTTATAAGGGCGGTAGAGGTCTTCTAATTCCTGTAACTTAGAAGCAGCTTCAATTTTTTGTTTCAGTTCAGGCGTTAACTTTTCCTGCTCATCAATCAGTCGTAAAACTTCATCTTTTCGTTTTGATAAACTGTTTGCATACTCCCACTCTTTTAAAATCGAACGTATTTGATCCTCATCCATCCCTCCCGTCAGTTCTTTTCGGTAACGAGCAATAAAAGGGACGGTGTTTCCCTCCTCAGAAAGGTTAATCACATTTTTCACACGATCTTTATTTAATTGAACAGATTTTGTCACTTGCTCTAGTAATAAGGTTGAATCCGTTGTCCATTCCATCTATACGCCTCCTGCAACATTTTTTAGGCTCGTCTACATTTTAGCTAAACCAAAACAAAAAAACCACCTACTATATAGGTAGTTTTAAGACGAAGGGGGAAGTTTTAGGGCACAATTTGAGATTATAGTGCAGGTACCTTTCCTATAAGAATCGTTGTATCATCCGCATTATGAGCCATCATCTCAACTACTTGTTGCATCGCTCTATTCGTCGAAGTCATTTTCATCATAAACGTGTGAAAAGCAGGGTCAAACGAAAGGCCATCTGAATATAAAAGAAACGTCATTCCTTTTTCAAATTGATAGCGCTGAGATTTAAACTTTTGCCTTTTCCCTGACACATACCCTCGCGTTGGGATCGGGCGTACTAGTTTTCCAGATGGTGAATAGAAGATACACCCGATATTCCCCACATTACTATAAATGATTTCTTCGCGGGCCATGTCCACTTTTATAATAGTCAACACCGCCCCGCGCTTTTCCCTGAGTGCATTATTGCACCGGGACATCAGCTCTTCGATAGCCTCATCTTGGTCCATTTCTATCACTTGGATAACGGCTTGAGATGCCTTCATCGCTTCTTCGCCGCTACCGAGCCCATCTACGATTGCACAGATGACATGACCTTCTCCGCTGGAGATGTGATATGCATCACCCGAACACCAATTCCCCCTTTTCGCCGTGTGATACGAAGTGACATCGATGCCGTTTAGCTGGTGGTGTTTTATCATTTACAAACACTCCGTCGGCTCAATACGAATAGATTCTCTCAATTTTTGTAAGGCTCTCCTTTGCAATCGTGAAACGTGCATTTGTGAAATCCCGAGTTGTTCTCCGGTTTCTTTTTGACTCATGTTTTCAAAATAGGTGTAAGAAAGGATTTGATGCTCTCGCTCTGTTAGAACGTGGAAAGCTTTTTCCAACAACATTTGTTGGTCGGTCTTTTCATACCCTTCCTCTTTAGAGCCAACAAGGTCAAGTAGTGTAACAACACTACCTTCATCGTCCGCCTCAATAGAACGGTCAACAGAGAGCGCTTGATAGCTTTTCCCCATTTCCATCGTCTCTAAAACCTCTTCTTCCATTACTCCAATGTGTGAAGCAATCTCTTCGACACGAGGAGAACGCTGGAGATTAATTGTTAATTCCTCAACAGCTGCCTTAATTTTTGGTCCAAGCTCTTTAATACGGCGGGGCACATGAACACTCCACGTTTTATCCCGAATAAAACGTTTAATTTCACCAACAACCGTAGGAACTGCAAAGGATTCGAAACTTCTGCCATATGCAGGGTCAAATCTCCTCAGTGCGGCGATTAAACCAATCATACCTACTTGGACAAGATCTTCGTCATGACGTTGTCCTTTGGCAAATTTCCTCGCTAACGAATGAACAAGACCTTCATATTCTAATACGAGCTTAGTCTGAATTTCCTCGTCACCTGTCTCTTGAAATCTCTCAATCCATTTGTAAATATGGTCTTTATTGGTGCGTTGTCGTTGTTGAGATTCCGTCGCCATTATGTTCCACCCCATCTCTTTGAAGGAACTTTGTCATAACGATAATGACCCCTGAATCTCCGTTGATTTCAACTTTATCCATGAGGGTCTCGATTAAAAAGAGGCCTAGACCTCCTTCCTTAAGTTCCTCAACAGGTTGATCAGCACTTACTGGTCCTAGGTTTCTCTTCAATGAGTTCAGGTCAAAGCTATTGCCTTTATCGGCGACCATAAGTTCCATCCGGTTGTCATAAACACCACAACCGACCATCATCACAGCATCGTCATCCGTGCTGTCTTGATAGGCATGGCTTACCACGTTTGTACAAGCTTCAGCAATCGCGATTTTAATATCTTCAATATCGTCATATGAATAGCCCAATCGATTCGCGATTCCTGAGACAGTCAAACGAACAACACCTACATATTCCGGTTTTGCAGGAAGCTTCATTTCAATGTAATCAGATTTTGCAGACATACTTACGCCTCCTCTCTCTCATCTAATTCGATATCGATTACTTCATCCAGGCCCGTAATCGTAAATAATCGTTCCACACGATCATTTACACCGGTAATGGTTAACGTGCTCCCACTTTGATCCGTCGCTTTTAAAGCTCCAATAAAAACACCAAGTCCGGTACTATCTATATAATTCACGCTTGAAAGGTCAACAATAATCTTTCTTCCAGATTCTTCAGCCAGAGGGATAAGCTCCTCTTTAAGCTTCGGAACCGTGTAAACATCTATTTCTCCTTGTAAAAAAACATGGGCTGTTTGCTCTTTTTCCTGAATATCAACTTGTAGATTCATAACTTCCCCTCCTGAATATCAATTTCACTACGTTCTTTTGTAATACCCGGATTCCTTTTAGATTAAACACTTCTTCTTAAAATAAGTAATGTAAAATCATCCCTTAACTGGAAGTCCTGCATTTTTTCTAGTTCTCGATATACACGATTTACAATTTCCTGCGCAGGAAGGTGAGAGTACTTGTGAATCATTTCAGTGATTTGTTCCCGTTCGATAAATTCGCCTTCAGTACGGCATTCTGTGACACCATCCGAAAGAAGAACGAAGAAATCTCCTGGTTGAACGTCTTTTACATACTCAGCGTAGCTAACCTTTGGCGTAAGACCGAGTACAAGCCCTTTTGTCGTCAGTTCTTCAAAAGAGTCCGTTGCTGCGGAATAATAAAAGCCAGGTTCATGGCCGGCACCGGCATAATAAAACCGGTGATCTCGAGGGTCGTAAGTACCATAAACCATTGTTATAAACATATTGCTGTCAATGTTTCTTTCGACTACGCGATTTAAGTTTTCGAGTAGAGCTGCTGGTTGAAGACGCTGTTCAGGGATACTATCCATTGCGTATTTAATCATCGACATACACATAGCAGCAGGTACGCCTTTGCCAATAACATCCGCCACAGCCAGACCGAGGCACCCGTTGTCATCTCTTATAAAATGATAGTAATCCCCGCTCATTTTTCCTGCGGGGACACTAATAACACCAATATCGATTTCATCTGTATTTAACGGTTCTTGCGGTAGCAAAGATTGCTGCATTTGTGCAGCTACATTTAGTTCTGACTCCAATTCACGCTGTCTATCTTTTAAACTTAGGTGTTCACGATAAGCCAGACCATAGCCAATCATGACTTCTAATAGTAAGTCAAACGAATCGACGACCTCTTCCGGTAGCTCTGGCACCATTTCCTGAAATACAGACATATGCAAGCTCACCATTTCTTCAGGAGACATGTCATTTTCCATCATCTTTTTACTGAATTGTTGTGCAGCATATAGGGCATGTTCACTTTTACTTTGCAGATAATTATCCAGCATATCTTTGTATAATTGATACATGGAAATCTGTGTCTTCTCCATAATCGGGAACCTCCTTACCGGATCCACTTAATCATTTTAATGGTGGTACCTTCGTCCACTTCGGAGTCTATTAAAAACTCGTCCATCAGCCTTTTCACTCCCGGCAAACCAGCTCCTAAGCCCCCGGATGTCGTAAAGCCATCTTCCATTACTCTACGAATATCTTTAATTCCAGGCCCTTGGTCCGTAGCAATAATCCTAATTCCACGTTTTCCGGAAATGACGGTTTCTTCAATATAAACTTGACCTTGTTGTGCGTATAGATAGATGTTTCTTGCAAGCTCCGAAATCGCTGTTGTTATTCGAGCCTGATCCACAGATCCAAATCCGATTTCTCGGGCTAGTTTTCGACCCGCTTGCCGAGCAGCCACGATCCCCCACTCGCTATGAATGTCTACATGGGTTTGGACTTGCATTCATCATCCCTCCAATTCTTGCTGGAGTCTTTCCAACCCCTGCTCAAGATCTAAAGCTGTCGGCACCTCATTTAACGCAATTCCCATATCAATTAATGTAATAGCTACAGCTGGTTGAATTCCTGTTAGGACTACTTTAGCCCCCATCAAGTTGGACATATCTACCACATCACCAAGAACTTTCGCAATATATGAATCGATCATTTCCACGGATGTCAAATCAATGACAACCCCCAGAGACTCTTCTTGATGAATCTTATTTAAGACGTCCTCTTGAAACTGAAGTGCTGTTTGATCGTCTAAATCTACTTGCACAGAAATCAACAGGTAGTCATGAAGTTTCAATATTGGGATTCTCAAAACTAGCTCCTCCTTTACTTGTTGATTTCTACAATTTGTCGGGAAGTCATTTCAAGCGCTGATTCAATTCCTTTTTTTAGGCTGCTTTTCGTTGGAAATTTACCAAGGTCAATCCCTAAATTGACAATGGTTTGGGCAATTTCGGGACGAATCCCTACTAAAATACATTTTGCTCCAACTAGTCTCACAGCTTCAGAAGCCTGAATAATATGATGAGCTACCATTGTGTCAACGACAGGTACACCTGTGATATCGATTAACACCACTTGGGAACGGTGTTCAATCACGCCACTAAGCAGGTTCTCCATGATGAGTTTTGCCCTTTCAGTGTCAATCGTACCAATGAGAGGCATAACACTGATACCCTCGAATACAGGAATAAGCGGTGCTGAGAGTTCTTTCAACGCCATCCTTTGCAAAAATACCGTGTTTTCCCATGACCCTGAGTAATGACTGACTAACACATTGACAATTTCGTCGACCCAATCCTCTATATCCTGGTGGAGTTCCATATTTCTGTCTAATGAATCGAGTTTCGTAAGGGTACCTACAGTCACTTTTCGAAACTCCTGAAGACCACGGGTTATATAATTTAATGGCCACCCTAATTGAATAAGCCGACCGGAATAATCACTGATTTCTTCTTTCATTTTCTCATTATCTTTCCCCATTGTGCGGAATAACGTTTCAACAAATTCTCTGTTCGTATTTTGGTAGACTGTGTCTGAGATATTCTGAAGATGGTCTTCGGTTCTGAATTTCTCGATTTCTACCATCCACTCCTCAGCTATGACAAGTTTATGTTCATCGAGAAGCTCTCGAATCTGCTCATTCATATCGTTTCCCCCATTGTTAACAACTTAGTTAACTTTATTATTCCACTGATTACTAGTGATTGCAACGAATGCTGTCCCTCGTTTTCAGAAAATAGCTTCTTTTACATTTTCCTCCTTGAACCGGCATTTTTACGTTACTTCGTCCACGTTTATTGTCTTTCTAATAGTTAAAATGACATCGAATCGCAGATGGTTGACTTGATGCCACTTTCAACTTTTTAAAAACACAAAAAAGTTGCTCTCTATAAAGATAGAAGCAACTTTTCCCACGGAACTTTAAGTGTGTAGTTGTTAGAAATCAATCAGACCTAAGCTGATCATCAATGCATCATTTACTTTTAGCATCATATCGTCGTCTAAATGCGTGATTTTGTCTGTTAACCTTTGTTTATCAATCGTGCGAATTTGTTCTAACAGGATCACGGAGTCCCGATCAAAGCCGTATCGCTTCGCATTAATTTCAACATGAGTCGGAAGCTTAGCTTTTTGAATCTGAGCGGTGATTGCAGCTACAATCACAGTAGGACTGAAACGGTTGCCGATGTCATTTTGAATGATTAAAACCGGGCGAACGCCTCCTTGCTCGGAACCAACGACGGGTGATAGGTCCGCAAAATAAACGTCACCGCGTTTTACAATCAAACCGTTACACCCCACTTACTAAGCGATCTAAAGTGTGCTCTGCCTCCTCCTCAACAAGAAAGGCTTCCGTCGCAATGTTAAGATTAATTTTTGCCATTTCCATGTAACCTTGTTGCATTGTTTCACGAATTTTACTTTTCTTTCGTTCTCGAAGGTACATTTTTGTAGCCTGATGAATGACTTCGCTTCGATTAATGTCTTCATTTTCTAATAATCCGTCTAATTCATTGACTAGATGTTGTGGCAAACTTACCATTATTCTTTTTGTGTGCTCTTCGGACACAAAAAACACCTCCAACGCAGCTAACACCCTGATTTTCTTCCTTTTTAATCATATCACTAGCTCATAAGCTTTGCAAAGTGACTTTTGTATTTTTTCAACTATACATCATATTCTCCAAAGAAAAAGAATATCCTTCTATTTTTATAGAGAATCCCCATTTGGAGCGTTTCCTCTTAATAAATTGAGCATAATTGTTAAAACACTTTATTAACAACATGTATTAAATTTCCATCATTCATAATCGCTCTTGGGACCCGATGGCTAATCATACATGGAATTTCATAGTTAATCGTACCCAATCGTTTTGCTATTTCGTCTACAGAAATGATTTCAGATCCTTGTTTTCCAATAAGGGTGACTTTTGTTCCTAATTCAACTGGGAAAGGAAGTGAAATCATAAGCTGATCCATGCAAATACGACCGATGATAGGTGCGCGCACTCCTTTGACTAACACTTCTCCCCCGTCAGCATTGGCACGAAGCCATCCATCTGCATACCCAATTGGTATAGTCGCTACCCACTCATCCGCTTTTGTATGGTAAGTTGCGCCATAGCTAATTCCCTCATCCTTAGGCATTTGTTTAATGTGGGTGACACGGCTGTGCAGAGAAAATGCTTCCCTTAAGGGCACCTTAATTTCAGGTTTCACTTCTTCTGATGGGGAAAGGCCATACGTGGAAATACCGACGCGGACCATATTATAAGAATATTCATGATACCGAAGGGCGGTCGCACTATTTCCGCTGTGGATATATTGCACAGAAACACCCATTTCCTTCTTCAGCCAGTTCAAATAAGCCTCAAATCGATTATGCTGCTTCTTTATATAGGAAGCATCCAATTCGTCTGCTGTTGCAAAGTGAGTGTAGACCCCTTCTATTGTAAAGTATTGAGAATGCTGTTGAAGACGGTTAGTTAAAGACTTTCCTTCTTTTTCCGTTCTTATACCAATCCTTCCCATACCCGTATCCACTTTTAGGTGGCATTTCAACTTTGGACTACCTTCTTTTAAATAAGCAACGGACTTCTCTACCCACTCATCTTGATAAACCGTCACAGTAATATTGTATTTTGCCGCTAGCTCGACATCACTTGGACGGATATAACCGAGGACTAGGATGGGCGCTTTAATCCCTGCTTGACGAAGCACTAGCGCTTCGTCCAAAATAGCAACACCAAGGTATTGAGCGCCTGCTTGAACCGCCGTTTTAGCCACGCCTACTGCTCCGTGTCCATATGCATTCGCTTTTACTACAGCCATATAGGTCACATGGTCAGGTAAACTTTTCTGTATTCCCCGTATATTTTCCTCTATAGCATTCAAATCTACCTCTGACCATGTGTCGCGGTAAAAAGCATGTAAATTCTCCAACGGCCGCACTCTCCTTTATCCAACTTACCCGATTATCACTGTTATATATTATCAAACCATTCTATAGCCGTGTCAATATTGAACAATATATCATCTGCTCAAGCATTTATCGGCGCAAATAGGTATTTTATCAACAGAAATATCTTGGATATCGGCAATTCAATAAATAAAGGGCCTACCGTGACAGTTTTTCAACTCAAAAAGCAGGCTCCCAACGTTATGAGAGAGCCTGCTTCCTCCAAAAAGCTCTATTTTTCTTCCGTTCCATAAACACTTCTGGCAATTGACATCATTTCCTCGTCATCCAAGTGCTGCGAGGCTAAGAAGAAATCCGTTCCTTCATAGGACCATGAAACGGTCGTTGTTTCCCCTTCTTTAGATATAGCTCCGTAAGTGAAACCTAAATCGACAGGGGACCCTTGGGAAACATGAACTGGCGTTGACGCCTCCAAGACCTGACTTTGTTGCTGGACAAGGGTAAACGGTTGTTCCCCCTCGTATGACAGAATCACTCGTTTTCCGTTTTCTGTTTCAAGTTCTCGAGATTCTTCAAATGCTGTTCCTTGCGGTTCGTACATCGGGAAGAAGACTGTAAAGGCATCCTCGCCCGATTGGTCTTCCCCTTCAGTTTCTTCTGTCATCGTCGGAACTCCCGAGTCTAACCGTGCCTCGGTCATGTTGCGATCCATATCAAAATCCGCTTCATCAAAGGACGCATTGAGTTCAAAATCTTTAAAATCAACTTCAACCAAAACTTCTAGATCAACATCCATAATTTTTACAGAAGTTGGTGTAAGCTCTTTTTTATCAAGCATAACCTCTTGCTGGTTTAAATTTTTGTTCGTGTAATTGGTATTGGTTTGAAAAACATAGTGATCGTCGGTTGCTGTAAACGAGCGTTCAGGATCCATCAAGATATCATTAATGAGTGATTCATACAAATACACTTGACTGTTGTTTTCAGGCCAGTCACTTTGAAAACGAAAGCTTTTATTCAAAGCAGGTGTTAAAACAAACACACCCTCATCATTTCGCAAAATGATTTGACTCTGATCACTTTCGGCATTGCTTAAAGCAACGCGATAATAAGTTGGATATTGATACCAAACATCGACTTCGTAAGACTGTGGCTCTTTTCCAGTTTGCAGCGTCATCGTCGCAGTTGCTTTGTAACCCGTGAGATCATCCAGGTTTTTATCCAGGGCTTCGATGACATCTTCCTGACTCTTTTCCCCACAAGCAGCCAACACCATTGTTAATGCAGCCAACATTAGAAGAGAAATGATTTTTTTCATACACTCAACCCCTCTGTGTCATTTCGACGACAAAGGAGGGATTCGATCCTTATGAAGGGTAACGCAGTGACGTTATTCACGCTAGGAATCTGTTCAATCACATCGGATGCTGTAACCGAAACAGAATTCATTTCATAGATTAGTTGGACGGCTGCAAGTCTATCGACATAGACAGCGCGAATCATACTATTACATTGAATATTTATGCTGAATTAATAATGCGAGAGTCATTCCCGTTAACTTATCTCCACTTCCTCCTTTTTCTAGGAGATGTTCCTGTACGCCATCCCGTCCATTTTTTAATATTCCCTTCCTATCCAGAGCCTTAACAATGAATAGTGGTGCCTTCTCTCACCTGTTTGGAGATCAATCGACAATACCCTCGCAGGCAACGTTCACTTCGGAAAGAAATTCAAGCGGTTGCTTCAGTCGCATTCTGGGCCACAAGGTGAAATTCTTAAGGCAGGGCTTCTTATACTTATAGAGGCCAATGCCTTTGCGCATGTAGTAAGACTCAGTGCTCCCGGCACCCCCTTCGAACCTCCGATGACGATTCGCATTCTAGCCTGACTACGAAGAGTATCAATCGAGACATTTGAAAGCATTGGGTAGGAAGTAATTGCTAGACGTTTTTTATCATTCATAACTTTCTAGTAATCTCCTTTTCTCTTAAAAGTAGATCCTTAGAAGATTGAATGATATTCGTACAGTTCGCTTCAACTATCAACCGGTTGGTTTTTTTGCTGCTGGCAAACCTTTACTTAGCTCAAGGTAGTAAGTGGGATTCTTTTTCAATTCCTTACACTTTGAACGGGCAAAAGATCTTTCCATCGTCTCTCACAGTTCCTTTTCACTTTAAAACAAAGGCTCTTCTCGTAAAGCATATAGCAACAACCTTTTATAAAAGAGCAATAACAAGAGATCATTAAAATGCTACCAACAACAAACACCATCACCACCATGATTCCTTGATCCGACCTTAACAGTCTGTCGATTATTCAAAGATACTTCCTTACCATGTCATTAAAAATGGCTGCTCTCGCATTTTCAGTCAGCATATTCTCATACAATCCAACTCATCCATGGTGCAGCGGTCAATTTGGTGCATTTTGCCACCCGATACCACGTACATTCCTTCGTTCCCTCCCATCCGCACTAACACTATATGAGACTGTCCATTACAATATGCAGACTAGCCATGACAAGCCGGTTATTTTCACGATTCATCTTCCCAAATCACTTGAGCCACCGCGACTCCTGTTGTATGTGTGATCGAGATATGTATATTCCCTGGTATGGGATTGACGAAATGAACACTAGGCTTTCCGCGATTATTTGCCAATACAGATGCATCTTGAAAAGAAAACTCTTCCCCAATCCCACATCCTAATGCCTTCGATAACGCTTCCTTTGCCGCAAAACGCCCTGCTAAAAATTCCGGTTTCCGTTTGAAATCGAGCTTATTGAAAACATCTAGTTCTTCTTTTGTTAAGATTCGTTCAGCAAATTTTTGCTTTCGGTTAAGTAAGGTTTTTATTCGGTCAATTTCGATGACGTCTAAGCCTATTCCTTTTATCATCGGTTATCCTCCTGCAATGTTTTCTTTAGTTTATCACGGAAAGGGATGATTCCCTAAGCGCGCTTGTAAAATAACTGTTAGTGTATACTTGGTTGTTTTTTGGGTTAAAAATGAGCCTGTAAAAAAACCTTTGAAGGGTGGTTCATAAAGACTCCCCCGTAAATCATATGATAAAATAAACAAAGCACTACTTAGGGATTGCTGAATAACTCTAGAACTCAAATACAAAGGGTGCCGCTTCCATGGCTTCGCTTTCCGCAGGCGTATGCTACTTATTCAGCGCCTCTACTTATGACATCCTACTATTTTAAAGGGGTAACTCAATATGTTTATTCGAAACGAAAGCTTTCAATCTTTCACACGATCCTACCCAGTCGTTACTACGATTATCGGCATTCATTTCGTCTTATTCTTATGGATGAATCTCTTCCCATTTTTAGGTGGGGATTTTATTCGGAATCAGGGTATAGGAATCAATGCGTTTATCATGATGGGCGAGTACTGGCGCCTTGTCACACCCATTTTTCTTCACGTCACGATAACCCATGTGTTATTCAACTCATTCTCCTTGTTTTTATTTGGCCCTGCATTAGAGCAAATGCTCGGTAAGACGCGCTTTATCGCAGCATATTTGCTTACGGGTATTTTAGCAAATGTAGCGACCCTTCTTATTGGCGGAGTTTCCTACCTCCCGCACTTAGGAGCTTCAGGTGCGATTTTTGGCCTTTTTGGAATCTATTTATACATGGTACTCTACCGCAAAGACTTAATTGATTCAGCCAACGCCCAAGTTGTTATGACGATATTAATCATCGGTCTTATCATGACATTCGTAAACCCGCGAATTAACATTTATGCTCATTTGTTCGGACTTATTGCTGGTGCTGCCATCGGCCCGATCATCCTCTATAAGATTAGCCGGTTTGCTTATGTTCGAAGGCAATCTAGGCCTGATGACCATGAAGTTACATTCGACCCTCAACGTTGGCAGAAAAAATCAAGAAATAAACAACTTTTCAAGAAAATTGCGTTTATCAGCATTCTCGTTTTAGCCGCAATTGCCTTTTTGGCAAGGTTTTTATAAGAAAGCTCTTCAATCAAAACAAACAAGCAGCCCTCACAGGCTGCTTGTTTAATATTTCTTTAACATATATTTTAGAGGAAAAATAGACAAGAGGATAATTAACAATGCCGCTGGCGCAGCGGTGTAATAGATCGCCTCGCTGGTATCTACCCAAATTCGGACAGCTAACGTGTCAAAGCCGGCGGGTCTTAATAGCAAAGTTGCGGGTAACTCTTTAATTGAACTCACAAAAACGAGTGCCCCTCCAGCCAACACACCTGGTAAAATCGATGGAATGATGATCTTGACCATTACCTTCCAAGGAGGGTAACCTAAACTTCTAGCCGCTTCATCCATTCTTGGTGATATTAAACTTAAGGATGCTTCCCCAGCCTGCATTGCCTGTGGTAAAAATCTCACGACAAAAGCTATGGCAATTAGATAATAGGTATTGTAAAGAAAAGTGAAATACTGGCTAAAAATAAAGATGATTCCCAAAGCTACAATCACACCAGGAAGCGCGTAACCCGAGTAACTCAACTTATCAATCACATTTGTCAGAACAGAAGGGTATCGTGACTTCATATAAATAATTGGTAATGCTAAAGTCATACAGAATAAAGCTGCTAAGCCGGAAACCCGGATACTGTTCCACGCATATTTCCAAAAGTCCCAATCAATCGCTCCATGAGTCACACCTTGAACCGACCAGTAAATAAGAACGCCAATAGGTACGATTACGGATAAAAAGAAAATAGCAGATACATAAATCAAAGTCGGCCATTTCCATCGTCCAAGGCTTAACGTATCCGGAGCTTTATACGTATTGGTTGTTTGGTAATATTTTTGCCTTCGTCGTGTAATTGACTCTCCCCATAAAATGATGAGTGTGAGCCCGATCAATACGACACTTAGGACAGTAGCTGAAAGCGTGTCAAAGCTTCCCATTTGGTAATAAATGGCCGCCGTGAACGTGTTATAGCGGAGCATAGCGATCGCCCCAAAATCAGACAGGACATACAAAGCAATTAAAATGGCACCTGCGCCTATTGCTGGCCTTAAGAATGGAAGATTTACCTTCCAAAAAATTTGCCTTGTATTCATGCCTTGTGATCTCGCCACTTCTTCATAGTTACGGTTCATTTTTCTAAGAGAGGCACTAGCTATGAGAAAAACATAAGGATACGTAAACATCGTCAATACGAAAAAAACGCCCCAAAAAGAATAGATGGTAATTGGATACTCTCCAAACAAGGACACTAGCCACTCGGAATCACGCCACCAGTCACGCAGCCATCCTGTTGGGCCCGCTACAATGATATACGTAACCGCCCCTACATAAGGAGGAATGACTAACGGCAAAGCTAAAAGCCATTGCCATGTTTTTCTTCCAGGTAAATTCGTACGGTTTACAAACCACGCTAACGATACACCGATAATGACAGCAAATAACGTCACCATCCCGGTTAATGATAACGTATTCCACAACAACCCTGGAATTCGTTCGTCCAATAAGCGCATCCATCGATCCGCTCCAGCAAATAACGACTGCCACACCACATAAACAATGGGCACCGCCATTACAAAGGCAGTTGCTATCCCTAAAAGAAAGAGTACAAGACCAGGAGGATTGCCATTCCACATTTGCTGCCAAAGCCGATGGAAAAATAACATGGGTGATTGTCTATTTTGTTTATGCTCATCCTTCTCTTCTTTGTTATAACTCATCATGCCAACTCCTGTGTACACATTCTATAAACTAGTCATGTTTACTCTTGACAAAAATAAACCTATCGATAATAATTATAATTAAGTAATCATTATAATTAAGCGATACTAACTCGTTTTACAATTAAGCTTGTCTCTTCTATCTATACTAATATCTTTGCAGAAAAAAAGCACCTAATCCCTTTCTTCATCAGTTAAGAAAGAGATTAAATGCTCTCTGAAACGGTTACGAAAATTATTCAACAAGGGCTACTAACTCTGGTTTTATATCGAACGATACAATAGAGCCAACATCCACGTCTTGTTCAATAGGCGCGTAAATCATCATTGGTTCTTTAGAGAGCATTCGATCAGAATGCAGCCGTACATATAATTCTTGGTATTCTCCACCATACGTGACACGCTCTACCTCTCCACAATACTGTCCTTCTTTTGCTAAGCGACAGCCTTCAGGACGAATGGATAGCTTCACGTTTTCCAAGCGTTCCTTCCATTGCTCTGGGAGATCCACTTTACCAATATTAGTATGGATACTCCTTTGGTCATTGTCCATCGTACCCGTGAGTAAGTTGGTTTTACCGACAAATTGCGCTACAAAGCAATTCTTCGGACAACGGTACATTTCCTTCGGTGCAGCGATTTGCTGAATAATACCATCTTTCATAACAACCACTCGATCTGATACTGCAAAGGCATCTTTTTGATCATGAGTCACGATGATCGCTGTCGTATTTGCTTTACGCAAAATGTTTGTCACGTCAAAACGCATTTTTTCACGTAACCCCGCATCAAGGTTACTAAATGGCTCATCCATAAGGACAACGTGCGGTTTAGGTGCTAACGCGCGCGCCAAAGCGACACGTTGCTGCTGGCCCCCGGACAATTCGGTAGGGTAGCGAGTAGCGTATTCCTCAAGACCAACGAGCTCTAATACTTCCTTCGCTCGCTTCTTTTTTTCGCGCATCCCCCATTTATTTAAGCCAAACATAACATTTTTTAAAATGCTCATATGTGGAAAGAGAGCATAATCTTGAAACACCATACCAATGCCCCGCTTTTCTGGAGGTAAAGAATGAGTGTAATTATAAACTTCTTTTCCATCAATAATAAGTTCACCACCGCTAGGCTGTTCGAATCCCGCGATCATTCTTAATGTCGTCGTTTTGCCACAGCCACTCGGTCCTAACAACGTGATTATTTCCCCTTTTTCTATTGATAAATCCAAAGAGTCTACTGCAGGTTTAAGGGTGCTCGAAAAAAATTTAGTAATCCCTTTTAACTGAATAAAGCTCATATCTTTCCCCCCAGTTCGCGTGCTTCTCTATCTTCTATATTTCTTATTTAGAATCGTTATAAGTAGTTGAGAATGATTTTCATTATTTATCTGAATTATATCACAGAAAATTTTTTTGAGTCAATGAAGGATGACAAATCCTAAAAACATTTTCATCGATACCTATTCTTCTAAAGTCAGCCGTCCTAACTAATGTCAGAGGTATTTTACCTCATATGGAAAAATAATGAATACTTTCCGCTAATGTTAGAACCCTATAAAGAAGAATTATTGCAAATCGTATGAGTAAGTGACTAGCGTGAAGAGGTGTGTGTTATGGACGAGGTTTTATTGGCAAGGATGCTGTTCGGGTCTTCAATGGCCTTCCATATTATTTTCGCGACATTGGGAGTTGGGTTGACATTAATGATTTTTGTCGCGGAAATTGTTCGAGCGATTACAAAAGACGACCATTTCGGTGTGATGGCAAAGCGTTGGACAAAAGGATTTGCCGTCCTGCTTGGGGTAGCGATCCCATCAGGTACGATTGTAGGCGTTATGCTTTCATTATTATGGCCTGGTTTTATGGGGATTGTCGGACGCGTTATAGCGCTGCCTTTCCAGATTGAGATATTTGCCTTTTTTCTTGAAGCGGTCTTTATGTCGATTTATATCTACGCTGCTGACCGTCTTTCAAATACAATGCGTATCGTCAGTGTCGGCTTTGTTGCTCTCGGCGCTACTGCATCTGCTGTCCTTATCACAGATGCTCACGCTTGGATGAACACACCTAGAGGCTTTGATTATGTTAATGGGGAAGTGACGAACGTGCAGCCGTGGGATGCTGTATTTAATCCGAGTGTGTTTGTAACGGTTGCCCACGTTGTAAGTACAGCTTATATGGCTGGAGCTTTTGCGTTAGCCTCAATTGCAGCCTTTAAGCTTATGAAAAACAACCTTTCGGATAATGAGAAATCCTATCATAGAAAAGGGCTGGCCATTTCACTGGCGATCGGAGCGATTATGAGCTTTTATACCGCTATAAATGGTCATGATACTGCAAAAATGCTCTACGAATACCTTCCTGTAAAACTAGCAGCTGCAGAAGGGTTATTTGAAACACAAGCTAACGCTCCTTTAGCCATCATGGGAATTCCTGATCCAGAGCGAGGAGAAGTCGTGGGTGGCATTGAGATTCCTGGTATGCTCAGCTGGCTTGCTTCAGGTTCTACCGACGGTGTTGTCCAAGGACTATACGATTATCCCGAGGAAGAGTGGCCACCTTTGTTCGTACATACATTATTTAACGTCATGGTCGGCATCGGATTTACTTTAATAGGACTTTCATTTGGTGCTCTTTTTTACAGGTTTGTGTTCCCGAGAAAAGCCTTGCCTAAATGGATACTCGGTGCACTCGTTACAACCGGCCCCCTCGCGATGCTTGGGATCGAAACGGGCTGGATTTTTAGTTGTACTGGCCGTCAGCCATGGACTATCTATGGCGTTCAACTTACTGAAGAAGCGGCTACCCGTTCAGGGAACCTGGGCTTTTTATTTGTCCTTTTTATTAGCCTCTACCTTACCTTGCTAGTATTAACAGCCCTTGTCCTAAAGTTCTACTTTGGTCGCAATCCTGTCAATGAAGAGCTGCAAAATCTGAATGTATAGGGGGAACAAACCATGGGTGAACCATATATAGCAATTACAATTATCTGGGTGTTTCTTTTCGTCTATGCCATTGCTGGTTCCATTGATTTTGGAGCAGGTTTTTGGGCGATGTATTATGACAAAAAACAAGGATCTAAAGCTTCTGTTATCGCTAACCGGTACCTTTCTCCTTCGTGGGAAGTGACAAATGTCTTTTTAGTACTGCTCGTAATCGCCCTTGTCGGTTTTTTCCCAGGGGCGGCTTCTTACTTAGGAACGTTAATGATTCTTCCATTTAGTCTCGTCCTTTTTTTACTCACCATTCGCGGGACGTTTATGATCTATGCCTACTCTTCAAAGAAATATTCTCGCATGCTTACCATTATTTCTGGTACTACAGGTTTATTTATCCCAGCACTTCTTGTTGCTACTCTTCCAGTAGCTATAGGCGGATTCGTTTCAATCGGTGGCGAGCGCGATTATCTATTATTTAATGAAATTTTCACGAGCCCCACCCTATACACACATGTTGGATTCGGCTTAAGTACAGAATTATTTTTATCGGCGTTATTATTAAGTGACTACTCCAGAGAAGCTCAGTCTGAAGAAACCTATCGGGTCTATCGTAAAAATGCGCTTTGGTTAGGACCTGTTACATTGCTATTTGCCATTGCTGCTACGTTTACTTTACTCCCTGAAGCAGGATGGATGGTTGAAAACATGGTAAACGTTTGGTATCTCTTCGCCCTCTCTCTCATAGCGTTTATCATCGGATACATTGCGCTGTTTTTACCTTCACAAAAAGAAAACCCAGGTCGCCCAAGATTAAGTGTCATTTTCATCGTCCTTCAGTTTGGTTTAGCAAGCTTCGGATATGGACTTTCTCATATGCCATACATTCTCTACCCCGATCTTACGATACAAGATGCATTTACGGACCCAGCAATGTTTCGCTGGCTTTTAGTAGGGTATGCAGCAGGGATGGCAATCCTCATCCCGGCTTTCATTGTCTTCTGGCGTTTATTTATGAAAGATAAGCGTTATTTACAAGCGGACAAATAGAAATGAGTGACGGGGGGGAGAATTCATTTACTTTTGAATGAATTTCATAGTTCTGAGTCCAGGAGACTTTGCGGTTCGTCCGCGGAAAGCGAGCAGATGCAGGACAATGGAGCTCCATAAAGCTCCTCTTAATTTAACACCAAAATGCCCTCATTAAAAATGTAGGGATAAAAATGATTAATAACGTAGGAATACCAGTTCTTATGTTACTTTTGGTTGTTAAATATTGTTTTGCCATACACTTTGGACATTTCTTAAAGAAGAAAAATTTGAGAGCTTCTCGGTACCTAAAAGTATAATTACACGACCACAATTAGGTAAATTCAATAATAACCTCTCCTTTCTATTCAAACCCTGTTAAGTGGTTAAGTAAGCGCACTAATTACACGGTACCGTAAAATAGAAAATGGTCCTTCTTATAGCATTAGCAACAATATTTACGAAAACAGCCTATTAAAAACAGTGTAAGCTTCCACCGCATGTTTTAAAGTCTATAGGACGCTCTCCCTTGATACGAGCGGTGTGAAGGAGCTGTGAGCTAAAAAGGGGCAAATTATATAAGTTTCTTATCTATTCAAAAAAGAGCAGACCGGATTCTGCTCTTTCCATTAACTAAGTTTTACAGCAACTTTTCTCCAAACAAAGAGCCAATTAAACCAACAGCTGCTTCTGCTGTTTGGTTTTTGGAGTCTAAAATCGGATTTACTTCGACAAACTCTGCGGAAGTGAGCAAGTTACGCTCCGCCAGCATTTCCATAGCTAAATGGGTTTCACGGTAAGACGTTCCTCCCACCACTGGCGTACCAACTCCCGGAGCGTCGTGTGGGTCGAGGGCATCTAAATCGAGGCTTAAGTGAACCCCGTCCGTATTGTTGGACGCATGCTCAATTGCTTCTTCCATAACCTTTGTCATTCCCATGCGGTCAATTTCGTGCATCGTAAACACTTTGATTCCTTTTTCCTTGATCAGCTCACGTTCTCCTCCATCAAGTGAGCGCGCACCTACAATCACCAGGTTTTCCGGTTTAATTTTAGGAGCGTAGCCGTTAATTTCAGTCAAGGAAGGATGTCCGATCCCTAAGCTGACAGCCAAAGGCATTCCGTGAATATTTCCTGAAGGTGACGTGTCTCCTGTATTTAAATCACCGTGTGCATCAAACCAAATCACACCTAGATTTTCACATTTATTCGCAACTCCCGCGAGTGTACCAATTGCAATACTATGGTCTCCGCCCAACACTAACGGAAAGTCTCCTTCTCCTACTGATCGAGTAATCGTGTCAGCAAGACCTTGACTTGCTTTTACTACTTCATTTAGATCCTTCAGATTTCCTTCTTCAACGACATCGAATTTATCTGGTCGTCCAATTTCAATGTCGCCACGGTCGTTAACTTCGTACCCTAGATTCTCGAGCCTTTCTACAACCCCTGCATAGCGGATCGCACTTGGGCCCATATCAACACCACGACGACGTTGACCAAGGTCCATGGGAACACCGATGATTGAAATACGCTTATTCATTGACACTACACCTCACCTTTTTACTATTAAATTAACAAACTCTTAAACACTCTAAAAACGATCATTCTATCACATTGACGAATGACCGCTTTGCTTCCCTTATTTAGTATTACGAAGGTCGCTATCATTGTGCAAACAGGATTGAGTGATATATCTGCCCATTGCTCAAGGCTACAAGAGATGATGTACGCGATGCTCGTTCATTCTAGGCTTTACTTGGAAAAGAAACCCCTAAGAGCAAATGAAACATTTTGCGGACGTTCTGCTAGGCGCCTCATAAAGTACCCATACCAATCTTCGCCAAACGGAATATACACTCTCATTTTATAACCTTCAGAAGCAATTTGTTTTTGAAGTTCAGACCGGAAACCATAGAGCATTTGAAATTCAAATTGATCTCTTGGAATATTATTTTCTTTTGCAAACTCTTTAATTTCAGCAATAATATTATGGTCATGAGTTGCCACGGCGGCATAGCTTCCGTTTAATAAGTGAACTTTAATAATGTTCAGATAATTTTTGTCAACGTCTTCTTGACGTTGATGAGCCACTTGTGGTGATTCTTTGTATGCGCCTTTAATAAGCCGCAGGTTAACGCCCTCTAAGTGACGAATATCTTTTTCTGCTCGGAACAAATAACCTTGAATGGCTGTTCCAACATTGTCATATTGTTTTCTTAAATCATCAAGTAAATCAAGTGTTGGCTGCAAATGAGTGTAGTCTTCCATGTCAATACGAACGAAATTGCCGTACTTTTTCGCTGTTTCTAAAATGCGGACCATGTTATCACGACAAAGACTTGGATCTACATCTAGCCCTAGCTGGGTCAATTTTAACGAAAGATTACAATTCACGCCGGTTTCTGAAATCGCTTTCAAAGTATTGATGCAATAATCAGCCGAGTCGATCGCTTCTTCACGATTAAATACAAATTCCCCTAAGTGGTCTACAGTACAAACGAGCCCATCTTCATTTAGCTTCGCAGCAGTTTCCATTGCCTCGCGAATCGATTCACCCGCAATCACTTGCTTAGCTCCTAATTTAGGGCCCCATTTTGTTGCTTTATTTTTAATGAACTTATTCTGAGAGAGGAAGAGAAAAAAATTTCTTGTGATCATCTCCATCCATGAACCCCCTTACCTTTTCATACCTTTTATAGGTTGTTCAAAAAGTCCGCTAAAAATGGCTTTTGGATCTCTCGTTGGCTCTTTTTATGCTCCTACTTGAACATACGCTTTAAGGATGAATTCAATTTTGCATTTCCTGATGCTATAGCCTATTCAAAAAAAGACAATCCAACACGGCACGTGCTCAGTTATAGACTGTTTTCACTAATTTACTACTTGCTAAACCAAAGAGCTTTCCCCGTAAGACATCGATGGTTTAGTGAAGAGAGGAGAGACTCTCCTCTCTTCTAAGGTTTTTGAAATTATGCGGAAAGTACTTTACGAACTCGATTTAGGGCCCACTCCAAATCCTCTTCGGAAATGACTAGAGGTGGGGCGAATCGAATGACATTTTCATGTGTTTCTTTACAAAGAAGCCCAAGCTCTTTTAATTCTTCACAGTAAGGTCTGGCTGGTTCAGTCAATTCGACACCGATAAATAGACCTTTACCCCGAACTTCTTTCAATTTCGGGTTGTCAATTTTACGAAGTTCGCTCATAAAATATTCTCCTAGTTTTAAAGAACGTTCTACGAGTTTTTCTTCTTCGATGACTTCCAGCGATGCCACGGAAACAGCACAAGCGAGTGGATTACCGCCAAATGTTGATCCATGTGAACCAGGTTCAAAGACACTGAGAACATCATCGTTGGCTGCCACTACACTAATTGGCATTACTCCGCCTCCGAGTGCTTTTCCGAGAATATACATATCCGGTTTTACATCTTCCCAGTCGCAGGCAAACATTTTTCCTGAACGACCGAGACCGGCTTGAATTTCATCGGCTACGTAAAGGACATTGTTGTCTTTACAAATGTCATACGCCTCTTTTAAGAAACCTTCAGGAGGAATATTAATGCCTGCTTCCCCTTGGATCGGTTCAAAAATAAACGCTGCTGTGTTCGGTGTAATCGCATCTTTCAGCGCGCCTGTATCACCGTAAGGAATAATTTTAATTCCTGGTAGCATCGGTCCAAAATCTGCCTTGTACTCTTCATTTGATGAAAGAGAAACTGCGGTCATCGTACGTCCATGGAAGTTTTCTTCACAGACGATGATTTCTGCCTGGTTCTGCTCTACACCCTTCACACGGTAAGCCCAGCGGCGGACAGCTTTAATTGCTGTTTCTACCGCTTCGGCACCTGTGTTCATTGGAAGAATCATATTTTTACCCGTCATCTTCGTTACTTTTTCATAAAAACGACCGAGTTGATCGTTATGAAAGGCACGAGATGTAAGAGTAATACGATCGGCTTGATCTTTTAAAGCTTGAATAATTTTCGGATGACGATGTCCTTGATTAACCGCTGAGTAGGCACTAAGCATATCAATGTAACGATTGCCTTCAGGATCTTCCACCCAAACACCCTCAGCCTTTGAAATAACAATCGGCAGCGGATGGTAGTTTCTGGCACCGTACTTTTCGGTTAAATCAATAATTTCTTTCGTTTCCGGCATATGAAAGCCTCCTTCCATTCATTTATAGACTAAGCTTGAAGCGCCTTGTTTACTTGATTAAAACTGATCAGATACCGTTTTCGGCTGTAAGAAATGAAGCAAGTAATCAGGTCCACCGGCTTTAGAGTCTGTTCCTGACATGTTAAAGCCACCAAATGGCTGGTAACCTACAATCGCAGCTGTACATCCACGGTTAAAGTAAAGGTTACCTACGTGGAAGTCTTCGCGAGCTTGCTCAAGGCGATCACGGTTATTTGAAATAACAGCACCTGTCAAGCCGTAGTCTGTGTTGTTAGCAATTTCAAGGCCATGGTCAAAGTCTTTTGCTTTTGTAAATGCAACGATTGGACCAAAGATCTCTTCTTGCATAAGGCGCGCTTTTGGATCAACATCTGCGAAAATCGTTGGCTGTACAAAGTAGCCTTCAGAGTCATCGCCTTCTCCACCTGCCATGAGTCGACCTTCTTCTTTACCAATTCCAACATACTTCATAACTTTATCGAATGCACCTTGATCGTTAACAGGCCCCATGAAGTTGCTGTTATCTTTAAACGTTGCGCCTACAGTAAGTTCTTTTGTAAGCTCTACAGAACGCTCTAATACTTGGTCGTACACATCTTCATGGATAACGGCACGTGAACAAGCTGAACACTTTTGGCCAGAAAATCCGAATGCAGACTGTACGATAGATTGAGCTGCTAGTTCAAGATCGGAGTCATTGTCCACGACGATCGTATCTTTTCCGCCCATTTCGGCAATGACGCGCTTGAGCCACTTTTGACCATCTTGTACCTTTGCAGCGCGCTCATAAATGCGAACACCAACGTCTCTTGAACCAGTGAAGTTGATGAAACGTGTACGAGGGTGATCAACAAGATAGTCGCCAATTTCAGAGCCGCTACCAGGGATGTAGTTAACAACACCTGCTGGCATACCTGCTTCTTCAAGAACTTCCATAAATTTATACGCAATTACCGGTGTTGTACTAGCAGGTTTTAAGAGAATTGTGTTACCTGCTACCATAGGTCCAACTACCGTACCGGCCATAATGGCAAACGCAAAGTTCCAAGGAGAGATCGTAACACCGACTCCAAGTGGGATATATCTGAATTGGTTATCTTCAATTTCACGAGAGTTAATTGGGAAGCCGTCTTTAAGACGATTAATTTGACGAGCATAGTATTCTAGGAAGTCAATCGCTTCAGCTGTATCTGCATCTGCTTCCTTCCATGGCTTACCTGCTTCATACACGAGATAAGCAGAAAATTCATGCTTGCGTCGACGAATCATTGCAGATGCACGGTACAAGACGTTAGCACGTGCTTCTGGCTTCCACTTTTTCCACGTGTCAAAAGTTTCATCCGCAATTTTATGCGCTTTTTCTGCATGCTCTTGTGTTGCTTTAGAAACATACCCAACCACTTCTTTACGGTTCGCAGGGTTTTCAGAAACAAATTTATCTTCTGTCATGACACGCTCTCCGCCAATAATTAGTGGGTAATCTTTCCCTAGTTCACCACTAACTAATTTTAATGCTGCTTCCATTTCTTTACGGTTTTCCTCAATTGTGAAATCCGTGAATGGTTCGTGTTTGTAAGGTACTACCATGGGTCAATCCACTCCTTTTACAAAATTCATCATAATGATAATGTTTACACTATTCTATATTGCAAGAACTATGCCAAAATGTAAGCCCTTACATAGGTTGGTTTTTAGTCTTTTGGTATGCAAATTTATTTTGCATTGAAAAAAATTTTTGCACTTTTCATGCAAAATATGTTTGCACTTTTAAATGGGGGAAAGGTAAACTAAAGATGTCAGTTACAGTCAGATGATGACAGTTTTAGACGTTCTGAATAATCACAGCAGTTCTTTGAAACGGGGGGGAGGCTCATGCCGGTCAACAATCATTCATTACCCACACTTGATGGCATTTACCAGCAACTGTTAGATGCCATCGATGTTGGTATTCACGTTGTTAATAATGAAGGAATTTCTGTTCTTTACAACCGAAAAATGTCAGAAATTGAAGACATGGAGAAAATTGATGTACTTCAACGAAACATTATGGATATTTTTATTTTCACAAGCGAGGAAGAAAGCCGCCTTATGCAAGCACTCCGTAAAGGAGACGTAAGGAAGAATGCTAAACAAGCTTACTTCAATTTTAAAGGTCAGGAAATTACAACCATTAATGATACCTTCCCATTGCGAAATGAAAACGGCGATATTATTGGTGCGGTTGAGATCGCTAAAGACATCACTCGCCTTGAGAAGCTTACGCGTGAAAGCGTCCGTGAAAAGCCTGATGCGAAATATACATTTGACCAAATCATCGGAAAAAGTCAACCCATCATTGATGTTATTGAGAATGCAAAAAGAGCCACTCGTACGACTTCATCTGTATTAATTACAGGTGAAACCGGAACGGGTAAGGAGCTTTTTGCCCAAAGTATTCATAATGGCAGCGCCCGTTCTTCTAAACCTTTCATTAGTCAAAACTGTGCCGCCCTCCCAGATACACTTATTGAAAGTATTTTATTCGGAACGGTGAAAGGTGCATTTACAGGAGCTTCAGAGCACCCTGGACTTTTCGAACAGGCCGACGGAGGGACATTAATGCTTGATGAAATTAATTCATTAAGCACTCCTTTGCAAGCAAAACTTTTAAGAGCCATTCAGGAAAAAACGATACGCCGAATTGGCGACACAAAGGACAGGCCTGTGGATGTGAGGATCTTAGCTACCGTCAACGAAGACCCCTTAATTTCCATGGATAAAAATGACCTTCGTGAAGATTTGTATTATCGATTAAGTGTTGTTTCCATCGTCGTCCCTCCCCTACGGAAACGAAAGAGCGACCTTCCACATTTAGTGGAACATTTTATTGATAAATACAACTACCGTTTTCAATTGAAGGTACCGAGTGTATCTCACGGAGTCATGGAGCTTTTTCGAGAATACGATTGGCCAGGAAATGTCCGGGAACTTGAGCATATGATTGAAGGGGCAATGAACCTTATTCAATTTGATGAGGAAATCGATTACACCCATCTTCCTCCTCATGTTCGGCATAAATTTCCCCTCTACGCTACTTATTCTTTTGCGCCGGTCCAACCCGCGTCACAACCTGCTGAGAAGAGACCAAATCGAACACTGCAATCGTTTATGGAAGAGGCCGAAAAGGTCTACATCGAACAAATCCTTCAACAGTGCGAAGGGAATGTAACCCAAGCTGCTAAAGAACTAGGCGTCAGTAGACAAAGCCTTCAATATCGTTTGAAAAAGTATGAAATAAAGAAATGATAAGAGCGTGCAGCATAAGAATTACCGAGTAGGTCGAGGCTGCTACCGACATATCGTCGGATTAGCTGCGTAGCTTAACTAGCAGAGGAAGAGACAGAAGGTTTTACTTCCCATTTTCCGACTAAGAGAATACGACAGCTATTTTTAGCGGACTTTTAAGCAATCTCTTTAAAAGGGTAATGATATGATTTTTTGCTAAAAATAGATCGAGTTTTATGGAGTGTCATGTCATATAAAGCGATAATTGTCTCTTTGCCACGCTTTTTTATTTCGTTGTCGGTTTTCATCTTTTCTTAACGTACTTTCATTCGACAGCATCATTTCCCGGGAAACACTCTTCGACTCCGGGTTAATTAAATCGTCGTAATGACAATAATTATTGTTTCAAACCAGGAAATACCCGAATGTTATCTAAATTTTGATACCATATTCGCATAAGGAACGGTTTCCTTGTCGTTTCTTCCTTTAAGTGCGTGGTGATTCAGATGAAAACCTACGTAATAAGGAACACTCGCTAAAACGAGGCTCTCCTTATTTTCATACAAAAGAGAAGCCTCCACTTTTTTGACAGTGAAGGCTTCTTTTCGTCAGTTTTGTACGTTGGAGATTTTATAAGGTGCGATGGGATAGCCGATGGAAATGTTCATCACTTGTTCGGCCCCCGCTCCTTCAAATAAAATGTAATCATAATGAAATTCTGCAGCTGTGTGAATAATCGCTTCAAGCATTTGCTTTTGCTCTACCGAATGTTCATCAAGTAGGAATTGTTCATCAAACGTGATGACAACTCCACCTTCCTCTTCCGTCACTTCATCTATAACCGTCTCATTATTATCCTCGATGAACGAAAAAGGTGACAAGAAGGGGGAATCCTCTCCTCCATCAAACTCCCGCATCATATTGAGTGTTTCTTCAAAACTACTGGAAACGGCCTCATCAATGGTTTGAGAGCTATGAACAATGAGGTTCTCGCCGTTATCGGTTTCAAACAATAAATAACCGCGAATCTCTTTGCCTTCTCTTATTTCCCAGCTATTCACGTTTCCTTCTGCTCCGAACATGAACCCAGGCTCCTCGTCCGTGGTAAGAAGAATACGTTCATATCCGAGAGTCGCAAAAAGCTCTTCAATTCCCGCTTTGTAACCATTCGTTTCATTAGAAGAGAAGCTCTGGTAATGTGCGGTTTCCGATTCTGCAAAATCCAATTGGACCGTTTCACTGTCAATAAAGGAAATGTTTTTTAACCCTTCTAACGTAAGCTGGCCGTCATCATCATTACTCGTTAACTTCTCAAGTAAAAGTTCACTTAGTTGATGGTCGGCTTCTACGACCTCTCCTTTTACCGCAGCAATGGTACGATCAGTCGTTGCATAAAGATATGCAACTGGAATATTCACAAAATCCGTTTCTTGAACTTCTTCGCCATTCTCCTCTTCAATTTCAGCGACTTCAACTTCATCGGAGTCTTGCTCTGCCGCTTCTTGATCCGCCTTAGGCTGAGCTGCTTCCTCCTGTTCATCACCACTGATTGATTCCTCTTCTGAACCGGAGTCGGCCTCTGAATCATGATCATCCTCACTAAAGAAGATTGTTGATTCATCATTAGATTCATCATTAGATTGATCTCTATCTTCTGTCGAATCTAGAGTGAGTGACTGTTGATTCTCGTTTGTTAAAAATGAAGGAACAATTAATATTAGAAGGAAAATTGCAGCTGCACTGGCGATAACTGGATAGATCCAAGTCTTTGAACGACGAGATTTACTTCTTGAAAACGAGTGCTCGGCAGCTCTTGTTTCAATTTTCGAAAAAAGTTCATCTTTTGATTGCCGGTCTTTTACTGGGGGAAGGTTTTTCAATGTATTTTCTATATCCTTTTCATTCCAGCGCGGTTTTTTGGTCATCTTCTCTTTGCCTCCTCCCCTTCACTTTCTTCGTTTTCCAGGTGTTTCTTCAAAGATTTAATCGCACGATGCTGTGTCGTTTTTACTTTACTTTCGGTCCACCCAAGAACCGAAGCCGTCTCTTGTATCGACATCGCTTGAACATAACGTAAAATTAATACTTGTTTTTGATCAGGAGTACAACGCTCCATCATGTGATAAACATATTGGACGTCTTCATTCTGCTCAACAATTTCATCAGGCAGCGGAGCGGGATCCCGCATCTCAAACGCTCTCTCTGACAGCTCATATTGTTTCCCGAGCCACTTTCGTTTTTTTCGATTTTGACTTCGCATCCAGTCAATTGCTACGTGTTTAGCAATGGAATAAAGCCATGTTTTTTCAGTACTTTTACCTTCAAAACCTTTATATGATTGTAAAACTTTTATATAGACCTCTTGTACGAGTTCTTCTGCCGTTTCACGGTTTCGAACCATGTAAAACAGGTACTGGAATAACGCATGATGATAGGTTTCATACAAGCGCTCAAACTCCTCTCTCACAGTTTTCCCTCCCTGTCACTAGTTTTGTCGATATACGCTAAGATAAGTTACACTATTTTTGACAATTGTATATTTCTACCCATTTTAGCTGGTAAATGCCCAAACCCAATAGAGGGCTCCGCCAATAAACCCGATAATAAGCAAAATGATTGCTAATGTTGTATTTTTCATTCGCATGGTAGGTCCACCTTCCAAATGTAATTGATTCACCCGTATATTATATCAAACGTATTTATTAGAGAATACCTCTTCATATAGTAACATGAAGGAACTTCGCATAATGCAAGCATCCACTTGCCTAACGATCAAAAAACAATAGGAATAGGACTCAATTCGCTATAACACTAAGTCTTTAGACATGTTTTTATTCTATTTGCTCTTTTCCAGAAGAAAATTATGCTAATATTGTAACGCTTTGCTACGTATAGCGACTATTAAAGTAATCAACTAAAAGACGAAAGAAGGTCATAATGATGGAAAGAGCTAAATGGTTGTTCGTTACAATAAGTGCCGTACTCGTGTTAGCTGCATGTGGGCAAGGGGAGCCAGACGAAGATGCAGTTGGTGGAGAAAATAACGTTGGTGAAGAAGTAACTGAAGAAACTGACGAAGAAGGTTCTAAAGAGGAAAACGAAGAGTCTGAAGAAAGCCAGGAAGGTGACACTTCTGAAAATGAAGGAACTTCTGAAGAAGAAAGTGAAGAATCTACTGAAGAAGATGAAGCAGCGATGATTAATGAAGTTACCTTCTATTTCAGTGATGATCAGTTAATGGAAAAGTTCCGCGTGACATCGGACCAATCCGTTACAAGTGATGAGCAAGGAGCAAAAGAAGCTCTGCAAGAATGGGCAGGAGGACCAAATAAAGAAGGTCTAGCGAACCTCGTTCCAGAAGGTACCACTGTTCAATCGGTCACCTTCGTTGACGATGTAGCTCATGTTTCATTTTCTTCTGAAATTGCCGAAGCCAACTTAGGTTCTTCTGGTGAACTCATGTTATCTGAGCAATTAGCGATGATGATGGTTCAGTTTGGATTTGACCGTACGCAGCTATTAATCGATGAGGAAGTGCCTTCTGAGTTCTTAGGGCATTTAGATGTAAGTGAACCGTTTACAGCACCTGATGTAAGTGAATATAGTGAATTTGAATAGGAACAAACCGCGTAATCGATTTTTTTAACCTCTAAGAAGATCCGGCGGCAACAGCTCCGGACTTATTCATAGATGATAAGCCGTACTTCCAATTTGAAGTGCGGCTTTTATCAATAAGTCCGTGTGTTCAATAGGAGCATAAAAAGAGCCGAGTAGATCGAGGCGGAGAAGTCTTAGAACACCGGAACGTATGGTGTTAATACGTGAGGAGCGAAGAGGCAAGCCAACGAGCGTGCCCAGGATGGGGTGACTCCTGTGTTCGCCACAGGACGTGGCCGTATTTAGCAGGAGATCATATTCTCCAACAGCTATTTATAGCGGCCTTCTTGAACATCCTCTATAATCAATAAGGGACTTACAATAATAACCTTACATATAACATTAAGAGAAAACCTATCCCTAAAATACATACCACACCATAGTAAAACACACGAAGCCACTTCGGTAATGAAGAAAGGCGAATTGGCTTTACCATAGGAATGCCGAGGTTGTGCGATTGGCGACCGATTTCATTGAACGGTTCGTGAGCTGGTAACCCTCTCTCCTTTTGGTTGCGTTCTTTGTGACAATGATCCTTCCATTTATAACTCTCGTACTCTCGTAAATAGTAATACTTTGCTTTCTGAAAATCTGTAAAGGAAAGAACCTCATGTTTCAGAGGTTCTAATGATGACTTATCCCTCGCTTTTATCAGACTTTCACAATGTCGCTGTTCATGAAACGAGCATTTCTTCTTCCGCTTATCCAAGTGTAAAAAGACCATTGCCTCCCCTTTCTATCTCTATCCTTTACGATTATTCGGCTTTTTTGTTCCACTTTCTGTACGAATTAAGCGCAAACTATTTAATGTTACTAACAGAGTAGCTCCGATATCGGCAAATATTGCAATCCAAAGCGTAAGCCAACCAAAAGGAACTAACAACAATGCCAACGCTTTTAGTACCAATGAAAAAACAATATTTTGCTTAATGATCATCATCGTCTTTCTGCTTAAGCGAATCGTGTAGGGAACTTTCGCTAAATCATCCCCCATTAAGGAAATGTCAGCCGTTTCAAGAGCTGCATCCGTTCCGACCTTCCCCATCGCGATTGACGTATCAGCTACGGCAAGTGCTGGAGCATCATTCATTCCGTCCCCTACCATTCCTACGCTGTAACCAGCTTGCTGCATGTCTTTTATTACATTCAGTTTATCTGCTGGAAGCAAACGTGAACGAACCTCTGTCACACCTGCTTCGGTGCCAATAGCGTTTGCTGTGTAAGTATTGTCTCCTGTGAGCATTACGATTTTTTTAACACCTAACCGTGTGAGCTCTGTTAACGTTTGCTTCGTCCGTGGTTTTACTTCATCCCGTAGGGCAATAAGACCGGTGATTTCCTTTGCGTCACCAACAACCACGACCGTTTTCCCTTCTTTTTGCAAAGACTCTACCTTTTCCATTAACGATTTGGTAAACATAGCAGGATAATGATCTTTTACAAAGGTAGGACTTGCTGCAAAACTTTCCACACTGTTTATTTTCCCTCTCACTCCGTGGCCGGTAAGTGTTACAAAATCGGTCACTTCAATCTCGCTATCTACATGTTCTGGGAGGTCTTTAATATATTGAACAATCGCTTTAGCCAATGGGTGGTTTGCGTATTTTTCCAGATGATAAGCAGTTAATAGTAATCGTACCTTATCTTCTCCATCTAAAGGATCAACATCAGTCACCTCGGGCACTCCTTTTGTTAAGGTCCCTGTTTTATCAAAGGCAATGGCATTGACCTTTCCTGCCTGCTCCATATAGATACCACCTTTAATTAGTACACCTTGCTTAGCACTGTGTCCAATCGCAGTAACGATTGCAACAGGCGTTGAAATGACTAAGGCACAAGGACAGCCGACGACTAACGTTGCCAAACCAAGATAGATCCATTCGCTCCATATCGCTCCCATAAATAACGGAGGTACGGTAGCAACCAATGCTGCCAATATCATAATAGCTGGGGTATAAAATTTGGCAAATCGATCAACAAACTGTTGTGCTGGGGCTTTTTCCTGCTGGGCCTCTTCCACTAAATGAATAATCTTCGCCAATGTTGTATCTTCTACTCTATTGGTAACTCTAACCTTGAGAATCCCTTCCTCGTTCACTGTGCCAGCAAAAACACGGTCCTCTTCCTTCTTATTCACTGGAATGCTTTCCCCGGTGATTGAGGCTTCGCTAACAGATGAATGACCTTCCATCACCGTACCGTCTACTGGAATTTTTTCACCTGGTTTAATAAGAAGCACATCGTCAACATTCACATCGCTCACACTTACACTGGTTTCTTTTGTCCCTTGTAAAACTGTCGTGTTTTTTGGTGTCAGATCGATGAGGTTTCTTAGAGAACGTCGTGCCTTATCCATAGAATAGCTTTCCAGTGCTTCACTTATTGCAAAGAGAACGACGACAACAGCCGCTTCTCCCCACTCGCCAATAAAAGCAGCACCAATGATCGCAATCGTCATTAGGGTTTTCATATCAAACTGGGCGCGAACAAGGTTTTTTAATCCTTGCCAAAACAGCTGATAACCGCCGATTGTTATCGCACCTAGAAATAACGAAACACTAAGGAGACTCTCTCCTCCAAGCTGAAACAACGCGATCCAGCCAGCAAGAGCGAAAAGAGAGGCAATGGCAACACGGATATTTTTCCCTTGTTTCCATATAGGGTCACTTTCCCAATCATTATTACTAAAAGAAGCCTCTTGAATTTTTAAGTTTTCGAAAGCACCCGCTCGCTCTAACTCCTCAACTGTTACCGTGCCGTCAACTGATAGTTTACTAGCTGTAAAATTAACCTTTGCTTCACTTACTCCAGGTAACTTATTTACATTCCGCTCAAATTGAGTCGCACAGCTCGCGCAAGTAAACCCCCGTACTTGAAATTCTTCATGATTACTCATGATGCTTCCCCTCTCGTTGATGCTCCATCGTCAGTTTAATAACATCGACTACGTGATCATCATCAAGACTATAAAAAACAAGTTTTCCTTCCTTTCGGTATTTCGCTAATCCCATTTTTTTCAACATTCTTAAGTGATGAGAAGCAGTCGCTGTTGATGACTGCAATAAATGAGCGACATCACATACACAAAGCTCCTTTTCAAGAGTCAAAGCATAGGCTACCTTCAACCTTTTTTCATCTGCTAAGATTTTAAAAATTTGACTCGTTCCGTGAATCTCTGAATCTATGATTGTTTGCTTTAGATGTGAAACTTTTGCTTTATCAAAGGAATAGACGTCACATGTGTCGTTTTTACTCATCATTTTACACCTCATTTTAGAGGATGTTCAAAAAGTTTGGGTAAACAGCTGTCGCGCCGCACAGGATGATACTCCTGCGGTGGTTAGTTGAATCTCGGTCCTCTTTATTCCTTTTTGAACACACTCATTTATAATATGGATTCTTTATTCAAATATTGGTTTGAGTATACTATATGCAGATTAGTTAGTCAAAAGAACTTTTGAATGTTTGGGCACTTCTAATGGAGCGGTTGTCCGAATAAAGATGTAAGGAATGAAACGTATAGGGGGTATTGGTTTATGACACTCGTTTTGATTCTTCTACCGCTCATTTTATTTTTCATTACTAACGCTCGGTACAAGGGCTCTCTTACAATAATGGAAAAAATGATGGCCGTCATGGCATTAGCCATGCTATACGGTTTAACAACTGGGATATATGCTGGAGGGTTGTTTCATGGCTTGTTTTTTTATTCTTTGGCAGTAGCTTTAGCTAGCGGCGTTATCCTCGGTGTTGTTTTAGGATGGCCATTACACCGGATGGCCATGGTTGAAGGAGGGTTTTCTGGTGGAATGGCGGGAATGATGGGGGCCATGACAGCGGAAATGCTTACGATCAGAGAAGTTTCCATTGGGCTGTTTTTTTTCATGTTACTCACAATCGTCTGCACACTTACAACTCTTCAATGGGTAAGAGCGAAAAACAAAAAAAGTACGCCTTTCTCATTTAAATGCTTAATCGTAACTATGAGCTATGTAGGGATTGCGTTTTATTTTTACACAACTGCCCCACCGTTTATCGATATGCAAACGGAAATCGACGAACCCAGTCATGACCACCATCAACATACCCAACCTTAACTTTTCTAAACCCGTTTCAGCAAAAGTTCACAAAATTGTGCGGGGACAGTCCCCGTAAAGATTTCGAATTCGGTGCCGGGGTCGATTGTTAATTGGTTTCTGATTTCTTTTGGGAGGTAAAGTGAGCCATTATTGTTGATGTGACTTTGGATGTGGAGTGATTGTTCTATTTCTTCAGTTGATATTATGATGCTGTCCCGCTCTATAACCAACGCAATCGAGCTCTTCTTTTGTAATTTCAATTTGGTTCGTAGCTTTTTAGGAATCGTGATGGCAAAGGCTTTGTTCATTTTACACGTTAGATTGGTCGGAACCCATGCTTGTGAATATTGGGTGAAAGAACTTGTCGCCATCGTACTAGACACCTCCTGACAGTCTTTTTCCGTTTTCTTTTAGGATTAAACGTTGATAAGTTCAAGAGTCTAATGTTAGTTCATTGGTGGTGCGTACATTTTGCTTAGGCTCGTCATACTTTTTTGCTCATAAAACCACCCTTTCGACTCATAAAACAACCTTTTTGCCTCGTAAAGTTCTCCCACACGTCTCGTTAACACTGCCTTTCCCTCACTGTTTCGTACGATTTTCCTTCCCCTGAGGCTCGAAGACTCTCTTTTAACCTAAGAAAAACCGCAAAGCGGTTTTTTATTAAAAACAGAGTTAGCTTCCGCCGTATGTTTTAAAGTCTCAAGGATGCTTTACAACTTCATCAAAGTAAGTGAATTCTACACAAAAGAGGGATTATTAAACACAATGGAGAGTTTATTCTACACAAAAGTGATGGAATTCTACCAAAAGGAAACTAAACTTCATCAAAGTGAGTCAATTCTACACAAAAGAGGGATTATTAAACACAATGGAAAGTTTATTCAACACAAAAATGATGGAATTCTACCAAAAGGAAACTAAACTTCATCAAAGTGAGTCAATTCTACCAAAAGCCTTGAGACGAACAACGTGAAGATAGCTTTCCGCTCTATAAATTTTCTTTTAAAAAACCCCGTCAGCCTAAGCCGACGGGATTGCTTTGAATTTTTTCAGACGCAGTGTGTTAAGCACAACCGATACTGAGCTAAACGCCATTGCGGCTCCTGCGAGCATTGGATTTAGCAGGAGTCCGAAAAACGGATAGAGTAGTCCGGCAGCGACAGGGATGAGGACAATGTTGTAACCAAAAGCCCAGCCTAGGTTTTGCCAAATCATTTTCATCGTGGATTTAGATAATCGAAGGGCAGTAACAACATTCATGATCTCGCCACGCATTAATGTAATATTGGCTGCTTCCATAGCAACATCGGTACCTGTGCCAATAGCGATGCTAATGTCCGATTGAGCAAGTGCCGGTGCATCATTTATGCCATCTCCTACCATCGCTACTCGTTTACCTTCTCTTTGCAACTTCTTCACAAAAGAAGCTTTATCTCCTGGAAGTACTTCCGCTTCAAAGCGTTCAATCCCAGCTTCTTTTGCAATCGATGCTGCTGTTCTTTCATTATCTCCTGTCAGCATCACGACTTCGATATCCATCTCTTTTAGCATTTGAACGGCTTGTTTTGCATCTTCCTTAAGCTGGTCAGCGACAGCTATAACACCGGCAAAAAGACCGTCAGCTGCAATAAAAATCGGAGTTTTCCCTTCTGCAGCAAGATCATCGGCGAAACGTTCAGCTTCATGTAGCTCAATTTGATGTTTATTCATCAATCGTTTATTTCCGATTAGACACTCTTTTCCGTTCCAGTTTGCTTCAATACCATGACCACTGATCGCTTCAAAGGTGTCTGGTTCGCTTAATACTAAATTGCGTGTTTTCGCTTCATTTACAATTGCCTCACCGAGCGGATGTTCTGACGCAGATTCAATTGAAGCAATCATGACAAGAAGTTCTTCTTCTGACCAAGACCCGCCAACGGAAATATTGGTTACTGTTGGTTTCCCTTCAGTAATGGTACCTGTCTTATCCAGTACAACTGTTTCTACTTTGTGAGCCTGCTCTAGACTCGATGCATCTTTGATAAGAACCCCGTTTTCAGCACCTTTTTCAGTTCCGACCATAACCGCTGTCGGAGTAGCTAAGCCTAACGCACAAGGACAGGCAATGATTAAAACCGCAATGAACGTCGTCAAGGCAAAAATAAAGGAAGGTTCTGGGCCAAAAATCAACCATACAAGAAAGCTAAGTGAAGCTAATCCTACTACCGCGGGAACAAAGTAAGCAGAAATAACATCGACCATTCTCTGGATTGGCGCTTTAGACCCTTGTGCCTCGTTTACCATACGAATGATTTGCGAAAGCGTTGTATCTTTGCCTACCTTATTCGCTTCAAACGTAAAGCTGCCCGTCTTATTGATCGTTGCTCCAATAACAGCGTCATCTTTTTGTTTCTCAATCGGGATAGATTCTCCTGTCAACATCGATTCATCAACCGTAGACGCCCCTTTAATAATCGTGCCATCGACCGGAATACGTTCACCAGGGCGGACGAGCACCTCATCTCCCACTTCGACTTTTTCAACCGGCAGCTCGAGTTCTTCCCCGTTACGCACGACTCGCGCGGTTTTTACCTGAAGGTTCATCAGCTTTTTAATCGCTGTCGACGTTTCCCCTTTTGCTTTCGCTTCAAAATACCGCCCTAAAAGGATAAGCGTTGTAATAACCGTTGTAACGTCGTAATACAGCTGGTAAGGAAAACCTGCACCAGTTAAAAACTCGGGAAACAGCGTCATTGCACCTGAATAAAACCAAGCTGACGTCGTTCCCATCGCGACAAGAACGTTCATATCAGCTGACTTACTGCGCAAAACTTTATAACTGTTTTTGTAAAATCTCCAACCGGGTACAAGCTGGACATAAGTGGTTAAGGCTAACAGGAAAAATGGGTTGGATAACCAACCAGGAACCCAGCCGCCCCAAGTCCCCATCATATGAGGGATACTTCCGATAAGAACAATCACCGTCACAATCGCGGCAAACGTAAAGTCACGCATTAATTTTTTCGATTCTGCTGCTTGTTTTTCGGATAAATCGGCTTCTTTTTCATCATGAATCTGTTTAGCGCCGAACCCGATTTTTTCAACAGAAGCAACAATTTCACTCACGCGATCATCTGTAATGTCTCCAGTGACCTGAGCTTGGTGAGTGGCCAAATTGACGTTAACAGATTCAACACCTTCTACTCGGGAAATCTTCTTTTCTACCCTATTTACACATGATGCACAATGCATCCCATCTATTCCAAAACGCACCTTAGACATAACGTCCCTCCTAGTGTAAATTGATTCCTCTAAAACCAATATACCTCATAGGGGTATTTTATTCAAGTGAAAAGTGCCTGACCCCCGCCGCGGTGAAGCGTTAATGTACCGGGGGTCAGGCACCTTATTTCTACTATTCAAGTGTGGAGACGTTTCCGCTTTTAATGATCTGGTTCCACGTTTTTCCATTATCATAGCTAATGTGACCGTCTCCGGCAACTGTCGTGACTGCGATTTCATCTCGGTTTTGCGGATTAACGGCGATGTATTGAATAACATCCCGCTCACCAAGTTCAGGGCTCTCTATAGCGTTAATATCGCCTTCTTCGGTGTAGTGCACCAAAGTCACTTCTTCATTCCATGTCGTTACATACAAATCTTCCTCATCATACGTAAGCGAAAATACAGGAGACTTGAGGTCAGACCTTTCAAAGGTATCTCCGTAATCCTCGGAAAGAAATAGTCCTTCTGCGGTACCGATCGCCACAACCGCTTCATCGTGAGGATGGACGGCAATTGCATAGTTAGGAAATCCACCTTGGTCATAGCCTACATCGGGTAAACCGGCGCCCTCACTTTTCTCCCATGTATTTGCGTCATCTAATGTAAAATATAGACCTGTCTCCTCTAAACGGTCGCTGGGTGACGGATTGTATACATAGATAGCATCCGTGTGATAACCGGCTCCTTTTACGTGAAAGTCTGTTACTCCTAGCAAATCTAAGGATTCTACAGTCTTGCCTCCATCCTCGCTTTTTACAAGTCCGATCGGATCGACGTCAAATGAAGAAGACTCTCCTGGGTGTCCGCTCGTGTAAAATCCATTCTCCACGGCATTAAAACCCATGTAATCATTTTTCTCTTCTGCTGTTTCATACCATGTACCTCCGTCAAACATGGCAAGACCATGATGAGTAGCTATATAAAGAATTTCATCGTTCCCTGCATAGCCTAACCCATGCATATGCGTGATTTCAAGGTCAGGGTTCTCAACAAAAAAGTCATCGCTGTCTAACTTAACAGAAGCCTCGTCTTCATTTTTTTCATCTATATTCGAACTGTCCCCTGGTGTCTCTGAAACATCATCATTTGAGCATCCAACAATGCCGACACTCCCAATAACTCCGACTAACAAAGGAACTAACCGTTTCTTCATATTCCTTTACCCCCTATACGTATCGTACTGTTTTTTATTGTATATGGACAGGTAGCCTATATCAATAGGTGGAATGTGACAATACACCAAACGTTGATTACATTCGATTCGGAGCTTTCATCCCGAGCAACCGAAGCCCTTCCTTAAGTACAATAACGACTGCCTTCGTCAATATTAACCGAGACGAAAGCTCAGCGTCACTGTTTAATATTTTTACCTTTCCATAGTATTTATTAAAGGCAGACGAAAGAGCCAGAAGATATTTTGCCATAACAGAAGGTTCGTAATTTTCCCATGCTCGCTTCGTTACCTCAGGAAAGTTCATCAGCTCTTTAATAACAATCCAGGAAGCTTCATCACCTAACCCTCGGACTTCGCCGTTATAACTTTCAGCCTTCCTTAAAATACTCATCGCGCGTGCATGTGTATATTGAACGTATGGTCCTGTTTCCCCCTCAAATGTGAGCATATGTTTTAGGTTAAATTCGACGGAATTCATTCGTTCATTTTTTAAATCATGGAAAATAACAGCGCCGACGCCGACATCTTTGGCCACTTCCTCTTTTGCTGTTAAAGACGGATTTTTCTCCGCGATGTTAGATGACGCTCGGGTAATGGCATCTGTTAATACATCTTCAAGTAACACAATTTTCCCTTTACGTGTCGACATCTTTTTACCATTTTTCAAGATAAGCCCAAACGGAACGTGAACCATCTCCTTAGCCCAGGAATAACCCATTTGAGCGAGAACGTGAACGATTTGCTGAAAGTGCAGTTGTTGCTCGGCTCCTACAACATAAATACACTTGGAAAAATTGAACGTTTGCTGACGATAAATCGCTGCTGCCAAATCACGCGTGGCATATAACGTTGTACCATCTGTCTTCTTGATTAAACATGGAGGTTTTTCCTCTCCCACTTTTACAACGTGAGCCCCCTCAGAAACCGTAAGCAGCCCTTTCTTTCCTAACTCTGCAACAACGGCCTCCATCTTGTCATTGTAAAATGATTCCCCTTGAACATAGTCAAACGTAATACCAAGAAGCTGATAAACTTTTTCAAATTCCTTGAGTGATTCCTCTTTGAACCACGTCCATAATTCAGTGGCTTTCGAGTCTCCCTCTTCTAATTTCTTAAACCATGCTCTCCCTTCGTCCAACAAAGATGGATCGTTATCAGCTTCTTCATGAAAGCGGACATAGTAACGCATTAAGCTAGGAATGGGTGCTTGCTGAACTTCTTCCTCAAACCCCCAGCGGGTATACGCACTCATGAGCTTCCCAAACTGAGTACCCCAATCTCCTAAATGATTAACGCGGACGGGTTGATAGCCGTTTTTTTCTGCAAGGTTTGCGAGACTTTGACCAATAATCGTAGATCTTAGATGCCCCATTGAAAAAGGCTTGGCAATGTTCGGTGAAGAAAAATCAAACACCGCATTTTTCCCCTGACCAGCTGAATGATGACCATAGTGACTTCCTTTTTCTACAACTTCTTTCAAGACGTTCTCACTTACCAGCTCTTTTTTTAAGAACACATTCACATATGGTCCAACTGCTTTGACTTTTTCAATCATAGGAGACTGCAGCTTACTGGCCACTTCTACTGCAATATAAGGAGGTGCGGTTTTCCAGGTTCTCGCCAACTGAAAACAAGGGAATGCCAGATCTCCATGTTCCTCACTTTTTGGCTTTTCAATTAAGCTTTTGATCGTATCATTCGGAAGGTTTCCCTTTAACACACTTGCTAACGCATCAACAAACTCGCTTTTCACATTCACTTTGATCACTCCAATCATGATTATTAATTAAATTACGATGTCTTAGCATACAAAAAATCCCGCCTCTTCATTAATAGAGACGAGATTTACCCGCGGTACCACTCTGTTTGTTTTTCAAACCACCTCATAGGATAACGGGGGAATACCCGACCGAAAAAGACCTTCACAACGGTCCTCCGGTTTCTCGGAAGTGCGGTTCATCTACAAGGTTCCGCCGGTCTCTCACCATCACCAGCTCGCTTAAGGCTACTTGTTGACTACTCTCTTCTTCATCGAAATAGATATTTAGGAGGTTTTTAATAATATTTAGTTATCCTCCTTTTTAAAACGATCCATGTATTTTTATATTGTTATGTATCATACATAACTTTAGTGAAAAGTACAAGTGGCGCAGAAATTCCGCACTGAAAAGGCTCTTTTTCTTTTATTTTGAGTCGAAAAAACGCTCATAAAACAACAAATTTTACAAAAACATCCTTAGGAAAAGTCCTAATCGTTCGCTTTCAAAGTCACTCATGGTAAAATAATGGTGGTAAAGAAAGGGGAACAATCATGAGTAAGAAATTATTCACACGTATTCTTTCCAAACAAAAAGAAGATGTCGTTTCAACAATTGGAAAAAATCATACATATTATGTAAACCAATGGACGAAAGCAACCGCCCCAACACGGTTCTCTGGTTGGAATTGGGCAAGCTTTTTAGCAGCGCCCTTCTGGTTTTCTTATCGAAGAATGTATGGTTGGATGAGCTTGTATTTTTTAGTTATCCTGTTATACGCCCTAGGAGACGCTTTTCTTCCCTTCCTGCAATATGCAACTGAGATAACGCTCCCTTACCCTTGGGCTGGTTTTATTGGTACTATTTTTACGTTGCACATTCTAACAGGGTTATTCGGGAATGCATTATTTGCAAAAAAAGTTGAGAAAAAAGTACAAAAGTACCAGGTACCAAAACCGGGTTACGCACAAGTACCGCTTTTTTCACAAGCGGGTGTAAGCTTTCTTTCTGCTTTATTAGGACCACTTATTGTAGCTATGTTTATTATCTACCCTTTTATCCAACTGTTAGAGTGGGAGTACTCACCCGGGTTTCCAAAAGGAGCTTTTGTCTACTTAGATGAAGAAGGTGCTCCTCATGCACCTTGGGATATTGAAGAAAATCCCTCCCACCGTTTATTTTCATCCAGATTAATGCTTTTTTATGAAAACATAGACCCTATTGAGAACGAGACGGTTTACGTAGAAATATTCCACATTGATGATAATAATAGAGAAAAAATATACGAAAAATCTCATTCTTTTTTCAGGTCAAGCAGTGTTAATGTCGCACTTTTAGATACGGGTGACCCCAACCTATCCACCGGTGAATATGAAATCGACGTCTATGTCGGAGATCAAAAACAGGATTCAGCTAAATTCACTATGGTATCACCACAATCTTAAGATAACTAAAAAAACAACAGCCAACGCCGTTGTATTTTAAAAAGCCCGCTTTGTGTTTATCATAGCGGGCTTACCATGTTTATTTAGGTTTAGATATCCTCTCTGAAGTGCATCAGCTAACCTTTGTACCGTTTTCTACTTTCTCATCAATATTTAGCAGAACAACATCCTCTTCGGTAGGTACGCCCCCCATGACAAGGACCTCTGATTTATACCCAGCGATCCGCATTGGTGGAAAATTGACTACCGCAACAATTTGCCTTCCTATTAAGCCATCTGGTTCGTACCGTTTCGTGATTTGTGCACTAGATTGTTTAAGTCCCAATTCGCTACCAAAATCAATCACCAATTTGATCGCAGGTTTTCTAGCCTCAACAAAAGGCTCTGCTTCAACAATTGTCCCAATTCTCATATCCACTTTTTGAAAGTCTTGTATCGTTACATCCGCCATAATGAAGTCCTCCTTAACTGATAAATGTTTATACTAACTAGTTCGACTATCTATTGATTTTCCCTTTATTTTACATCGTGTCCTTAACCCAATGCAAACCGAGGGTGGGGTCAGATTTCGTGTTTTCATCCTAAGTAATACCTACTAGTATATGTCTCTCAAAATTACTAGCAGCTTCTATCTTTTTCCCGATAAAAGAGGAAACCTTTGAAGCACGTACCGCCGGTTTCTGAGATTGCTAATTGACGTAAAAATGCATGAATATTTTGTATGGGTACTCCGAAATAAAGGTGCTGGTCCCGGAGCGTATAGTCAATTCGATCCGCACACAGGACAGATAGAGGTTGCTCTAGTATAGGATAGTGTAAGTTTGAAATCGCCAGCACCTTCTCAGATTGATATCCGTACTTCGTTAATATTCATGGTACGTCATAACCTTCAAGAAGACTTCGAAAAATCTATTCGCGGGAGTATTCTCTCTTTTTCATAAACGACATCAACAAAATGGGAAAGCGCGGTGTTGGATAAGTCATGAAGCAATCCGACTATTTGTTCTTCTGTCTCCCGTCCATTTTTTCCCTCAAAAACATGAAAACGTACTGCAAACCGTGTAAAATAGAAAAATGACCGAGTAGATGATCCAACAAACGGTCAGACTATCCGCGTATAATAAGACAAATTTAACGAAAGGAGCTTAAAGCGTTGATTGACAAGAACTCTCCTTTGCCCATTTATTATCAAATAGAAGAATATATTAAGGAAAGAATTCAAAATAAACAGTTTCAACCTGGAGACATATTGCCTTCTGAAAGAGAGATGGCTGAAACCTTCAATATAAGTAGGATGACCGTGCGCCAAGCAATTAACAACTTAGTTAATGAAAATCTGTTGTTTCGAAAAAAAGGAAAAGGAACCTTCGTTGCAGAGAAAAAGATTGCGCAGCCTTTGCAAGGCCTTACAAGCTTTACAGAAGATATGAAAAACAGGGGAATGATTCCTAGCAATCGTTTACTGTTCTTTGACGAAGAAATTGTTGACCCGGCGATTACCAAAGAGTTAGGAATTGACCCAAGTGCAAAAGTTTATCTTATCCGTAGGGTTCGTCTGGCAGATGGTTCACCAATTGCACTTGAAACATCTTATATTCCAATCGACTTAACGCCGGGGTTAACTGCCGATGTCATACAAACTTCTTTTTATCACTATGTAGAAGATACGCTTAATCATACGATTGACTATGGAACACAAGTGATCGGTGCCACACTAGCAAGTACAGACGAAAAAGAGTACCTTCATGTTGAGAAGGGTGAACCACTCTTACAAATCCAACGAAAAACACACTTAAAAGATGGACGTGTGCTTGAGTTGGTCCGCTCGTCCTATCGCGCTGACCGTTATACGTTTATTACCACCATGCACCGTAGTTAGTACAATCTTGTTTTATCTACCTCTTTTAGGGGAAAGTAACGTTAATATGTTCTAATTCTTTACGAGTCCGATTCCATCTGTTACGCTCGACTACCTAGCTATCTACATAAACAGATATCGAAAGGAGGACCATTCGAAGCTATTCGGATGAATTTAATGTGAGAAAATTTGAATACGAAACGAAAAAACCTAGCATCGTATTTTATATTTCTGCACCACTAGTAGCACTTTTTGTATTATGGGGTGCTATAGGACCCGAATCACTAGACCGCGTCTCCAATGATGCTCTGGGCGTTACTCTCGACAACTTTGGTTGGTTCTACATGCTCTCAACCGCACTCTTCATTGCTTTTGTTCTTTTTTTAGCAGTCAGCCCATTTGGAAAGCTAAAATTGGGAAAACCAGGTGAACGACCCGAGTACAAGTTTTATACCTGGATCGGCATGTTATTTTCAGCCGGGATTGGTGTTGGCTTTGTGTTCTGGGGAGTAGCAGAACCTGCTCTTTATTACCTCGATCCACACCCGGATTACATAAATGCGGATACAGCTACCCAAGCAGACGCCGGTTTACGGTACGCCGTTTTCCATTGGGCATTGCATCCGTGGGCGATATTCTCCCTTGTAGCATTAACATTAGGCTATGTTCAATTTAGAAAAGACCAGCCCGCTTTAATTAGTTCTGCTTTTCAGCCATTATTGGGAGATCGGATTTACGGTCCATTTGGTAAAGGTATTGATACGCTTGCAGTCTTAGCCACATCTACAGGGGTAGCCACGACTTTCGGCTTAAGTGCTCTGCAAATTACCGGCGGACTATCTTATATAACGAACAACGCCATTCCAAACAATTCCTTTACTAATTTTATTATTATTGCCATTGTTACCGTTCTTTTTATTTTCTCTGCTGCGTCCGGTGTAAATAAAGGGATTCGCATTCTAAGTGTCCTTAATCTAACAATCGCCGCCATTTTACTTATTTTCGTGATTGTGATGGGACCATCGTTATTTATTGCGGAAAGTATCGTCACCACGATCGGTGGGTACTTGGCAAATGTCACACAAATGAGCTTAGACCTTGATCCATTTGGTGACGGGGAATGGTTAGGCATCTATACGATATTCTTCTGGGCCTGGCATATCTCTTGGGCTCCGTTTATGGGCATCTTTATCGCTCGAATATCTCGCGGCCGAACAATACGGGAATTTGTAGCTGGTGTACTCATTGTTCCGTCTTTACTCGCGGCCGTTTGGTTCACTGCGTTTGGCGGAACCGCGCTCGATATGATCGTAAGCGGAAACGAACAAATTGGTAACCTAGTTATGGAAAACGTAGAAGTAGCCCTATTCGTCACTCTAGGTGAACTGCCATTAGGGATGATTATGAGTCTCCTAGCGATAGCGCTCATTATTATTTTCTTTATAACTTCTGCAGATTCCGCGTCTTACGTTCTCGGCGCAATGACAAGCAGTGGAAGCTTAAATCCTCGATTAAGCGTCAAAATTATATGGGGATTCTTGATTGCCGGTACTGCCAGTGTCCTGTTAGCGAGTGGCGGATTGGAGGGACTTCAAACCGCCTCCATTGTTGCAGCCCTCCCGTTTGCTATGATCATGGTCGTGATGGTCTTCTCATTAATTATGATGATGGGACGGGATATGAAAGTAGAGCAAAAGCGAAAATCACGCCGGCATACGAAAAAAGTAAAAGAGGAAGTTTACGGCGATATGTACGATAAAATGAAAGAAAACGTCTATGATGATATTAAAGAAGAAGTGTACGACGATATAAAAGAAGAGGTTTACGGTGATATAAAAGAAGAAGTTTATGATGACATTAAAGATGAGGTTTATGACGAATTTAAAGAGCGCGTCTATGATGATTTACGCGAAGATTTAAGTGACCAATTAAACGGAGAACTGGATACACCAGATTCTGATGAAAAAAATTCAGATTCATCTAAGGACAAAAACAATCATTAAGAAAAACCTCATAGTCGACTTTGATTAATGCGGTTTCCGTAAAGTTGTTGCATTTCGAGCGTTTTTTCTAAGCAAAATAGTAACAATCTTTTTAAAAAAGAGCCTTTATAAAACCGCATTAACTTCCTCTCAAGAATGCTTTTTCCTTGAGACGAGCGACGAAAAGATAGCTGACCGCTCTATACTTTCTGATCTTTAAAAAAACAGATTAATTTGACGCAGAGAAGCAGCCTCTATTACATAGAGAGCTGCTTCTTTTTAATGAAGCATAAGTAATTCGACAGCATCTTCTCGAACTTTTTCTTTTTCGTAAATTAAACAAACGTTTGTTTAAATTCCCGCCTACTCTGATCCCCAACAATTCCCAAAAACAAATTCCTTTACTTAACTTACAAAAAGTAATATACTATCTTTTGTATTGCCACTACATTAAATTTTGTTATAACAGAAAGGATGAATAGAAAATGGCTAAAGTATTATACATCACAGCAAATCCTAAAGCTGTCGAAGAGTCCTTCGGTTTACAGGTTGGAGAGCATTTTATCGAAAAGTATCAGGAGGAGAATTCAGGGGATCGAGTAGAACGCTTGGACTTATATAAAGAATATATTCCTCTTATTGATGAAACGGTTTTAGGAGCTTGGGGAAAGCTTCAAAAAGGACAACCTCTAAATGAAGAGGAAGAAGCGATTACTTCTCGTATGAACCAACTCCTTGAGCAATTTTTAGAAGCGGATAAATACGTATTCGTTACACCTATGTGGAATTTAAGCTACCCTCCAAAGCTTAAGGCATTTATTGATAACATTGCGATCGCAGGAAAAACATTTAAATACACTGAAGAGGGCCCGCAAGGTTTACTCACAGACAAAAAAGTTGTCCACGTCCAAGCACGCGGCGGTGTGTATTCAGAAGGTCCAGCCATGGACTTTGAATTTGCGGATAAATATTTACGAGGGATCATGGGCTTTATCGGAATTACCGATTACACGCATATTCCTGTTGAAGGAATGAACCAATACCCAGATCGTGTAGGAGAAATCTTAAGCGAAGCAAAAGATACAGCAGCAGCAGCGGTTGAGGGATTTTCTAAAGATAAAGTAAGTCAATTATAATATGAAACAGTCCCAGAACCCTTGGCTATTATAGGCCAAGGGTTTTATGTTCAATCCCTTCCATTTCTTTTTACCTCCTCATTCCAATTAGTATATTGAATAAAGCGAATGTAGTTTTTAACTTCTTCTTTACTCACGCCGCTCTCTTTAGCTTCTTTTATCAAATGTAGCCAATCGTCATCCAAAACTTCCAGAACAGATTCACGCTTTTCATCCACCATAAGAAGCTCCAGAGGTATTTTTAATACAACGGAAAGCTTTTTTAATGTTTCTACAGACGGGTTTTTTCGTTGATCTCGCTCTAAAAAACTAATATATGATTTCGCTATTCCACTTTCATCTGCCAATCTTGAAATCGAATAGCCTTTTCTAAGACGGTATTTTTTAATTCTTTTTCCCACTTCACCCATAGTCCCACCACCTTTCACATTCTTTACAACGAACAACACCACTTATATGTTCATTATATCGAACTAACGTCCATTAGTCTATTTATTTTTGTTCGATATAGGAAACCAAGATAATTTAGAAAACCGCATAACGGTCTTTTGTTAAACCAGTTTCCTAAAAGATTATTGCTTTTTAATAAAATAAGACCTTCGTTGGAATCCGCTACAGGCGGACGCTTTCCGCGGACGAACCGCCAAACCTCCTCGGGAAATGCGCCCTGCGGGGTCTTGACTGGCCCGTTTTTCCGCGGGCAACGCTTTAGTTTCCGCCGTTTGTTCTAAAATCTCAAGGATGGTTTTACCTTGAGACGAGCGGCGTGAAGGTAGCTGTCCTCTTATAAACTCTTCAAATAAAGCATCCTTAGGAGGATGCCCATTTTCTCTAGCCTTGATTCTTCCAATAAACTGCTTTGCGCTCCAGCTCTTCAACAAAACGAACTTTCCCTTTTAGATAGCTTTCAATATCAGTAGGGAACCGTCGAGACAAATTCTTTTTTAGTTCAGCGTAACGCAGACTTTCTTTCCTGTGCTCTCGTAAATAATCACGAAAAGCTAGATGCCGCTCTACTTGCTCTGATCCTTCCTGAAATACATGAATGTGATGACTACGGCTCTTCCCTTCTCCTTTATAAAAATACCGACGGCCTGGTATCCCGTTTTCTCCACGAGCAACATAACCCAGCTGTTTCATAGACTGGTTAAATACATCAACGCCATTCAGGTCTCTCACTTCAATGAGAATGTCAATGATCGGCTTTGCGGCTAAGCCTTCAACAGAGGTACTGCCAATATGGTGGATGTTCATGAACTGTCTACCAAATACAGCTGTTAGTTTCTCAGCCTCTTTTTGAAAGTCCTCCTTCCAACTCGAGTTATAGTCCACCACTATTACAGGTCGCTTCACTTTCTTTTCAGACTTCCAATATTCTTTCATAATTTCTTTTGTCCATGCGGGTTCGGTTACAGGTTCCCTTGGGAGAAACGTGTTCATTACAGGTTTAATGTCTAAAATGGGGGTTCCGTCTATTGCATCCAAACCTTCCACATACAGCTTCTTCCCATCATGTTTAATGATCCGCACAATTGTCGATCCAATCCGATTCGGACGGTTTTTCCCACGCTGTGCGAAAATTCCGACTCTCGGCAACGACTCATCATTTCTTGGGTGCCTCGCTCCGGTTTGAATCTTTTCTTCTTTTACCTGGTCAAAATAGAAAATAATTTCGACGTGGCTAAATTCTCCAATTCCTTTCAAGCTTTCTTCAGGAAATGAACCCGTTAATGTTAACACCGAATGAATGTTACCCCAGTTATCATCTTCTATTTCTTTCCGACTGTTTTTCACATAAGCTACCGGCTCTAGTTGGTACATATTGCACTCCCCTTTCCTTTGTGTTTCCGTTTTATTATAGCGTATCTCAAAACAGCGAAGCATTCTGCATTTCAACTTCGGAACCATAAGAAAAACCGTATAGCGAGCGGCGTGAAGGTAGCTGTCCACTTATGAATTCTTATATTATAAAAAAAGACTACCCGCAGGCAGTCTCTTTCTCTAGATTCATTTTACGCTTCTCCGTCCATTTCTTCTTTCATTTTATCTGTGTATCCAAACATATAAGTCAATACGAAGGCTACCCCGATTGAAATGATATTCGCTAATAGATAAAGGACAATTTGTTCATTAAGATACAACAATGTTCCTGGGAGTACGGTAATCGCCATGCCGGTTCCTGCTAATCCTACGATGGATGCGAAGAAGGCTCCGGCAGCACCTCCAAACAGCCCCATTACAAATGGTTTCATATAACGGAGATTTACACCAAAGATAGCCGGTTCAGTAATTCCTAAAAATGCCGAAAGCGAAGAAGGAAGGGCCAAGGCTTTTAGTTTTTTCACCTTCGTCTTCACCCCAACCGCTAACGCAGCCCCACCTTGAGCAGCGATTGCACATGTGATAATTGCATTAAACGGGTTATTTCCAAATTCATTGAGCAATTGAATTTCTAAGAAGTTAAATATGTGATGTACACCTGTAATCACAATAATTTGGTGCAGACCACCGATGATAAGACCACTGATTCCAAACGGTAATTGAAGTAAAGCTGTAGTGGCAGCCATTACTGCTGCTTCAACAGCATGAAATATTGGGCCAATCACAAACAGAGCAAGTGTAATCATAATAAGTAATGTTAAGAATGGCGTTAAAATTAAATCGAGTGCTTCAGGTACACGTTTACGAATCCATTTTTCAAGCTTTGCCCCTACGTAACCTGCAATAAAAGCTGGAAGTACAGAGCCTTGATAACCGATAACAGGAATAAAGCCTAAGAACGTTAGTGCAAGATCCGGATTTTCTGCTACAGCCCATGCGTTCGGCAAAGCAGGACTTACGAGCATGAGCCCGAGAACGATCCCGATAATCGGACTTCCACCAAATACACGGAAAGCTGACCAAGCAACGAGCGCTGGTAAGAACGCAAATGCCGTATCAGTTAAAACTTCAGTAAACAAGAGGAAGTTCTCAGAAATATCTTCCGGAATGAGCCCAAACCAGGCTAATACGGTTTCTTGTGTTAAAAGGCCACGTAACCCCATAAATAGCCCCGTTGCTACTAAAACTGGAATTATGGGAACAAAAACGTCCCCAAAAGTCCGAACCGCTCGTTGAAAGCTGTTTCCTTGTTTCGCGGCTTCATTTTTCTGTTCACCTTTTGAGGATTCAGAAACTCCAAAATTAATGACCTCTTCATGAATCCGGTTCACAGTCCCCGTACCAAAGATTACTTGGTATTGGCCAGAATTATAAAAAGCGCCTTTAACTTTATCTAATTCTTCTACTCGCTTTTGATCGATTTTCTCTTTGTCATTAATCATAATCCGCAAGCGAGTAGCACAATGCGCAACGGATTCCACATTTTCTTGGCCACCGATGGCCGCGATTAACTGTTCGGCAATTCTACGATTTTCAGACATCGATAATCTCCTTCCTATCATTGAAATTATGTCCATTAATTTGTGTTCAATTCAAATATGTTTCAAGCATGGAATCGATTCCATAAAGCTCAAAAAAAAGAGAGAAAACCTTATATGTAATCGATTCCATAAATCATCTTAAACTATCTCGAATGATAAGTCTATAGTCCATCGACAATTTCCTTTTTTTCTCTATATTGTTTTCAATTTCATCAAGGAGGAGTGCAGCCACTCTCATTCCAGCCTTCTCGTTGTGGTAGTCCACGGTAGTGAGCGGTGGCGTTACATACTTGGAAATTTCGGAAGCCCCGATCCCGGAAATCGCCATTTGATCTGGTACTTTTATGTCCTTTTCTTTTAAATACTCCAGCGCTCCAATAGCTAAACGATCAGTTACTGCAAAAATAGCGGTCGGAGGAGTCTTACTCGCTTCTAAAATTTTCTTGACTGCCACATACCCTGTTTGGATATCAAAAATACCTTTTTGAACCCAGGAAGTTTCGACTGGAAGACGATACTTATGCATCGCATCAAGATATCCTTTCTTCCGCAACATGCCAACAGCTCTGTCACTTTCATTTACACCGATAAACCCGATACGATTGTGTCCTTTTTCAATCATCACCTCGGTCAATTGTTTAGCTGCGTGATAATCGTCATAAACAACAGAAGATACATCGGGAATATCCTGGCCTAGTGCCACTAATGGAATCTTGAGTTCCTTAATAGCATCCAATAATTTATTTTCAATATTAGTGGCAAGCAAAATAATTCCGTCCACTCTTCTGCTTTGTAACAATTTCATTTGTTCAATCTCTTTCTCGATTTGGAGGTTGGCATTGGCTAGTAAAATCTGATACCCCCGAGGACTCAATTCCGCATCAATCCCATCAACTACACGGCTGGCTGTTTCTGTACTGATCTTAGGTAATATTACGCCAATGACTTGCGTTCTTTTAGTACGGAGAGATTTCGCCTGCTCGCTTGGGACGTAACCTGTTTCTTTAATAGCTTTATGTACACGCTCTCTTGCTGTTTCACTCACATATCCAGAATTGTTCAACACCCTTGAAACAGTTGTCCGCGAGACATTAGCCAATTTTGCAATATCACTAATCGTTACCATATTTTCACCTCATTCAACATCTGGACATATTATAGCGACTCAGCAGAACAAATGTAAAGACAAGCTTAATCTGTGAGCGGAGCCGAAGTATTTTTTAAAGCCCGCTATGAAATACACAGCGGGCGAAAGTCGGTTCGTTTTGTCTTTTTATCTAATTTCTAAGTCGAGTCCTGATTGTTCAATAAGTGTTCGCGTATCTTCCCAAACTTCACCAAGCTGACTTAACGGCATATCGTGAGTTTTGTATTCATCAATTGAAGCTGCACCTTCAATCGCCTCAACATCGGGGTTAATTGGTACTTCTAAAGAATTAAAAGAGAACTCACGCTGATTTTCCAGTTCTAAGATCCACTCTAAGAACACTTCAGCGCTTTGCGCATTCGGGTTATCAGCAATATGCCCGATACCTGCTGCATTAACTACTGCTCCCATGTCACCATCATCTTGATCGGGATAAATAACGCCTACATTATTGTCTGTTGGTTCTTGGAGTTGTTGATGGTAGTAATAGTTGTTAACAAGTCCAAAGGCAAACTCTCCAGCTCCTACAGCACGACGGATGTCACCATGACCATCTGTAATCGTTCCGGCATTCTCACTGATTGCTTCAAGCCATTCAGAAGTTTGTTCGTCTCCCCACTCTTGACGAAGTGCTGAAACGTGGCCAATCATACCCCCATTTCCACCACGGGTAATCGCAAATTCACCCTTCCAGTCAGAGTCTGTTAGATCCCAAATGTTTTTCGGCATTTCTTCTTCTGTAATCATATCTTTGTTATACATTAGGACACGTGTTCTGGCTGACAGTGCAAACCATGAATTATCATCTGCACGATAATTTTCATCAATTGTGTCGATCCCTTCAGGATCAGACTCTTGAAGCAATTCTTCCATTCTCAAATGTTCGAGTGCACCAACATCATTTGAAATGAAAATATCTGCAGATACGTTATCTGCCTCTGCTTCTGTCTTTAAACGATTAATGGCATTGTCACCACCATGAAAAGCTTCTACTGTAATGCCTGTATCTTCTTCAAACTTTGCTAATAATTCATCAACAAACGTTTCATTTCTTGAGGAATATACAATAAGTTCTCCTGTTTCTTCAGCTGCAGATTCACCGTCCCCACCATTACCGGCGCTTTCATCTGTACTATCATCAGAATCTGTACCACACGCTGCAATTCCTAAAGCCATTAGTGCCATTGAACCTACCATAAACCACTTTCGCATTTCATTTTCCTCCTATGAACTATGTAATGATAATGATTCTCAATACTGTAATCCTAATGATAATGGGATTGAGAATCATTGTCAATTGTTTTTTCTTTTTTTGTACCAATTTAGCTATAAATATTGAATAACCAAATGATTCAAACGAACTTATCAATATTTTGCTTACTAAACAAGCGCAAGCCACCTGCTTAACAGCGAAATACAAATGTTCTGCCCGATAAAAAGTGCTATTTACTTTTAATCGGGCAGGTTGTTTGACACACGAGCTGATTGCGCCTGGAGCTAGACATAGAAACGTAAATTTTTATGCTTTCCTTAACTCTTAGAAAAACAGGCAAATTACCTCCCTCACTTGTCCATACTCTTTTTCAATTTTCACATAGAGTATCAGTGAGAGGCCTCTCAAATATTTAAAAACAGGAGGAGATATGATGGGCTACGGCAACAGCTTTGCGTTGATTTTAGTGTTGTTTATCCTTTTAGTTATTATTGGCTGCTCTTGCTTTAAATAATAAACAATAAGCTATAGAGCCAACTCCATTCACCATATCAAGAAAAGCAAGCCTCCTTTGCGTATTTCGTGTAATGGTAAATGACAACCCTGCAAAACCGGACATTCGTGGTATTCCTTAAATTCTTTCAAATGGACGCCCGCCTTGAAAGATCCCCCTCAAGATCTGGTGAGTTAAGGAGGAATTTCGATGAAAAACACTTTCGCTTTTGTGGTTGTTTTGTTTGTATTGCTTGTCATTGTTGGCTGCTCTTGCACCTACTAAATAGTAGCATCTCCCCTAAAAAAAAGCCCGTATGTTAATGCGGGCTTTTTCTTTTTGAGTAAGGCTGTTTACTAAAGACAATTTTATTAAGATTACCCGTTGTAATGCAGGACTTTTTCAACACCTACAACCTTAAAATGAGCCTTGTCTTTACATAAATAATCGTAATCATGTGAAAAGGACTCATACGATATACTGGGTAACTAGTCATTTTCACTCTTATCTATAGAACTATTTATCTAAATCGTGTGAGTTTTCTTTCTTTTTATGAGGAATTTTCATACAATTGAGGAAGTAGTTTTACTGGAATAAAAAAATAGAATGAGGGATTGGATGAACACAGTTATTTCAAAGTTTGAACAGTTGACTTCCTTCTTTAATCACCTTAATCAAATAGATGATGAAACTTTTTATCAGCCTATTGCAGAAGGAAAATGGTCAACGGCTGCCATCGTCGCACATTTTTATTATTGGGACCAATTCATAGTAACTGAAAGACTCCCGTATATGCTTAAGGGAGAAGCAATGCCTAGCTGCAAAAACAGCGTAGAATCATTGAACAGAGAAGCTGAGCAATTTTCTAAAACACTCTCAAAAAACACTCTCATTGACAAAGCTATTATTTCTCGATTAAAACTTGCAGAACGCTTTCACGCCTCAGAACTGTCGACTTCCTTCACTGTTGCAAACACTCATTATACACTCCTTGAATACGTAGAGGCGCTTTGTAAACATGATGAAAAGCACGTAAAAGAAGTAGCAAGCTTTTTATATTCTTCCTATATTGGAGAAAGCATTCACTCTCTACAAATGAATTCCTAATTACCATTCATAAGATGAGCTCCCATCAATATTGGGAGCTTATTTTTTTACCTAAAACCTGACCGGGCCTTACGTACAAAGCTAGTCGCCTCTCCCATGCCATCCGCATATTCTTCGCTTTTTTAAAAAAATAGATGATCTGTCCATACCAATCGAAATATGGTACATACACTATCATGTCTACAACTCTACCAAGGAAGGAGGCAGTAATGGTGAACTCGACCAATAAACTTTTAGAAATGCTCGTCGAAAAAACCTTCCAAAAGCATAATGTAAAAAAAATAAAATCTGACTTAACTGATGAACAAAAAGCTCGCTTGAGAGATATTGTCAATGATATGGAAGGGGAAGTGAAGACATTCCTTCAAAATGCAGAGACAAAAAGAGCAACCGCTCCTAAAGCTACTAAAACGACTAATGCAAATAAGAATAACAACCCTCCATCTTCACCCCAAATAGTTCAAGAAGAAACAGTTGCAAAAACACTTGAAATTATGAGAAAACCCTATTTATACCGCAAAAAGAAAAAATAGGTAGTTTGACTGAATAGTTTGTCCAAACAAGTCACATCGCCTTTCATAGGATATTACAAAGTGAGGAGGTGAAGTAAATGAAACATGGTTATTATGTTGTAAAAAACCAAACTCCTGTAGCAGGAACAGGATATCCTCGCCGTACTCAAACGGACTGGAATGCCCTTAGTGGTCTACCTCATCCTCTCTGCAAAAAAGACCAAGACACAGTAGATGCTCAGGTCGAAAACAAAACACTTCAATTGTCAGAAGAGTTGATCGTGGTGCGAAACTCTTGTGACGTAACAGTGAATACAACGGACACGAAAGCAGCTGTCAATCTTCAAGCGGCTCTTCAAGCAGCCATCGTTATTCTAATAAGCATCTCTATTGCCGACTCTAATCAAGCAGAAAATATTACAAATGACTTAATGCAATCTGTTAAAACCAAGCAAGTTTCTCTTCAAAAGATTGTAGTTGAAGGTTCTCAAAACGTTGACGTGACAACTACTGACACCCAGCTATCAGTAAGCATACAGATTCTTGTTCAACTCTTAATCCTCATCTCTGTTCAGCTAGATATCTTATAAGAAAAACCGCATAGCGGTCTTCTATTAAACAGCGTTGTTAACTCCCCTTCTCAAAAAATAGGGTACAAACTTTCCTGTCCCCTGTCTTTTTTGGGAAGGTTTTTTAGTTTTTTACTTTCTTTACGAGAAAGAAGGAATTATCTCCCCCTATCCTTAAGTAATGTAGTGGAAGCCATTAATAATGAGGAGTGATTGTGATGGGAAATGAGCAGCAGGAAATTCATGTTCCATTTAAAACGTTATTTAAAGAAACATTTGAAGGTCAAGAATCATCAGGGAGCTGGTATACTAACAGCGAACCGAATTGTGGATTATTTGGAACCATTGAACGGATCAATGCCCGAGAGGCTTCGATGATCCTGTCTTCTTCAGAGTCTTCCATCGCCGCTCACGTTCATCACACTCTTTATTACTTACAAGTTTTCTCCGCACAACTATTAAACGAAGATCGTCAAATAGATTGGTCATTGAGCTGGAAAATTCACGAAGTAGATGAAGGTACGTGGCAAGCTTTTAAAAGCCAATTACGTGAGGAATACGAAAACCTACTTACGATTTTAGACAACCTTGAATGGAATGAGTTGAGAATGAAGCAAGCTGCTGCTGGCCTTGCCCATTCCGCGTATCACCTTGGCAGTTTGCGTCAGATCATTAATCAATTAGACTAAGAAAAACAGCGCTAGCTCCCACCGAAGTCTCAAGGATGCTCTTTCCTTGGGGTTTCGGTGTAAAGGTAGCTGCCCTCTGATACTCATCTTTTGAATAATGAATGGTGCGGCACCGTTTTTTTAATCTGATGACAACACTAACCTCTTCCTTCGCCCTCATTTTTGTGAAATCTACTTATACTGTAGTATCTAAAAATGCCTAGAAAATAATAAAAGATCAAGTGAATTTTTGTAATTTTTATTGACACTATAATTAAAAGGTGATATTATACGTTGAGCGCAATCCCGATTTAACAACTATGAATTATAGGAAAAAAGAAATGAGGGCTGAATAAAGTGAAAAAATTTGTATCGCTATTATCATTATCCTTCTTAGTAGGTTTAGCTGCATGTGGCACAACAGAAGACAACACTACAGAAGAGGATCATACATCAGGTTCTGAAGACACAGAAGAAACGGAGACTTCCTGGGATGAAATCCAGGAATCCGGTAAACTTGTTGTAGGAACATCGGGCACATACTCGCCAATTACTTTTCATGAAAATAATGAGCTGACAGGTTTCGATGTGGAAATGGCCCGAGAAATTGGCGACCGTTTAGATTTAGAAGTTGAATTTAGCACAATGGACTTTGATGGAATCTTACCTGCCTTAAGAAATGGCCAAATTGACGTTGCAGCAAATGATTTTGCAATAACAGAAGAACGACAAGAAACATTTGAATTAACAGAGCCTTATAAATTCTCCTACGGATCTGCGGTAGTAAGAGCAGAAGACCGGGATCGTTTTGATTCTGCTCATGACCTAGAAGGCGTATCTGTCGCCCTTGGATCGCTTACGAGTAACTATGCGATGTTTGCAGAGAATATCGGCGCAGATGGAACAGCCTATGATGGTGGAACAGAGGCGATTTTACGTGACGTAATTAACGGAAACCGAGATGCCTATTTGAATGATTGGTTAGTCTTAGAACGTACTCTTGAAGAGTTTGGCGATGACCGACTCGTTGTTGCTGAACCCGTGAAATATCATTCGACAGAAACTGTCATGATGATGAAAAAAGACAATGTAGCGTTAAAAGAAGTCCTTGATGAAGTGATTCTTGAAATGCTTGAAGACGGAACCGTTGCTGAATTAGCAGAAGAATTTTTAAGTGAAGATATTTCTCAACCTGTTGATGAAGATGAGGTTGTCGGTCTCGAAGGAAACTAAAGCTCGATAGAAAAAGATACAGGGATTGCTTTCCTTGTATCTTTTTTTTAAGAAATCTAGGATTATCTCCAAGCCTAGTTAGACCCGACGACATGCAAATGTTCTGTCCGATCAAAAGTGCTTTTACTTTTGATCGGGCAGGATATTTGACGCGAGCCGATGGCACCTGGAGCTAGACACCGAAACGTAGATTTTTATGCTTTCTTAACTCTTAATTAAACTTCCGACAAGTCCGAGAAAAGGGGATACTTATGTTTGAATGGTTTAGACAAATACAATGGGAGTACTTATATGACCCTGAACTTGCATGGGACTCCCTGCCTTTTTTACTTGAAGCGCTCCAAATCACGATGCTCATCGCTCTCTTAAGTATGGTCTTCTCCTTGCTTCTCGGGCTAGTATTAGCCATTGCCCGAATGTCAAAGCATTGGTTTTGGAGATGGCCGGCACGTGTTTATATTTCATTTATGAGAGGAACACCTCTACTCGTCTTCCTCTTCATTCTCTATTATGGCATCCCTGTATTAGGAGTTGAATTTAGTAGTGCAATCGTCGCCGCTATAGTAGGGATCAGCTTGAATTTTGCTGCATATAACGCTGAGGTGATTCGTTCGTCAATCATGTCCGTTCCTAGAGGACAATGGGAGTCAGCAGCCTCATTACAAATGAACTATTGGCAAACGATGCAGCGAATTATTATTCCACAAGCAACACGGATTGCATTGCCGCCAACGTTTAACATATTCCTGGACATCGTAAAAGGAACGTCTCTTGCTTCGGTTATCACAGTACACGAATTGCTGTATGGCGCTAGGCTCGTTGCCGGACAAACATTTGACAGTATGACAATGTACATTACTGCCGCTCTTATCTATTGGGTTGTATGTATTATAATCGGTCATTTTCAAGAAAGGCTTGAAAAACGATATAACCGCTACTTGAGCCAACGTTAGGTTTGGGAGAGCATGTTGGTTGGCTCGTAAAACTTGCTCCCCGCTACTAAATCCCAGATCTGATGCTGAGAAGAAATTTTATAAAATCGAGGTGACCTTTTTGATCACTGTTAATAAGTTAAAAAAATCGTTTGATGATACAACCGTCCTTGAATCGATTGATTTTTCCGTTGAAAAAGGGGAAGTTGTTTGTCTCGTTGGACCATCCGGATCAGGGAAAACAACGCTGTTACGCTGTTTAAATCTGCTCGAAACTCCAAATGATGGTGAAATTACCATTGGTGATAAAAACGTCAACTTCGGTAAAGGAAAGCTTTCAAAACGAGACATGAAGGAACTTCGCAAATACTCAGGCATGGTTTTTCAAGGGTTCCATCTTTTCCCGCACAAAACCGTCACAGAAAACATTATCGAAGCTCCACTTACTGTTCGGAAACGAAACAAACAAGACCTCGCAAAGGAAGGCGAAGAACTCCTTCGTAAGGTTGGAATGCTTGAACATAAAGACAAATACCCTGATGCTCTTTCTGGCGGTCAGCAACAGCGGGCTGCTATCGCAAGAGCGCTCATGATGAAACCGGAAGTAATGCTGTTTGACGAACCCACTTCTGCCTTAGATCCTCAGCTTGTCCGAGAAGTATTACGAGTAATTGAAGGTCTTGCACATGAAGGGCAAACAATGGTGATCGTCACCCATGAAATGAATTTCGCTAAACGAGTAGCCGATAAGGTTCTTTTTATAGACAACGGATATATTATTGAAAGCGGGAAGGCACAAGAAATACTGACAGCCCCTAAAGAGCCGCGCACAAAGGAGTTCCTGCAACTGCTTTCAGAATAGAGCGAAACACCACGGACAAATCAGTTGTCTGTGGTGTTTCTAATATGAAAGCCAAGACCCGCAACTTTTTCCTTCTTTTCACAGCTATAGTATAGTGATTATTAAGATCATTTAAGGAGGAAACAGGGATGGGTAAACACTCCAACCAGTTATTAACAAGTTATAACAATCACGCTAAAGATCGAGAAAATATGATAATCCAAGACTGGAAAGAACAAGAGCGTGATAAGGTATTATCTTACTTATCTCAAGGAGACAGACTTCTTGATTTAGGCGCAGGTACTGGACAGCACGCGGCATTTTTTCAAAACCAGGGAATTGACGTTTTATGCGGAGACTTCTCACCGGAAATGATTAAAAATTGTGAACAAAAAGGGCTTCGCGGACAAGTGATGGACTTTTATTCTTTAGACATCGATGAGCGTCTAGATGCGGTTTGGTCTATGAACGCCTTGCTTCACGTTCCCAAGGCAGATTTACCTAGTATTTTACAGCAAATTGCTTGTGCCCTTAAAGACAAGGGCATCTTTTATCTAGGTGTTTATGGAGGCTACGATTCAGAAGGCATTTGGGAAAATGATGTCTATAACCCTAAACGCTTCTTCTCTTTTTATACAAATAAACACTTAAAACAAGTAGTAAGTGAACACTTTACCATTCTCGATTTCGATGTCATCCCAATGGAAAAAGGTCCGAACTATCAAGCATTGATCCTAAGAAGAACCAAATGATTTATAAGAAAAACCGCATAGCGGTCTTTAATTAAAAACAGCGTTAGCTTGAGACGCACGGCTTGAAGGTAGCTATCCTCTCTATACTTTCTCAACTTTGAACAAAAGCGCAAGGCGCCCGCAATGATTTTATACAGAAAGTGCAAGCATTTTCGACCGGTAGATGGAAATCGCTTTCTGGCTTCTTCTGACGGGCTAAAATGACCTCGTAGCTTTCCCTTCCTCTGCTAGTCATGCTCCGATGTGTATCCGTCCGAGACAATCGGCAGCTTATTCACGAAGTAATGCTTGTCGCTGGAGCTAGATGTTACTCCAATTACTAAAAAGGTATCGACAACCTAAGCATATATAAATTCCTAAACGATCAAAAAGAGTGACCTACCTAATGCAGGTAGGTCACTTTAATCGAATTTATTTATTTCCTCTCCCTTTTCCGTTACCATTACCTTCTTCATGACTCAAAGCTTGATCTACCGCTTCATAAGCATCTACGTAACCAGCACCCACTTCCCAGGATTCCTTACCTTCCATTGGTGAAGCTGTCGCTTGTAAAATCTCTTTTACTTCCCCTGGAGAAAGCTTTGGGTTAGCTTCAAGCATTAGAGCAACAACTCCGGCTACGTGAGGTGTTGCCATTGACGTTCCGCTCATCGTTGTGTAATACGGAAGATGACCAGGCTCAATGTATTCCGCATCATTTTCTACGGCCAGAGCAGATAAAGGAGCAATAACACGCGTTGAAATGATGTCTACACCAGGAGCCGTTAAAGTAGGCTCGTCCTTCCATTCCCACTCTTCTCCATCAATTTCAAAAGAACCACCTGCTCCTTCTGTTCCTCGAGAAGAGAAATTAGCTAACGTTCCATCCTTATTTCCTGCTGCAACCGAAATGACCCATGGGGCTTTAGCATAAGGGTTATGGGTATTTTCTTCAGGTCCGGCGTTTCCTGCAGCAAATAAAACGACAATCCCACGATCATGGGCTTTCTTACTTGCAATGTTAATCGGGTGGAACGGATCAAAGTCCCCAGAACCCCCCCAGGAATTCGTAATCACACGAATGTCATAACGCTGTTGATTTGTAATTGCATAGTCAAAACCGCCAATCCCATCTAAAATAAGTAACGCTGCGCCTGATCCATAGCCGATCATATCAGCACCAGGAGCAACACCTTCGTACTGTCCGGCAGATTTTGCCCCTGTTCCTCCTACAGTTCCAGCCACATGCGTTCCATGACCTGAATTCGTATCTGTATTGGCAACATCCTCAATATACGTGACAGGAAAAATTCCACTCAAATTACTCAGGTTTGTCGTTCCGAGAACGTTTTGCACGAGATTATTTCCAAGTTTATGATCATCATGAGTTCCATCAACACCACTATCATTTATCACAACGCCAACGCCACTTCCTGAAACCGGAAGTCCACCGTTTTTCTTGCGCATATCGTCGTCCGTTCTAACTTCATCTACACGTGTAAGATCAGTAGAATCAGCATTGAAATACTCGAGCTCTTCATTTAAATAGATTGACAATACATCATCTTGCTCTGCAAGCGCTTCGACCTGACTTTTCGTTGCTAAAACCCCTGCCATTGGTAAACTTTCCAATGTGACGACATCAGTAAGACCTACATCGTTTAGTATAGATAACTCTGAATCTGTAAGGGCATCATCACCGTGGAAAGTGACAATCACTTCAGCTACTCCTACACCCTTAAGTTCTTCTACCAATTTTGAGTCTAATACTGGATCTAGCGGCAGAAGATTTTTGGTTAAAGCCTGACCCGTAATTCCTGAAGGGAGAAGAAGGGCCAAAACTAAAAGAAATGAAATCATTACTTTAAAGCTAGGTTTTGTAAGCATCGTGTTCTCTCCTTTATAATCCAATGTCATTCTATTATCTATGTTTTGAATATTCATTCATATTAAACAATTGATGTATTTTTTTGGCTATGTATACGACTTTTTGTCTATTCAAAAGGATAAAATAAGCCTGCAGCTTTGAGTCTGCAGGCTTCACTTACTCCGAAAGAGAAACTAGTTGATGTTGTATCGCGTGAATGACCGCTTGAGAACGGCTTTTTACACGCAGTTTCTTAAAGATTTTACTTACGTGAATTTTTACTGTTTTGTCACTGATATATAACTCCTCAGCAATTTCCTTATTACTGTATCCTTTAACAAGGCAGTCTAAAACTTCTTTTTCGCGATCGGTTAGTTGATTATTTTCCTTTTTATCATCAGCATGTTGATGAAGGTCTAATAGCTTTTTTGTCATCGATGGGTGTATGACCGCTTCTCCTGACATTAGGGAGCGTACAGCATCGACTACGTGATCTGAGGGAGCATCTTTCAAAAGGTATCCATCTGCTCCTTCTTTAATGGCTGAAATGAAATATTCATCGTGCTTGTACATCGTTAAAATTAATATTTTCACGTGAGGATACTGTTTTTTTACTTTTCCGGAAATCTCAACGCCATTTTGCTTAGGTAAATTAATATCCATAATGATGAGGTCTGGCACATTCTTCTCTAGTTTAGTTAAAGCTTCTTCTCCCGACTCAGCTTCCGCTATTACTACAAAGTCATTTTCCAGTGAAAAAATCGTTTTTAGACCATCTCTTAAGACGGCGTGATCATCGACAATCATGATGTTAATCAACGTATTAACTCCCCTCTCTTGAAGAACTGGCGGCTATTAATTTAATTCTTGTACCTTTTTTTAACACACTATCAATTTGAAGATTTGCGTCAAGGTACTTCGCTTCCTCATTCATGGTAATAATTCCAAAGTGTTTCCCTTTTTGACTTTTAAGCAGGGCTTCTTTTAACAAGAAACCTTGTCCGTCATCTTCTATTTTTAAGGTGACTTGGTCTTTGCGATAACAAATAGACACATTAATTATTGAAGCGTTGGCATGCTTGAGTGCGTTTTGAAGGCTCTCTTTAAATGTATGATAGATTACTTTTTCAGTTTCCGGAGAAAGAGGCCGATGTTCTCCTCGTTTGGTAAACGCAACTTTCACCTCTTCTCGCTGGTGTAAGCGTAGAACTTCCTCTTCAATAGCTTGATGTAACCCGCGTTCTTCCGTTGGGTAAGGACGTAATGCAAATATCGACTCACGAATTTCTTTTACACTGCTTCTTAATTCAGGTAAAACTGTATCTATAATATCTTTAGCCTGTTCAGGATTTTTTTGAGACTGACGTTGAGCGATTTCCAGCTTCATAACTGCTCCTGCAACAGATTGGGCAATCCCATCATGAATTTCACGAGCAATCCGGTTACGTTCTTCTAATAACATCCGTTTTTCCCGTTCCGAGATCAAGTTTCTTCCTTTGATCAACACTTCCAATTGATTGCCTAGTGCTTTAATCATCTTACTTTCTTCTTGACTCGTTTGCTGTGGCCGCCGTCTTCCAATGATGATGAGACCATTCACCTCGTCATCTACTTTTAATGGACAGATAATAGCAGCCTTCATCCCTCGTTGGAACCCTTCACAATAGTATGGAGCTGCTTTAGATAGAGGTGAAATCGTATGTAGCTCGGGTGTATCATCGACGAACTTCTCAAGTACCCACGGCTCCAGTTTAAGAGTAGAAGCACCAAGGGCTAGCTGGCACTCCCACCCGCTTGTCTCATTCACCCAAACACTGAGCGCATCATAATTAAACAGCTTTGGCAAGTGGCTTTCCATTCCTTTTAACCAATCCTGTTCTGGGATCCCATGGTTCAAATCTTCATTAATGGCGATGAGTCCTTTTAGGCGATTTTTCTCTCTTCGAAGTTTAAAATTGCTAGCCCCTATTAATGACAACCCAACCAATGGTGAAAAGAAAAAGAAAAATGAAAAGATATCTACTACGCCTCTGTTTTGTGTACCAAGTAAATAGAACAAAGCTAAATAAACAATAGAAAAGACAAGTCCGATCGATTCAACCGCGAGCTTTTTCTTCCATTCTGATATGGTGAAGGACTGGGGCCTGATCCAAAGTACAATATCAACTAACAGATGGTTAATAGCGTAAAAAGATAACGTCAATAAAGCAGCCTGGGTTATATTTCCTGTTAATGAAACGGTTTCGGTCCAAAATAATTCTGTACTAAGAAAAAGGATTCCCTTTGCGAAAAGAAAGCTTAACACGAGTTGTGATGGGTTAAATAATGTGGCTCTCAGTGGGCGGCGTTGTAGAATATTAACTACTAACACAGCTGCTCCATACGTCGCGAGGGTTAAAGGTAGCCCAAACAATAAATCAATTGTAAATAATATCGGGAACCCGAGAGTTGTTACCCCTTTCCAAACAGGTATAGCAAAGAATTCAGTAATGATTAAAAATAAAATAAGAAGAAAGAAGATGGATAAAGAATCCGGGACATCTATAAAGGGAAGCGTCCCGATAACCACACAAATCCCCACAAAAGTAACGATGCTCATATAGCCTTTTGCTATTGTTTCTCTCACTTCTGGTTGAAAATAATCCATAGAGTACTCCTTCATTCACTGCTCCTTTTCAAAACGACAGACCCTGTAATACTATTCGTCAAAAACCGGCAGACTCCTTGTGAATTTATTATCCACCTTTTGGAAATACTACCTGTCACAACCGAGTTTTAAATAGAAGTTTTAAATTTGTTGTGTTGTGGAAGTAGACAGTTATACTCGTAAGATCTTTAATTGAAAAAGGAGACTCAGCGATGAACGATAATGAAGAACAACCAAAGTATACGGAACATATGGAAAAAGGCCTTCGTCAAACGCACGGCATCGGCCACGAAAAACTAAATAATAGCTTAGAGAAAAAAATCGAAGTTGAAAAACGCAGAGAAAAAAGCCACAAAGATAGCCAAAAAATTGAACGTGAAATTGCCAATGATCTTCACCATTCAAGAGAATAAGCTTTTAGAAAGCACCTCCAACAGACTGTCGGAGGTGCTTCTTTATTCTAAGAGTTTGTGTTCAATAAGGAGCCACAAACGAGGTCGAAGATCGTTCAGTAAAAATCTCCTTCTGTACGGCAGCTATTTTTCCCAAACCTTTTGAACATCCTCTATAACGTTTTCGTTTCAGAATTAAGATTATCTGCCGTTACCGCTACCTGATAAACCGCATCATTCATTTCTTTAATTACAATGGAAACGTGACGCAACTCTTCTTCTACATTCGTATTTTGTTCTTTTGCTTTTTCGGTTTCCCCAACAATATTGTCAAAAAACCGGCTTGTGTCTGATAACCCCTCTGTATTTTTCTCAATAAGCCCTTCAATTTCAAAGACATAATCAGAGACAGTAACAATTCTCTCTTTTGTTTTCGCTACTAAATCCGACACATTACTTACAGAGCTTTTGGTTTGTTCAGCTAACTTGCGCACTTCACTTGCGACAACGGTGAAGCCTCTGCCCGCTTCTCCGGCTCTTGCGGCTTCAATCGCTGCATTTAACGCCAATAAATTCGTTTGATCTGCTATGGATTGGACAAGTGTTACAATGTCATTGATTTTTTCAGACATTTCCTTTAAAGAAGTTATTTCAGAAGAGATCTCTTCCATATGTTGATTGACTTTTTTCACTTCGGTGTACTGCTCTTCTAACTTTACTTGTCCTTCCTTCGACAAGCTTTCAACCTTTTGAGAGGACTGAGACCCCGCATGGCTAAAGGTCAGCACGCCTTCTGTCTTATCTTTTAATTCATCAATTGAAGCACTCGTCTCTTCAGATAGCGCCGCAAGCTCTTCTGATGTTTCGCTTACTTTTCTTTTTAAAGAACGCTGAACCTCATAGCTTTCGTTTCTAATTCTTTCATTTTCGTTTTCATAAGCCTCTAAAACGAGTTGCTGTTCAATATTTAATATTTTTGAGACGGCCAATAAAGCTTCAATACACTTTGAAGAATCTGAATATTCTTTTCTCAAAATAGTAGCAATGGATTGTAATAAATCTTGAAATACGCACATGTACCACTTCGTTTCTAACCCTATCCGTACGTGAATCTGGGCAATTTTAATGCGTTGTTGAATAAAGGTATCATCAATTTCACCACTAAACATTTCCTCAATGTGCTTTCTTAACGTTTTTTTTAACCTCTCAATGGAACTATGATCATTTATCATGTTGGTCAGGTGGCGATTATTCTCTAAATTCTTATAAAATTGATCAACAATTGTGTGAATGTGCTTCTGTACTAACGGTCTGAGCGATTTAATTATCGCTAGTTGTTCCTTCGTCAAACCAATCATTTCAACTTGCTGCTTCAGACTTCCGGAAACCTCTAGCCGAACGTCATTTGCTGTGTATTCAAATGACTTTTCTTTTCCTTCTTTTCGTCGTATGCTTGTTAATTTCACTTTCTCTGTCTCCCTTTTCTTCTATGTTTTTTATTTTAACAAAAGCTTTTCTAGTGTCGTCCTCAAGTCAGTATGATTGAATGTAAACCCCTCTTCTAGAAGACGTTTAGGAATACAACGGCGTCCGGTTAACGCTAAACTCGGTTCGGTACGCATAACAGTATAAGCGCCAAAAATGACAGCAGGCCTCGGTGCCGGTGGACTCCAAGGACGTCCCATCGTTTGACGTAACAGCATCATAAAATCACGGTTTTGAACGGGCTCCGGACTGGTCGCGTTGTATGTCCCGATAACCTTAGAATTTACGATTGCTTCTAGGATCATCCGGTTTAAGTCATCAATATGTAACCAGCTTATGTATTGATCTCCCTTTCCAACGGTTCCACCAAGACCAGCTTTCGTAAGTTTTTTTAACGGGTCTAATGCACCCCCATCTTTTCCGAGTACAAACCCGATTCGAAAAAGAACTTTTCGCGCACTCAAAACAGGCTCGGCATAAAAGACTTCTTCCCACCGTTGACAAACTTCCACTGAAAATCCCGAGCCGTGCTGACTACCCTCATCACAAACTTCTTTCGTATCGCCAAAGATTGCAAGAGAACCAGCTTGAATGAATACTTCTGGCAGTCTGTCACAGGCTTTCATCGCTTCATGAAGTACGTTGACAGAATCAATTCTGGAATTAATGATTTGTTTTCTATTTGTTTTCGTATAAATGCAGTTGACACTTTTACCAGTAAAATTCACAACTGCAGCGGCGCCTTCGAGTTCTTTTTGCCATTGTCCAAGCGATCGCCCATCCCACTGCACGTAACGGATACCGTTTTGTTCTTTTCCTGTGCTCCTTGTTAAAATTACTGCTTCATAATCCTGCGATATAAGGTAATTTGCCAATGACTTCCCGAGAAAGCCAGAACCTCCGGCTAAAATGACCGTTCCTTTGGACTCCATCGGTTTATCCCACCTTTTTCCTTGTATACATCTATTTTACTAGTTTTAATTCTCGCAATCTATGGGACAAATAGATATTAAACATGGAGAAGTTAGAATCTCGTTTTTTGAAATAGTAAAAAGCCCCCAAGAACAGTTTATCTGCTCTTAGAGGCTTTTACTAAATTTTCTAATACATCACTTCTATACGCTGGTGAGTTTCTTCAAAGAAATCAGGCTCTGGATCGAAATAGTCTTCATTATAATGAAACACAAATTCTTCTCCATCTACATAACCAGATCCCCATGTAGGATCCATCTCTAGCCAGTCATCATCGACTTTCACTTCAACCCATGCGTGGCGACCTCCGGCATAGCCACTTACGTAATGAGCTTCCATATCAATCGATCTTAACAGCGCTACAGCAAGGAACGCATAATCCTGGCAGACACCTTTTTGTTCTTCCAGTGTTTTTAAAGCGCTATCATCTAGTTCAAATAAATCCTCTCTAAACTTTTTCACGTCATACGAAATATTCTCTGCCACATATTGATAAACAGCTTTTGCTTTTTCACGTTCATCACTCAAACCATCGGTCAGTTCTTCTGCTAACTTCTGAATGTCCACATGGTCTGATTGAATCCCTCGGGAAGGCAGCAAGCTTCGTTGATCTTCTACATCGTGAACATGGTGTGTTAAATGAACCACGCCATTAAACCTAAAAAAGCCTCCACCCTCGTGACCAAGCTCCGGTACATTAACCGTAATTTTGTATTCTCCTTCACCAAAACGGAACCAGATCTCTTCATCAAAACGATAATCTTCTACTGGAAGGTAGTACGTAGCTTCCTCATTCTCATACTCTGTTTTTACAATCATATGAGTGATTTCGTCAGCTCCCGGTGCATCAGGATCTATTTCTCCTGCTAAACGATACGTATCACCGTTATAATCAAAAGATTCTACTGGAGTAGGATGCGTGAGGGTAATGCCTCGTTCAAAATATTCACGATACTCTTCAATATGAACGAATTGTTTATCCGTGCGGTTATCAACAAAGAAATTAGCTGAATCATAATAACGTTCATTTTCCGGATTATAAACTTTTACTATAATCTCATGGAGCCCACCTCCGAAATGGAGCGGTATTTCACTTTCAAAGTAACCATCTTGAATGGGAATCACCGTATCACGTCGTTCACTTGCGGTTTTTTTAATCTCAACCATGACATAATGATCGTCTTCTGCATCAGGTAAATAACCGGCAAGTGGAACAGAACCTTCTGCTTCTTCGTATCCAGTTAATGGCTCAACAATTTCAAGCTCGTTATCAAGTCCAACTTCGGTATATTCTATTTCTCTAGCTAATTCATCACTAGTATTTGTCGGGTAAATCTGGGCTACATCATAGAACCGGTTGTCTTCTCCTTGTTTATTGCTCGGTGCTCGCACCGTAACCCTGTACGCACCTTCGCCTGAATGAAGGGAAATTTCTTTTTTAAACGACCCGTCTTCTTCAATCGGTACATAATAGTTAAAATTGTTACGAAACGGCTTTTCACCTGGCTCAGTATAATTGATCAATACCCATAAAGCATCGCTATTCAGCCCGCTGCTATCATCAACAGATCCTTCAAGTAAAACTGTTGTATCCGTTGAAAACTCCCGATATTCTGGCGACGTTAACGATAAGCCAATCTCTTCAGCAAAAGGCTGTAACTCAAGAAGTTCTAAATCGAGCCCCTCCTCGTTACTCACTTCTTCTAAATCACTTTCTGTCCCTAAGTCCCCTTCTTCAGAGACTGGGTCATTATCCTGATTAACAGCGTCTTCTTCCTGCTCACCACAGCCAGCCATGATCATGATGGCAAAAACACTGAGTACACTTAAGTATTTACGTATATTCATCATCATCCACTCCATTTACACATCTTTTTAGGTGATTGTTTTATGTACACCTAGTCATTCTAATCGATTCCCATGCAAATTTCTACCAACTTTTGGTGTATTTTATTAAAAAGAGCTACCGATCGGCAGCTCTTTCTCATATCTAAATTCATTTGTTTTCTCAATTAACTGTTTGCCCGCGACGCCACTTTCCGACTTCCTGAACGACATTTGGTTCTCTCACTTTGTATCGCTTGTCCACCATACTTTCTATCCGAAAGATCATTCAGGATCTCCCGAGTTGCCATATCCTAACGATGTCCAGCGTGTAGAGGTCATAAAATCCGGGGAACCACCCTCCTCACTCGCCCTTTCGTTTGGAGAGATGTTGCTTTCTGAGAGTATAAGATCATCAGCTTTCCCAAGTCATAAGATATAGGAGCTCTATCCCTCCAACCGCTTTGCTTACGGCCCACTGTCTACGCTTAAAGATTATGGTTACCCACAACCCTCCAAGACGCGTTACGGGTGAGTCGCTAGCACTTACCCCGATGGGATTGACACCCATTACAGGATGCGACCTATGCTCGGTCGCTCTATACTTTCTTAACTCTTTAAAAAAGAGCACCCTTTCGAGTGCTCTTTTATTGTCGTTATTCAGGTTTATGATAGGTAACATAGGTACCCGCAATCAGATCATGAATCGCCCGCTTATCTTTACGAAGGCCAACCATAAACGCACTGACAATGGCTAAAATTCCAAACGAGATCCCATACAAAAGTCCTCCTACTACTTCGCGAAGGATCATCGTTCCCCATGTAACATCCGAGCTATCATTCTTTACGACCCGCACACCAACGGCTTTTTTCCCTATTGTATAGCCATACCAAAGAACCGGCACAATGACGAGGTAACTCCAATTAATAATTGTCGAAAGAACGTCCGAGGCAATCCCATCACCCCCGAAGCCTAATACTGCCCCGAGAATCAATACTCCAATTCCCAAGATAATACCATCTATTAAGCCAGCAAAAAACCTTATCCAAAAACCGGCTGGGTTATTTACCTCCACAGAATCCCCCCTTAAAAATGCGTGGTCATTATACTCTATTCATCTCATGATCGTAACATTCCTGTAACAATTCATTCAAACTTTTAGCATGAAGATTGTAATAATAGGTGTCTAGTAAATTCAGCATTTTGGCAAGTAGATTAGCATTTTAGAAACGAGTGAAGGAGCTTTGGTTTTACAGAAGCCAGAGCTATGAACAAAAGCGCAAGAGCCTTGGTCACGAGCGACAAGCACTTTCGAATGGCAGATTGAAGCCGCTTTTTGGCTTCTTCTGACAGGCTAAAATGACCTCGAGCTCGTAGACGCTGGAGCTAGACATCGAAACGTGGATTTTTATGCTTTTCTTTACTATATAGGTTGAATTTATAAGTTACCTGGTATTTATGAAGGATTCTTATCTTTATTCGTCGAACGTTTAATCACCTTCAAAAGGCGGTGATTTGTTATGAAATCAAATCCTTCGGAATTAGAAGCAATTGAAGAAAAGCTTAAGGAAGAACAAGATAGACGCATGTATGAACGTTATCAAACCATTCGGCTTTACATGAAGGGTTATCCTGTTAGTGAAATTACCGAGATAACAAACTGCTCTGAAAAAACCATTCGCACATACATTAAATGTTATAAAGATCACGGACTCAATGGGCTGACCATGGGCGTTTCCTCCGGAAAGCCACCACGCTTATCGAAGGAACAACGAGAGCAATTAAAACAAACGATTATACACTCGCTTCCTCACGAGGTTGGTTTTCCAACCAAGTTTAATTGGACACTGGAAATCATCGCAGCCTACATCAAACAGGAATTTGGTAAAACGTATTCACTTCGAGGAGTCTCCAAAATGCTGGAGCGAATGGATCTGAGTTATACCAAGCCAACCTATACTCTTGCATAGGCTGATGAAGAGAAACAAAAAGAATTTGTCGAAAACACCTTCCCTGGGGTAAAAAAAATGGGAAGCTGGCGAAATTGATCACATTTTGTTTGAAGACGAAAGCATGATTCGCGATTACCAAGCGCTCCAGTACACTTGGTTCGAAAAAGGGAAACAACGCATCATTCGGACAACGGGAAAACACCGTGGTGTCAAGCTATTAGCTACGATAGACTACGTTACTGGCGCTATCGTCTGGCAGGAGCACATACAATATACGGTGGTGGAATTTCTCGCATTCCTAAAAAAAGTGATGGCAGCATACCCGGTTGGAAAAATGGTCATGATTCTGGACAATGTAAGGATTCACCATGCGAAACTGCTTAAACCCTATTTGAAAGATCTTAACGGCAGATTAGAATTTGTCTTCCTTCCGCCATACAGTCCACAATTCAACATCGTTGAAGGGTTATGGAAATGGCTGAAAGCTGATGTCGTTAATAACGTGTTTTACAGCAGCGTTAAAGAAGTCCGCCAGAACGTCCATCGTTTCATGCAAAGGATCCTGGAGGATCCAATGAAAATCGTAGATCGCTTGTGTGTCAGAATGGAATCTAATGAAGTTACAGAAAATCTTTAGTTCAACTTATATATTAAAAAAACTGCCCTGAGAATCTTTCACTCTCAGAGCAGTTTTTTATGAAGACGCTGCTTGCTTTTTTGGTTCTTGATATATTAGATCACTTTCCGTTTTAACGAGGAACAATTTTCGATCTCGGTAAAGGAGGATTGCTGATAACGCAAATGCTAATACATCGGCAAGCGGAAACGCTAACCATACACCCATGACCCCGAAGTAATGCGGCAAAATGAGGACAAGTGGGATTAGAAATAATACTTGCCTTGCCATCGATAACAACAGTGCTGGTTTTGCTTTACCTAGCGCTTGATAAATTCCGCCACTGACAACTTGTGCACCAATTAACAGTGCTGCGGCAAACATAATTCGCATTCCCTCTGCTCCAGCGGCAATCGTTTCCGGATCGGCTGTAAATATGCGCATAAACCAATGTGGAAAAAACATCACAATAATGAAAACGAGGGCAGAAAATGCGGTTACCACTTTCAAACCAAGCCAAACAGTATCTTTTAATCTACCAAATTGCTTCGCTCCATAATTATAACCGATGATCGGCTGCATTCCTTGAAGAATTCCCATCATTGGCATGAGGGTAAACATCGCAACTCGTTGGACAATACCAAAGACGCCAACATGAAAGTCCCCTCCAAACCGGAGAAGCATAGCATTAATCGCCACCATCATGACACTTCCCGCAACTTGCCTTACAAACGCAGGCATCCCTATGACGACGACTTCCTTTATCACTGTATAAACAGGACGAAAATCAGCAAGACGAGGCGACAATGTACTTTTCCCCTTCATGAAGTAGCGAATGACAACAATAGAAACAGACGCTTGTGAGATCACCGTTGCCACAGCTGCGCCTTGTACGCCCATATCTAACAATACAATAAACACGGGATCAAGCGCAATATTTAATACTGACGGGATAATCATCGTCATCATTGCAAAACGAGCATTCCCTTCAGATCGGATAATACTGTTCGTTGTAAAAGCGAACGAGAAAAAGATCGTCCCAAGCATGATTGGGAACATATAATCGATGGCGTACCCCATCGTTTCTGGTGTTGCACCAAACAAGCCAAGTAACGGCTCTAAAAATGTAAAAGCACCAATAAATGCAAACACACTGAAAATTATGATCATCGTTAAAATGTTTCCGAATACTTGGTTTGCCTCACCGCCTCTATTTTCCCCTAGCCTACGGGAAATAACAGAGGCGCCGCCAATACCAACAGCAGCAGCCACAGCCATGATGATCAACATCACTGGAAAAGCAATCGTCACGCCTGCAACGCCTGAAATTCCCACAAACCATGAAATGAAAATGGTATCGACCACGTTATAGAAAGCCATGACAAACATTCCAATCATAGCTGGAATGGAGAGGTTTTTAAGTAGTTTTGGAATAGGTTCTGTGCCTAATCTTTGACTTTGTTCTTTCTGTTCCATTCTGTCTATTCCCCCTCCCCTTTTGAATTTTCTTTTTCAACATGAATGTTATTCTGCATTCTTTTTAACCAGGAGATGAGGACTTCCTGCTCTTCTTTAGAAAAGCCAGTTACAAGCTCTTGATCTAGTTGGCTCATTTCATGCCAAAGCTTTTCTTCTAATAATCTGCCTTTCTCAGTTAAGGCAATAATCTTGGTACGGCGATCTTCCAAACTATCGGATTTTGAAATTAACTCCCGCTTCTGCATCGATTCAATGATGCCGTTCATCGTTGATCCTTTGATGAATAAACGCTTTTGTAGTTCAGACTGCGATTGACTGCCATCATTAAATAGTAGATAAAGAACTTTTGCCTGAGCCATCGTTAATCCCAGATCCGAAAGGTTTCGGTTATATTGATTCTGCATAAAATGAGAAACCAAATTAATATGATAACCGACCATTTGATTCATTTCATGCTTCATAATTACTTAGCCCCCTAATAAACATACATCCTCATTTAATCATTTTTATCTCAAATAATCAATAGTTTCACAGCTTATTCACTCCAAATTTATTTAGCTTACTAATATTCCGAAATTTAAAATAAGCTACATTCCGAAGTGAAATCGATTCCATTTTTCTAGAAATCGCTCTCAAAGTTTACTTTACATCTTTACAGGGAACCCTATTAAAGGCTCCATCCCACCATCATAATAATAGGAGGATGACAACATGAAACAATTCGGATTAGCCTTCACAGCTGCCTGTCTTGCCTTCATCATAGTTGGATGTGGCACAGCTGAAGATAACGACGACCTTGGAACAATAGATGATCCAGACACAGGAGATATAAACCAAGAGGATGATGACACTACTGAAGACGACATGGCTGAAGAAGGTGCTGGAAATTGGTATCAAGAACTGACCTTTAAGGATTTTGAATTGGATGTCGAGTACAACCACGGGGATTATGAGGTTGAATATGAGTATAATAACGGCAACCCAGAAGCTGAAATTGACGACACTAGACAAGGAGAAACGATTTCGATGGAAGGACAGGAAGCATTAGAAGAACTTGAAAGTCCTCTTACGTCTCTCGAAATTACAAGCGACATGAATCATGAGGAAGTTATCGATGCGACTATTGAAGCTTTTGACCTCGAGGAAGATTACCTTGAGTTTGAAATCGAAGTCGAGTATTTTGACGATACAGAAGCTGAAGTAGAAGACGAATAAGGGATGAGGGTATTTCATAGGTCGAAAAAAACCTTTTGAAATACCCTCTTTCTTTATTGAATCTAAGTATGACATAATATGAAGACACTTGTTTTGTAAGGAGTTTTTCCCGTGCGAAAATCGATTAAAGAAACGGATCAAAAGATTAAACCTGATGACCCGGTTTATGATTTAAAAGACGTAACACCAAAGGAAATGGCGGTTCTTGATTTAGCTTTAAAAGACAGAGCTGACATCTTACGTGAAATGGCCGAAGTCAATAAGCAGGAAGAGGACTTGTACCTCGAAATGGCCGAAGAAGCTGAGAATGTACGAAACATCCTCAAAGACTAACCGGACCCAACAATTCTTTCTAATTACTATGATATACTTTATAAATAAGTTAAGAAAATCGCAAGGCGCCCGCTAAATGGCGCCTTGCACTTGACCACATATACTATCTTATCTTCTTAAAAAGAGCAGAAGCTCCTTTAGTACGCCAGCTATTTTAGCGGAGTTTTTAAACATCCTCTTTAAATGAAAGGATTTATGTAGGAGGCATTCCTATGCAAAGACTGAACCTTCATCATCACCAAGAAATTCGTCAGCTTTTGCGTCAGTGGAAAGGTGCAATTTTATACCGTGACAAAGAAAAGGCAGAGCATTTTTATACGCTTGTAAATAATGCAATGAAGAAGAATTCTAATACAGAATTGTTTATTTTACACAGTTTATTGACAGCACGACATCACTTGCTCCACCGAAAAATTGACAATGCTGAAATTATTTTAGATAATTTAAGCAAGATTATTTATGATGAAAAAAAACCATTAATCTTATACTATTTTCATAAATTCTCAGCTTTGCTAGCTTTTTTAAAGCTAGATTTTCAAGAAGCTCAAAAAAGTTATCACCGTGCATTTCTGTTACGGACAAGCACGGATTTATCAAAAATGGAAGAAGCTGATCTCTACTTTCAACTTTCGCTAGTAGCAATTAAAGTTCATGAAGTGAACCAAAGCATTAATTACGCACAAAAAGCAATCCCGCTATATAGTGAATTGAACTTCTTTGAACGAATGACCGACTGCTATATCTTAATGGCATTAGCACATAAACGGGTAAATGATTTCGAAAAAGCGGAAAATTACTTGTTATTAAGCATGCAAATGGCAAAAGACATTGATAATGTTGAGTTAATTGGCAGAGTGCTTACAAACCTCGGCGAATTTTATGCAAAATCCGGCGATCATGATACGGCCATTTCGTTTTATAAAGAAGGGTTCGAACACAAGACTGGACGAGGAAAAACTGTGACAGTCTACTCCATTCTTCAGGAATTAAATAAAACGAATCGAACGGCTGAAATGGCCGAATGGTTAGAAATAGGGTACGAACTAACAAAGGGTCATGAAGATGACCCCTATACTTACCATATCACCTATTTTTACTTGCAGCACTCTACAACGAACGCTCATTTACTAGAAGATTTCTTAAAAAATAAGGCGATTCCTTTCTTCCAACGCATTGGAGATCGTGAGCAAATTCACTTTTATGCGGAAAAACTAGCAGAAACCTATATTGAAAAAGAAGATTTTATCCAAGCAACTTTCTATCTAAAATTGAGCAATAAACACCTTAAGGAAGTAGCTCACTTTCAATAATGTTGCCAAGCTATATAATAACCTTTAAAGGAGAAACTGAAGATGAAGCGATTCGTTTGTCTGCTTTTTATCTCTTGTTCTTTAGGTTTAGTTGCAGTGATCAATCCAGTTCCCACATTCGATCTTTTCGCCGAAGATCATCCTGAACCAACTTCAGGGGAAAAGAATAACTAACAAAAACCGTTCAAACACATTCTACGTTTGAACGGTTTTTCATTCACGGCACTTTCTTGACCAAAGCTTCTTCCGTCTTCCCCTCTGGGATTGCTCCATTTTTTAAATAGCGTCTAATTTCATCGACTGTTAACCCTAATTCCTTGGCCTCCTCCACCAGTTCAATCCATTCGGCATCTAATTTCTGGCTGTCTTTTTGGATCTGCATTGCCTTCACCCCATCCAAAAGATATCCATTATCGTGAACAAACTATATCGGTATGATAAGCATAAGGGGCTAAGGTTAAATAGCGTTAAAAAACTGAAATTTTTCACCTTCATAAATCATTTGTTTAAAAAAGCACACTACTTCAAGAAAATATTTCTTTCCATTTTTGATTACTACTATTGTAAAAAGCGTATCTTTTTGCAGCTCCGTTGGCCTGCATCTGCTCGCTTTCCGCGGACGAACCGCCAAGCCTCCTCGGGAAATGCGCCCTGCGGGGTCTTGGCTGGCCCGTTTTTCCGCAGGAGTCTCGCAGAATCCGGCCTACTACGTAGGGGGCTAAAAAGACTCTCTTGTCGTACAATAGACACAGGGGTTTCCTCCCATTTCATTTCGTTTGTTTAGTCACTTACTAAATTCGACATTTGGGTAGGTGCTCCTTTTTTATGTCTTAGAGCCCTTGAGTCGCCTGGGTCAGAGTTATGAAATTCATACAAGCTATAATAGGTGTTAAAAAACAGTGTTAGCTCTCTGTGTTTTAGAGTCTCCATGATATTCTTCCCTTGATAAAGGCGGCGTGAAGGTAGCTTTCCGCTCTATTATAGTAAAGAAAACTTACCTTTCACCATTATATCGTTACGGGGTTAAATTTGTATCCAAAGCCTCTGATCGTCTGAATGTATAGAGGCACAGCCGGGTTTTCTTCTATTTTCTTTCTTAGGTTGCTGATATGTACCATGACCGTTTTCATGTCGCCGTACCGGTCAGTACCCCAGACCTGATCATACAGTTGCTCCGTGCTAAAAACTTGACCAGGCCGGTTTACAAAAAATAAGAGCAGCTGCATTTCTTTTGCGTAGAGGCTTACTGGTTTGTTGTTAATGGAAACTGTATAGCTGTTCACGTTTATTTTTAGCGAGCCAAATGTCTTAACTCCATCAGACGATTCACCAAATGATCCTTGATTCATTTTTGCTCTTCTTAAATGAGCTTTTACACGAGCAACTACCTCACCTGGGTCAAAGGGCTTGGTAATATAATCGTCCCCACCTGCATCAAGTCCAATAATTTTATCCTCATTTTCTCGTTTACAGCTTAAAAATATAACCGGTGCTGTCTTTCCTTTCAATCTCAATTTTTTACAAGCGTCAATACCATTCAGTTTCGGAAGGAGAATATCTAATAAAATCAAATCCGGCTCTATTTCTTCAACACACCGCAGTACCTCCTCACCGTCCTCTGCGGTATAAACAGCAAATTCATTATCCAAATACAACTTGAGGAGCTGTTGAATTTCTTTGTCATCTTCTACGATCAACACTCGTTCACTAGCCAACATCGACCACTCCTTTCACTGGTTGTAAAGGCAACGCTACATAAAAAGAGCTTCCTGCATCGGTTTTGCTTTTAGCCCAAATTCTTCCCTTATGGTACTCGACAATTTCTTTTGAAATGGCTAAACCAAGCCCAGTGTTGCCCCCTTTACTCGTCCGAGATTCATCTCCCCTGAAAAAACGATCAAAAATTTGTGGCAATTCATCTTCGCGAATGCCTTGTCCATTGTCATGCACGCTCATTACTAAAGCAGAATCGCTAAAAGATGACTCTTGAGACGGCATTTGTTTTACCTCTTGTGTTTCAAACCTTACTTCAACATGGCCGCCTTTAGATGTGTGCTTTATTGCATTAAACACAAGGTTGGACATCACTTGCTCAAGGCGGTCCAAATCTACAACGACTCGAGCAGTCGCACCTCGCTCTTTTTTTATCACGTCTTTTACATTGTATTCATATCGAACTCCCCGAGAGGTAATATCCAGCTCAAATCTATCGTAAAAATAGTCGATCACATTTTCCACCGTCATTTCACGCCATTGAAAGCTTACTTGTCTCGCTTCAAGCCTGGACAGGTCATATAAGTCTTGTATTATCCGGTCTAAAAAGCAGACCTTCTGGTAGATCAAATTTAAATAGTGAGGGTCATTGACTTCAACTATCCCATCAATCATCGCTTTTACATACCCTTGAAGAGACGTCATGGGTGTGCCTAACTCATGAGAGATATTCGATAATAGCTTCCTCCTTGAAGCTTCTACCCTCGCTAGCTCATTTGTTTTTTTCTCTAGACGTTCCGTTCTATCTTTTACCCTAGCTTCTAAATTGTTGTTTAATCGTGAAAGTTCCTCATTGAGCACACTCAACTGTTCAGCTTTCTCATGTACTTGCTCCATTACTTTCTCTAGCGTCATGAGCGTCTCCACCCTAGCCAGCAACTCTTCTTTTGAGCAGGGCTTCATTAAATAATCGTTTGCACCAGACTCAAAAGCAGTAACAATATCTTTTATATCACTTCGAGCGGTAAGAATAAGAATCGGCAGTTCAGTCAGCGAAAACGACTTCCTTATTTCACGGCTTACTTCATAACCCGTTTTTTTCGGCATCATGACATCTAGTATAATGAGATCGATCCTCCCAGGTTCTTTTACCATCTCAAGAACTTGCTGACCGTTCTGGGCCATGAGTACTTCATATCCATTTAACACCAGTTGATTGACAATCACTTGTAAGTTTACCCGTTCATCATCTGCTACAAGAATGGTTCCTTTTTCTGACTTCATCCTCTTCGTCCCAAAAACCGGAAATTCAATTGCATTCACACCTGGCTGAGCCTCATCATGTTTTTGCACTGTCCCGTCAGCATAAAATGGCATATCAAATGAAAAGGTCGATCCTTTTCCTATTCTAGAATCAACTCGAATGCTCCCGCCGTGCAGCTCCACAAGATGTTTCGTAATACTTAGACCAATTCCAGTCCCCATTTTCTTATGAGCACCTTCGCCTTGTTCGAAGTCATCAAACAAGACCTCCATCGTAGTGGGTGTAATGCCTTTTCCAGTATCGGCAATCTCAATGGTAACTTTGTCGTCTTTTAAAAATGCAGAAACGGAAATGCTTCCTTTTTCAGTGAATTTAAGGGCGTTTCCTATTAAGTTATAAAAGATTTGCTGTATCCGATCCTCATCTGCTTTTGCTGGTGGCAAATTTACTGGAACATTATTTTCAAACTGGACCGACTCTCGTTTTAATGACGAAAGGAGTGAAAAAATAACATCCACCATTTCTCTCACACGAACCGGTTTTATTTTAAGTAAGATGTCTTTATGCTTTAGCTTCGAATAATCCAACAGGTCATTAACTAAGTGTGATAAGCGCATGCCACTGCTAATAATGAGTCCGAGGTTTTGCTTTAATCGTTCATCTGCCTCACCAGCCGCTCCGTCTTTTAAAGATTCTGCTATCCCGATAATCCCATTTAATGGCGTTCGCAGCTCATGAGTCGTTGACGCTAAAAAATCATCTTTCATTTTGTTAGCCCACTGCAAGTGTTCAACAGCCATTTTCTGACTTTCTTTCGCTTCTCGTTCAGCATGCTCTTTCTCAAGCTGAAGAATCTTAAATTTATCCGCTAACGCAAGGGAAAAAAGAATAACTTCCAACACCGATCCAATTTGAGAAGCGTACTTCGTTAGAAACAAAACGGGAATGAGACCCGCATCTGCTAAAGATGAAACAAACACTCCAATGAGGAAGATCACCCATCCAAACAAGAAAAAACGAGCTGGACGGTACCCACGTTTCCAACAAATAAACGCAGCACAAATGACTGCAAAAACAAGGACAATGGTAGAGCCCATCACCAAATTCAAAGCTAGCTGGTAGTTTACCATTAAAATGACAGCTATAAAAAATTGAAAAAGTACAAACCACTTAAACATCGAGTCAAGTTTAGGGATGTGGAGACGAAGATTTAAAAAGCTCCTCGAAAACAAGAGAGCCGTTCCATTTGCCACCGCCATAAAAAATACAATCGCCCGGTGATTCCACCATGGTAATTCTGGCCATACATACTGGAATGCTAAGCCGTTCAGCGTAAAATGAACAAATAGTAAACTAAATATGAACAAGACATACCACAGATAACTACGTAACCTGAGCGAAAAAAATAAAAATAAATTGTACAAAATCATCACAAACCCAATCCCATAATACAAACCGAGCAAAAGGTATTCATGCTGACTTTTTTGAAGAAACTGTTCCTCCGACCATAATGTTAATGGAAGCTGCATGGAGCCTTCACTCTCAAACCTTACATAAAAGGTCTGAGATGAATCCTCTTCCAACGATAACTGATATACGAAATTCCGATGCTCAACATCGCGTTCCACAAACGGCAATAAATCTCCCGTTTCATTACTAGTAAAACTCCCATTCTCCTCAGTGTATAACGTTATCGCATCATGAGGCGGATACGGAACTTCTAATAACCAGTTCTCCTCAGATGTCGTGTTATGTACTTCGAATCGAACCCAATAAACCGCGGACGTGTAACCATAACTCGGCACCCCTTTGCCACTCTCAATAAATTGTGCATTCAATGGTGGCTGCCTCACCTTCTCTATGTCCCATTGGCGGTCCTTATCTTCTAACAATTCCATCTGAGAATGGAGTTCGTAACGGTCCGATTCACCGTCCACCTTTATAGAAGATGCTTTAGTTACTGTTTCAGGGAGAGAATCAAGCACTAGATATAAGATTGCCAACAGACCTGCTAGTCTCAAAATCTTCATCTACTCTCCCCCCAGTATTCAATGAACTAGATTCTAATGAAATCATACTAAAACCTGGTAGAAATTGATAGTTTATATTACGTAATATTCTGAAAAAATGAGGAACAAAAACGCTTGAGAATCTTCTCAAGCGTTTTAACATTACATTCATTTTGGACTATTTTAGAATAGCAGTCCTCTTTTCTAACGAAATTATCGATTATTCTACCTCTAAAGCATGTTTTTCTATCTATTAAATGTTGTTCTCCTTCTGTTACGAACTGTTTTTTATGAGAATGAGCCCATGAACCATTAAGCCGAGGCCTACCCCGACACCCAATCCCATCATGAATCCAATAAAGAGTACATTTAAATAAAGGCCTACTGCCAAACCGATTACCAGACCGATAATAAGGCAGTAAGCATACAACAATCCGATCGATTCTTGTATTTTTTTCATTCCATTCTCCTTTTACCTGACATTACTATTTTCGTAAAGCTTTTAGGTCAAACTCTGGGACGATTCCTTCTTTTGCTGCACGTCCGAGGAGAGCTTCAATAGCCGTGTATCCTTCATCACCCAAGTCTCTTGTAAACTCATTTACATAAAGATCAATATGGGCTTGTACAACTTCGGGCGACATCTCTTGTGCATGCTCGAGAACATATTCGCGAGATGCTTCCGGATTATCCCACGCATACTCTACCGATTCTCTCGTCCACTTTTCAATGCTTTTCAGATCGAGTGACCGGTGGGCGATGATTGCTCCTAAAGGAATCGGAAGGCCAGTATCTTTTTCCCACCACTCACCTAAATCGCTCATCATCGTTAAGTTAAATTGATGGTACGTAAACCGCGCTTCATGGATAACGAGACCAGCATCGATTTTACCATCACGGACAGCTGGCATAATGTGATCGAATGGCATCACTTCTATTTCTCCAACACCACCTGGAACATTGTCTGCAGCCCAAAGCCGGAATAGGAGATACGCGGTTGATTTTTCACTTGGCACCGCTACTTTTTTTCCTGCTAATGATGCCGGGTCTTTCATGTTCCCTGCGGTTAACACAAGAGGGCCACAGCCTCTGCCCAAAGCTCCTCCACAAGGAATTAATGCATAATCCTCCAACACCCATGGGAGCGCCGCATACGAGATTTTCATCACTTCAGGTCCCTTCACTTCAGTAGCCCAGTTGTTCGTTATATTAATATCTGCATACGTTACATCAAGTTTTTCTCCGCCGGAAATAAGTCCATGCACCCATGCATGAAAAGTAAATGTGTCGTTTGGACACGGTGAAAATGCGATATTCATTTAGATAACCTCCCGTAATACACGGCTCGCTTTTGTTAATTGAGCGAGTGCCTCGATAATTTTCCAAGCACCGCGATCCCTGGGACCTACGGTATTAGAGATAGATCGGACTTCCATTACCGGACGGTCATATTGCTTAGCCGCAATGCCAACGCCATACCCTTCCATCGCCTCGGAAAAAACTTCGGGAAATCGATTGGATAGAGCTCGAGCCGTCTCTGCCGTTCCGGTGACAGTAGAAAGCGTGAGAATCAGGCCGGAATGGACAGATAAATTCATCTTCTCCAGCGCTATCTTTAATCGTCCTCCTCGTTCTTCGTCACACAAAATTCGTGAGTTACCCAAGCCCAATTCATCTATCGGTTTAAATCCTTCCATTGTTTCCGCTCCTAAGTCAGCTGCGACAATTTCACTGGAGATGACAAGAGAACCTACCTCTGCTCTTCCAGCAAAACCACCACCAATCCCCATATTAATGACAAGATCGTAAGCGTTTTTTGCTAATGCTGCTCCTGTACTGGCAGCTGCCGAAGCCAAGCCGACACCTCCAACAACTACATTAAAACGCGGATCATCTTCAAGCCCATTAAGCACAGCTTCTTTTTCCGCCTCCACAGAAGTAATAATTAGAATCTTTGTATGTAAATCTGTATTTTCACTCATAGCATGCTCCCTTACTACAATATATCGGAGTGTCTCGTTACCAGTTTACCAATAGTTCACCGTTTTTAACAAGGCGAGTCCTGTAATGTTAAAGCTACGATAACAACGTTTCGACTTTTAAAATCAAACTAGAAGACTTTCTGGAATTAACATGATTCTCTAAAAAAAGCATGTTAAATAAACGTTTGATTAAAATAAATAATTTCCCGAAAGAAGTAAAAAATTGCTGAAAATATCGCTAGTCCTGGCTTTATTTTCAAGGTAAAACCCATAGCGGTCTTTTATACTACCTGCTCTCACGTGGTAAGTCCAATCTGATGGTGGTAGAACACATCTTCCCTATAATACCTACTTTTTGTAAGTAAATATTCCATTACATCAACACCTGTCAAGAAATTGACTTCAGCGATAGCCTTTTTTTGTAAAAGCTTGGCTTATAAACTACACAGGTCCCTCCTAGTAAAAATAGGATGATAGTATCCTAGCATTTTAGAAAGGAGTTAGTCATTTGAGACCACTAAAGCCCTCCATTCCAACCATTGGAGTTACCGGAAGCGCCGGAAAATCTACAACATGTGAATTTATATATTCAATCTTGAGTACAAGATGGAACGTGTTAAAAACAAAAGGAAATAATAATTTACCACGGCATACAAAAAAGACGATCAGTCAGATTCGCTCACACCACAAGGCCGTTATTTTGGAGATGGGGTTAGGTCGTGATGCCGGCAGATATCATTTTAGTCACGTTCGCCCTAACTTTGGTGTTATTACCAACATTGGAACAGCTCATTTCGGAAAACTTGGTAATAGTATCCAAGCTACAGCTAAATCTAAATCAGTCTTAATTCGTAACTTAAGCTCTTCAGGAACGTTACTAATCAACCAAGACGACAACAACTCAAAATTACTGAAAATTACACCTTTCAAAGGAACCATTATCACTGTTGGCATTAAAAATAAAGCAACCTATAATGGTCTAAACGTTCGTTATTTAGAAACAGGTATGAGCTTTCAAGTCGTTTTAAATAAGAAAAGAGAAAACTTTTTCATCCCTACATTCGGACGCCACAATGTGATTAACGCTTTATTTGCGATCGCCATCAGCCACCGCCTTGGCTTTACTCCTGCACAAATGAGGTTAGGCTTAAAGAAATTCCGAGTTCCGTTAAGTCGCTTAAAGGTAACCAAACTGCCACAAAACTCTCTCCTCATTGATGACACGTTCAATGCAAATCCGCAATCTGTTAAAGCAGCGGCGGATGTCCTCGAAAATGTAGCGAAAAAGAAAAGGAAGATTATTATTTTAGGAAGTATGCTCGAACTTGGGGATCTCTCTACAGCAGGACATCAGTCTGTCGGGGAGTATTTGGCTAAAAAGAACATCCAAAAAATCTACACCTATGGAAATGCGGCCAGGTGGATCTGTAAAGCTGCAGTTAAGCATGGTTTTCCTGCTAAAAATGTTCACTCGTTTACAGACCGAACCAAACTCCACAATGAGTTAAAGAAAACTTTTAGCCCCAACACTGTATATCTAGTTAAAGGTTCTCACCGAAAGCGAATGACGATAACCGTAGGCTTTCTCGCCAGATACAGCACTCGTAAGCGAAAAACAAGAAGCAAAAGAAAAAAAGCATAGCGATCTATATTCGAAAAATAGGAGGTCCAATAAAGGACACTCCTTTTTCAATGGCATTATTATAAGTGCGTTTTCAATTGGAGCATAAAAAAGAGCCGAGTAGATCAAAAGGCGAAGAGATACGATAGCTATTTTAAGCGGAATTTTTGAACATCCTCTATAAAGTTTCTTTTCTAAAAGAATTCTTTTTGAGCGCTAGGCAAGTGGATGGTTAACAGTCGCGGATAGCGTGACAGTTTTTCAGCTCAAATGATCACACCTCCACGATCATTTGAGTTGAAAAGCAAAGAGCTGTAAAGAAAACAGACACTATAAACCTTGCTCTATTTTGTTTTCTGAGCGTTAGATCAACACTTACCTCACCTTCATTACGGGAGTTCATATATTGCGGATTAGTAAAATCCTGTTAAAATTATAAGGAGCATACCACTATGAAAAAGGAGTGGAACACCTTGTCCAACGCCGTTACAAAATCAATTCTTCTGCTTTTGATGCTTCCCCTTTTAGCGACTTCATTCATTTGGCTAAAAGACATACGCGCAGGAGATCCGAACGAAATTATTACATATGCTCCGGTTCTTCTTGTCTGGATGATAGTTGGGTTTGTTTTATTACAAGGAGCGAGAATGATCAAAAATAAAGGAAGCTGAATTAGCATAAATGGTGCTTTGTGTAGGATTTTTTCTGCTTGTAAATCAACAGGTTTTGCTTACTTGAAAGCTGTTAAGGATTTCTCCTCAACAGCTTTCAGTCAACTACTATCCTTTTTTAATCCAAAACTTCAACACTGGATCTTCATCTTTGTCACCAAGAAATTCGTGTCCACCCGCTTTTGCCCAAGCAATAAGATCACTCTTCGCACCCTTGTCCGTAGCGTGAATTTCAAGGACTTCACCACTCGCCAATTCCTCCATCGCCTTTTTCGTTCTTACGATTGGCATTGGGCATGCCAGAGCTTTTGCATCTAAAACTTTATCTGACTTGCTTGACATCTCAACCACTCCTGTTTTTAATATTTTACTACCTAGCTAACTGCACAGCGATTAGGTCCGATTTCCATTTCTGTTTCCTCTGCTGGTTCCGGGGTGATTAAACCCATGTTTGTTTTGCGAATTTCTTCATATGCGTTAGGTTGTGGCGGTAAGTTTTTAGATACAAGTTTGCGGAACTCCTCTTCGTCTTCAATTTGCAGACCATGGTTTTCTTGATACAAATCACCGAGCCGAGCAACTACGCGTCCTTCGTCATCAAGCTCTGTTAATTTTGCAAAGTGAGCAGGCAACACAAGTAATTCTTGGTTCAAAGCTTTGTAACGCACATATAATGATTCGCGCAAATCATTTCCCAGTCTTCTGCTTTACCTGCTAAGTCAGGACGGCCAATCGAGTCTAGGAAGAGAATGTCACCTGTTATTAAATACGTATTATTGACAATGAGTGAGGTGCTACCAATCGTATGACCAGGTGTATAGACAGCCCTCACCTTCACCCCACTTTCACCAAAGGTTACTATTTCTCCACCTTCTAGTGGTTTGTAATTGAACTGAACTTCTTCGGCATCTTTTCGCGGCAGGTAGTACGTTCCTCCCGTTGCCTCTGCTAGCCTGAGGCCCCCGGAAATATGATCGGCATGCAAGTGTGTATCAAGCATGTGGAGCATTTTGATACCTAACTCATCAGCGAACATTTTGTATTGATCAACTAAACGAAGCGGATCGATTATGGCCCCTTCATTACCAGAGACAACCAAGTAAGAAAGGCAGCCTTTCCCTAAACGGACAAATTGGTAAATTGAACCTTCGCCTTCAAGGTCACCAATTTTAACTGGTTCTAAATGTTCACTCCACGCCTTCATACCACCTTTAAGATATGAAACATCACGCCCTGCTTCTGACAGCATTTCTGCCACCATAATAGAAGAGCCTTCCTTCGCACAAACAACGAGTACCTCTTTGTCCCTAGGAATTTGATCAATGATTCCTTCTACTCCATCTAGTAAATCGAAATAAGGAACGTTTAAATAATCAAATCGTTCACCGTCAACTTTCCAATTTTCAAAATCAGGTACATTACGAACATCTAAAATAAATAAATTTTCTTTCTTAATTACTTTTTTAGCCAATTCTTTTGGTTTCATTTCTTTTATAGTCATCTTCATACCCCCCAGTGTATGTTGTAGATTAAAAATTTTTTTCGGTTGGACCTGACCAGTCACTCATACCAGGAACCACATTGATTACATTGGTAAACCCACTCTCAACTAGCTTTTTTGCCGCCATATCACTTCGGTTACCCGTGTAGCAAACGACATAGATTTCATCACCTTTCTTTAAATCATTCAAACGGTATTCCAACTCACCAAGTGGAAGTGAGAGTGATCCTGGAATATGATTAAACGAGTATTCCGCTTGCTCACGAACATCCACAACAACGGCGTTTCCTTCGTCAAGCTTCTTTTTTAATCCATCATTATCGATCACGTGAGGGTGTTTTGTTTCTTGCTTTTCCTCGTAACTACACGCCTTTCTAAGGTAGTGCTTTAACACTTCCCCTTCGTTAGTAGTGCCTATATACTCGTGTCCCCCGCTTTTTGCCCATGCTTGCAAGTCAGCTGTTGAGCCTTTGTCTGTTGCTAGCACCTCTAGTACTTGGCCAGGGGAAAGGTCCTGCATCACTTTCTTTGTTCTTACTATTGGACTCGGGCAAGCTAACCCTTTTGCATCTAACACGCGGTCGGTTTTAATCATAGTTACTCCTCCTGTTCTTTTGCAAGCTGACATCCATTCGAATTAAAAAGCTAATTCTCTCCTACTCCTAAAACAGCGAATCACCTCCTCGTTCGCTCGAGCCATTACTACAATCCTCTTAACTTAAACAAACGTTTGTTTAACAAGTCGAAAAATTGCAGATAGTTCAAAGTTTGCCGAATTATAAAGGTTTTTCATAATAAATAAATCAACAAGCTTAATAATCAAATAGCACAACTTTTAAATAAATAAGTTCACATTACCTTCTGATGCGTCCCCGAGGTAAGCGGCTACTCCCGCATATTCGATCTCATCAAGTAATTCTTCCTTCTGTAAGCCGAGAAGGTCCATTGTCATCGTACAGGATACAAGTTTTACACCTTGTTCTTGCGCCATTTCAATTAACTGAGGCAATGGCATCGCATTATGCTTTTTCATGAGTTGCTTAATCATTTTCGGTCCCATACCAGCAAAGTTCATTTTACTAAGTCCCATTTTGTCAGCACCGCGCGGCATCATTTTGCCGAACACCTTTTCCATGAATCCCTTTTTAACTGAGACTTGCTCGTCTTTACGTAAGGCATTTAACCCCCAAAAAGTGTGAAAGATCGTCACCTCGTGATCATATGCCGCGGCACCGTTAGCAATAATATAAGCTGCCATTGCCTTATCGTATTCTCCGCTAAATAAGACAATTGTTGTTTTTTTATTTTCCATTAATGCGCTCCTCCTTTAATAATATACATATACCTGTATGGGTATATTAAATGATAAAAAAATATACATTTTCTTTTTTATAGATAAAAACAACATATACCCATGGGGGGTATATTAACCGATTGAAATGTCCTTGTCAACAATTTCACCTGAATACTGCTAGTCCCTTGATAGTACGTGCTCAAAAATACGGAAGTCACTCCAACCAGGCTCGCGACTATGACACCCGCCTTTTTGAACTTCCTATCTTTTTACCTACTCTTCACTAATAAGTTAACGGCTTCTTGGATCAATTCATCTGTGTCTTCGCCCTTTTCAATTTGTTCCCGAACACACTGCTCTAAGTTTGTGCTCACTACTAAACCAATAGCTCTGTCTAATGCATTTCTCGCCGCTGACATTTGCACAATAAGATCTTTACAATCTTTTTCCTCTTCCATCATTCTCGAGACTGCTTTTACTTGCCCTTCAATTCTCTTTACACGATGTTTCATTTGATCATTATAATTCATGGATCTCACGTCCTTTTTTACATAATTGTTGATTCGCTTCATTTATTAGAGCAAAACCTCCAACATTTATCCTTTTCTTTTTTAAAAATCGCCCTATTAAGTGGATATCTACCATGCTTGAGGCAACAAGACAAACACTCTTTTCTCCTACCTCGACATAATGCCTGTTTACATGAGCCATTGGGATATTTACAGCGTCTTGAATAGGAGACTGATGGGCCGTTTGAAAATCTCTCAAATCGAGAATAACCATACTCTCTTGATTGCGAATATCGTCTAGCTTTACACATTCGACACCAAACAAGGGTACGTATCGATAATATAAAATACGGATTATAATAATGGAGATAGTGAAAATCAACACCATCTTCATAACATCACCTCTTTTTACTCGTTACTTCACTTTTCCGGGGGAGCTTGTCTCAAAGCAATTTTATACCTACGAGGGTATGTAGTCAACCTATAAGCTTTTGACACTAAGAAGAAAATAGCACAAATAAGGGAAGGGAGAAAGGTCTTTTGTTGGTCCTTTACGATTTATTGTTACTGGTTCTCACTATGTCACGCATTTTTCTCATTCCAAACAACAAACCGCGTGTAAAAAATGGTGAAAAAGTGTATATCTGATATTAGAGAACCTAGAGGAGGAAATCACATGCGCTTACCAGAAAGCCTTGCCGAAGAGGGAAAAAAACGAATTTACTCCTATCCAGTAGAGGGGTTTGTCTATGGGGAGGGACCTGATACCCCTGCACTTATGCTCGTCGGAGAAGCACCTGGTGAAACAGAAATTCATAATGGCGTTCCTTTTAGCGGTAGAGCTGGGAAAGAACTGATGAGTTTTTTGGATCGGCTTGAGCTCACGAGGGAAGATGTTTACATTACAAGTACGGTTCGCAGCCGCCCTTATCGGTGGGGAGAGAAAAAGTCAAGGAATGGTGAGGTAGTAAAACGAAAATACAACCGACCGCCGACAGCAAAAGAAATCGTCGCCCACGCTCCTCTTCTAGATTACGAAATCGAACACGTAAAAGTACCTGTCATTGTCACCCTCGGAAATATCGGACTCAAACGATTGGGCGGTGCAAATAAAAAAATAACTGAATGCCACGGAAGGTTTTTACACCAACCTGTACAACGTCTAGGAAAGGATGGCCGTTACGAATGGACAAACGAATCCTACTTACTTTTCCCAACCTTCCACCCAGCTTCAATTTTTTATAACCGAGGCTTGTTGGACTTAATACATGCCGACTTGGCAAAGTTAAAAGAGTTCTTGACACGGTAGCGTACGTACCCAAATGACCTTTACAAGTCTCAAAGATGTTTTTCCTTGAGACGAGCGGCGTGAAGGTAGCTTTATTTTTATCTTTATGAAAAAACCGTTAAGGATGACTCCTCAACGGTTTCAGCTCATTTATTTTATTATTTAAGGCCTTTTGCTACTTCGACAAGTTCTTCTTTTGTCATGTCTTCAGCGAAAGAAGATAGCTCATAATGAAGGTCTCCATCGCTCCATGTGATAAATTGCATTTGATGCATGCTCATATACGTTCCTTCGTGCTCACCGATCTCAAGACTTTCAGATTCTTCCCCTTCAAGTGAAAAGTCCGTCGATTCTGATGAAATGGACAGCATGAGGTAATTACCTTCTGAATCGATGTACTCAATCATCGCCGAATCCATTTCTTCAAGGTAATTTGCTCCTTGAAATTCATAACCATCTGGAAGTTTTGTGAATTCAGGTACATCGAAAGCTGTGACCTCTTGAAGTTCATCGATAGAAAGGCTTTCTGGCATCAAGTCATCCATCGATTGAAGTTCTGCTCCTTCTGGAATGTCAAACTCAAAAATTTCCTCATCGATATCGATGTTGTACTCAATATGGGTGTATTCCATTTCTGAGGAGAATTCCTCGCCCTCCATTTTCATTTTTAACGGCATATATGTCTCTTCGTCAACCCAAACTTCATAGCTTCCATCACCTAATAAGAACTCCTCTTCACCCTCTTTAGGTGTAAGTGACAAATGAATCACTGAGCGATCAGCAACTGTTTCTTTACCATGGGCAACTACATCATTTGAACCCATCATTTCCGTTAACATCTCACGCATCATTTCGGATTCATCCGGCATTTCCTCTGACCATTCACCTATATCATCAAAAACTATGACACTATTTTCTTCTTCATTATATGACCATGACTGTTCTCCGTTTGATACAGAGATAAATCCGTCCTGCTCAATGCGGTGTTTGTTCGGTTTAGCAGACCACTCTTTATATGAGTCCTCTTCTGAAACACCATCAAATTCAAAACTGCTCGAGACTTCTGCATAGTAGCTTTCTAGATTTCCTTGAGCTTCAACAGCATTTTCAATGATTTCATCCGTATCTTCAACTGAACAAGCTGCGGCGAATAAAACCACTGGTGCAATACCCAATGATAATAGTTGTTTCTTCATTTTTTGTTCCCCCAATATAATTTAATTAAAGTCAATAACGAGTACTTCGCTTCATTTTCCGTTAGTAATATTGGCGTCGTGTGACAAGCACTTTCGACTGGCAGATTGAAGTCGCTTTTTTGGCTTCTTCTAACAAGCTAAAGTAACCTCGTAGCTGTCTCTTCCTCTGTTAGTCATGCTCCGGCGTGTATCCGCCCGAGACAATCCGTAGCTTTTTCACGAAGTAATGCTTGTCGCTGGAGTTAGACATTGAAGCGTAGATTTTTGTACTTTATTAACTCTGAATAAAAACTCCCAACCACCTTCCACCTTAAGAAATTTTTACCTCTTTTAATTATACAAGAGAACTCGAGGTACAAAGATGAAAAATTGTATAAATATTTAACTGTTAGTAGAAAACTTAAGAAGCGATTTCGTTGTTATCAGAGACTCTCCTGAAAATCCACGAATTCAAGTAGAAAAATGCCGTCGAGAGTCCACCAAAACGGATCATTCTATTAGCGGTCTTTTTTATTTGAGGGTTTTTCTGCACCTTTTCATCGGCTAAATAAATGGCGATAATCCCTTTGTTGATAAGGGAATGGAAAGCGGAATCGGGCATCTGCTTTAATTTTCTCTCAGCTTCCGTTTTAAAGTAGCGCATTCTTTCTACCATATCTTCTTCGTTCTTATAGTAAGCACAAAAATTCAACTCGTCATCTTCAAGGTCCTCTTCCTGATCAATAAAATAATCAAGCAAAATATGTAACCCTTGGGCATGCGGAAAATACTTGTCTTTCATCGACTCAGCCTCTGCTTTGGCCATCTTCCCTTTTGAAGCGTATGCTGCTAACGTATAGACGCCTAAAGTAGATCCCGTGCTTGCAGCGAACTCATACCATCTCATATCTGCTAAATAAGGGTATTTTTCCTTGGTTTCTTCGTACCAACTGATTAGGTACGGTTCTCGGTCCTTTTTTTCTACGTGCTTATACACCTGAAGGTTCCGGTAATGCAAGGAAAGCTCTTCCATCGATGCTTGTGCGCCTGTAAATCCAGGAAAAGCTTGCACTTTTTCCTGACAAGTCGTGACGAGATCTCTTAAAAACCCGTTATCATCCTTTTGTTCACGGTGCTCGTAATAGACATCTTCTTGTGAACCAGGTGCCAACGCCTGGCGCAACGCTTCGTGAAGTGAGCGAAAATCATTCGGATCCAGTGATTCGCTTTGATCGCACAAGCTATCCAAATAGTCACAGATAATTTGGTAGGACACGATAAACCAGAGGACATCCGTCCTCACTTCTTTTTTTGTTAAGAGGGCAAATACCCCGCCCCCTTCATTGTGAAAGGTGTTTTCATTGATACTTTCGAGCGCATACATTCTAAGCTCATTATTCTCAATTTTTTCGGCTTTTTTCCTCCACTCATCCAAAATTTGATGAACCTCCGGAACAACTTCTTTATACACTTTATAAACCATCATCCACATTGTTGTCGGTGCTTTCAAAGGTTAGCCTCCTCATCCAGTCTTGTATACTTTTACATTATTCGACGTTTTATGACTAATTCTATTATCCTTTGAAACAATCATCGAAATCAAGTTTTACTGGTGCCTCAAAAAAATTTTCTGAATATATGTAGACCGGGTGGTCTAAGTTGTGATATGATGTGGTCGACCGGGTGGTCAATATGTCGTATGATCGTTGATACGTAAGGAGGTAGTCCATATTAATTCTGCATTTCATAAATTAGAGGAGACGAAAAAACAGCGGATTATTGATGCTGCTATTGAAGAGTTTGTTGAGAAAGGCTTCGAGCAGGCGTCTACGAATGCCATTGTAAAAAAGGCACAAATAGGAAAGGGAATGCTTTTTCATTACTTTAATAGCAAAAAAGACCTGTTTCTTTATCTATTTGATTACTGCAGCGAGATTATGAAGAGGGAGTATTTGTATTCGATTGATATCGAGGAAGGAGATATCATTAAACGATTTCGACAAGCTTCATTGCTGAAACAAGAAATTTTAATGAAACGGCCTTACTTATTTGACTTTATGAGTATGGCGCTAATCACGAATACCGACCACTTAATGGAAGAGCTAAATGACCGTAGACAGAAACTAGAAAAATATGGATATGGAAGGCTATATAAAAATATTGATACAACCATGTTTCGAGATGAGATGGACGTTGAAAAAGCCCTTCAGCTTCTCACCTGGGCCATGGATGGCTACCGGTCTGCGAAAGAAAGAGAATTAAAAGGTAAACAGTTGAGACGAGAGGAATATGATGTTTTGTTTCAAGAGTTCGATGACTATTTAAAAGTGTTAAAGCAAGCCTTTTACAAATAAGCGGGGGTGGAAAAGATGTCAGTGATTCAAATGAAAAAGCTAACAAAGTATTATGGGAAGGTTTTAGCACTTGATGGTCTGGATCTTGAAGTAAATAAAGGAGAGGTCCTCGGATTTATTGGACCAAACGGAGCTGGAAAATCGACAACCATTCGTGTATTACTTGGTCTTCTCCGTAAATCAGGTGGAGAGGTGCGCTTATTTGGCAAAGATCCGTGGAAAGAAGCGGTTGAACTTCACCGTCGTATTAGCTACGTACCTGGTGATGTCAATTTATGGCCGAACTTAACAGGTGGAGAAGCGATTGACCTATTCGGCCGTCTGCGAGGAGACATTGACCCGAAGCAGCGCGATCAATTGCTAGAACGATTTGACCTTGACCCGACGAAGAAATGCCGTACGTATTCCAAGGGAAACCGGCAAAAGGTGGCGCTTGTTTCTGCCTTTGCTTCACAAGCAGACCTGTTTATTTTAGATGAACCAACTTCCGGACTTGATCCATTAATGGAGGCTATTTTCCAAGAGTGTGTCGCAGAGGTAAAAGCGCAAGGCAAAACGGTCTTACTTTCGAGTCATATTTTGGCTGAGGTCGAGAAGCTTTGTGACCGTGTCGGAATCATTCGTGAAGGAAAGATTGTTGAATCCGGCTCACTCGATCAGCTACGCCATTTAACTCGTACATTCATCACGGTTAAAACCGCGCAAAAAATTGATGGTCTTAGTAGCTTTTCTGGTGTTCATGACCTCGAATTGAATGGCAAAGAAGCGAAGTTCCAGGTCGATACTTCCGAAATGGACCAAGTGCTTAAATTTTTAACACAGTTTGAGGTGAGAGGTTTAACAAGCACACCGCCAACATTAGAAGAGCTCTTCATGCGTCACTATGGCGACGATAGTAGTAAGGAAGGTGCTTCTCAAGGAGGTGGCAAACGTGAGTAAACAACAGTCATTCACAGGAACGGGGACAATGCTTCGTTTTATGCTGCGACGAGACCGTATCCGGGTTCCAATATGGATTCTCGGAATTACGATTGCTGTCGTAGCTTCCCTCATCAGCTTTGAGGAGCTTTATCCGACAGATGCTGAGCGTCAAGGAATGGCTGTGACGATGGCGAATCCAGCGTCGATTGCGATGACAGGTCCTGACCTTTATTTGGAAAATTATACAGTTGGTGCGATGATCTCTCACCAAATGCTTGGTATGACAGGAATTGTAGTTGCTTTAATGAGTGTGTTACTCATTGTTCGTCATACACGCAAGGAAGAAGAAACCGGACGCGCTGAGCTTGTTCGTGCTTCTGTGACAGGAAGACATGCAAATACGACAGCGGCTTTAATTTTCGTTGTAGGAGTCAATCTTGTACTCGCGCTCATCCTGGCTTTAGGGATGGGAGTATTAGGGTTTGAATCTGTAACGTGGGCAGGTTCATTTCTTTTTGGAGCTGCCTTAGCCTCCATTGGACTTTCTTTTGCAGGTGTTGCGATTCTTTTCGTGCAGCTAATGGAGCATGCACGTGGCGCAACTGGATTAGGTGCAGGAATGATTGCTGTCGCCTTTAGTCTTCGCGCTGTTGGTGACCTTGGAGAAGGAGCTTTATCTTGGCTTTCACCAATCGGCTGGGCACAACAGACGGCCGCTTATGTTGATAATAACTGGGCGCCATTATTACTGAGCCTGACTTTCACTATCGTTCTTATTGCGATTGCTTACCCACTGAGTACAAAGCGAGATGTGGGTGCGGGCATGGTTCGTCCACGTCGCGGAAAAGCTCACGCGACTAATTTTCTCACAAAACCGATTGGCCTTGCCTTTCGCTTGCAGCGCACCAATTTAATCATCTGGAGCGTGGCTATGCTTTTGTTTGGTATGGCTTACGGTGCATTCATAGGAGAAGCGGAAGAAATGATGGGTACCCTCGGAGATTCGCTCGATGATATGCTCCCGACTCTGGACGGTGGCGTACTTGCTGACAGTTTTGCCGCAATGTTTATGTCGGTAGCTGCAATGGTTGCAAGCATTCCTGCCTTACAGAGCATTTTGAAGCTGCGTAGTGAAGAAAATGCAGGTCGAACGGAGCCGATGCTTTCAGCGGCATTATCCCGTTCCCGTCTACTCGGCAGTTATGTAATCGTTGCATTAATCAGCAGTGTTTTTCTACTTTTCATGGCAGGCATTGGGATGGGAATTACCGGAAGTCAAAGTATGGACGATTCCAGCTACCTCGTTGACCTAACGATTGCAGGAATAGCCTTCACACCCGCTCTTTGGGTTGCCATCGGGTTAGCCGTTGCATTGTTTGGTATTTTCCCTAAAGGAACTGCATTGAGCTGGGCCATTGTCGTGTACGCCTTTGTTGTCGTCTATCTTGGAGGAGCACTCCAAATGCCCGATTGGATGACAAACCTCTCTCCATTCGGTCATATACCAAGAATCCCAGCTGAGGAATTTGATTGGATGCCTCTTCTCAGCCTTACAGCTGTAGCAGCCATCCTAATCATTATTGGCTGGCTTGGATTCCGGCGACGTGACCTCGATGTATAAAGGATCGTTGTGAAAAGGTGCCTGACCCCCGCCGCGGTGACGCGGTACAGCACCGGGGGTCAGGCACCTTTAAGCTTTGGTCAAATAGTGGTATGCGTATTCTGGGAGGGGGTGTTTGTCCTTTTCGGAATGTTTTTCATCAAAGGACTTGTAGGTGAAAAGCTTCACACCTTGCTCCATTGCTGATAGTTCCAAAATGTGTTCGTCGTTTTTGCCTTTTGTTTCAAGTTTGAACGCAACTGGACCAATAGAAAGACGATACTCGTTAAATACAAGTCCTAACATGGCTCGGGACTTCTTCGTCGTTTCTTGGTGTGTGAGAATAGACGAAGCCAAGTCACGAATCCGAATATTTCGCTTTTCTCCTCGTTTAAAAAGATTCGTGACCCCTTCACCAATATGTTTAGAAACATCATTTAGTCTGTCTATTAATGGACTCATCACAAACACCCCTTTTTCATTAGTTTATGCAAATGATAAGAAAATATAAAATGAGCCTATCCCTTTCTTTCATTTTTGAAGAGGTAGGCTGTGGCACCCTTCTGACTACCTTTCTGATCGGAATTTCAGTTTAACTAATGAGTATCTGCCTCAAAAACGATACCTGCATCCATTCTCGCTTCTTCAAGCATATGTATGACAGAATGACTGTAATCAAGCAGTTCATAACACTTTTCAATATCGCTTGATTTGTAGATATTATTAAAAGCCAGCACTTCATAATATAACGGATTAGATTCTGTTTGTACATTCAACGTGGCTTCTTCATCGTCTGTATGGAGGATCACTTTTTGACAGCCATTTGCCCCATTTTCAACATGAATATAGCCCTTTTCACCTTGAATAAGCGCAAAGTTCATACTCCGAGTATCTTTGCACCCTACACACTCCCCGATAAAACCAGAATATTTCAATACTAAAACACCTGATGTATCAATACCATTAGGATGTTGATTAGCTGTGTAATTTATTGCTTTTGGTTTTCCAAACAAATTCATCGTAAAGTGTAAGTTATAAATATTGATGTCCGTTAAGGCTCCACCTGAAAATTTTGGATTAAAAACATTCGGCGTCTCTCCGTTTAGCAGACGATCGTATTTACTGGAATATTGACTATAGTTACATTGAATAAATTTAATCGTCCCAAGTTTAGTTAAGTTTTCTTTAATTATTTTAAAATTTGGCAGATGAATCGTCGTTATCGCTTCAAACAACATTAAACTTTTTCGTTTAGCAAGCGACATCAAGCTTTCAAGTTCTTTTAAGGTCGAAGTAAACGGCTTTTCACAAATAACATTCTTCCCACCTTGAAGCGCTCTGTAAGTATGTTCGTAATGTAAACTATTAGGAGATGCAACATAAACAAAATCAACAGCAGAATCATTTAACATCCCATCTAATTCCGTATAAATGCTATTTATATTATACTTTTCAGCTAACGGCTTTGCTGTGCTTTCCTTTCGTGAATACATGGCAACACATTTAGCATCTTCAATACTTTCTAACGCTGATAGAAAGCGATCTACAATCATCCCAGTACCTATTGTTGCGATATTCATCTAACCCACTCCTTTTCGGCTCCTTTTTTCGGTTCCTTTTTCGGTGCCTGACCCCCGGCGCGGTGACGCGTTAGCGCGCCGGGGGTCAGGCACCGGGAAGCAAGGGGCGGTTCCTAAAATGTGATATCAAAGTGAATATCATCACTTATCCTATCCTCTGCTGAAAGTGCCTCCATATCATCGACATTTATGCTTTTAGAGTCTCCCTCTAATGGAAATAAATAAGGGCCACTTATAACCAGTGTCAGTCTGTTTGGATCGGTTTCATTTAAAGGAAACCACAGAAGGGCACTTTGTTCTTCATTTCCTACCAAATGCGGACTAATCGCGTGAGTCTTATATTCCTGTTCAATATCCTGATTGTCAATCAGAAGACGACTCTCTGAATCTGGTACGAAACCTGCAGAGAAATCAAAGATAACCGAATCATCTCCGGTATTTTTCACATGAACATAGGCCAGTCCGTGGTAGTCACCTTGAGTCTTATTGCTTTCCACTATGTAAAGGTCACGTAACGTCACATCCACAGGACCTGATGTTTGAACTTCGTTAAGGTTTGCTCCTTCAATCACTGTGTACTCCTGTAAGAGGACATCCCCTTTACTTTTGTTCGTCAGTGCTTCGTGGCTTCCACCTTCTTCCTGTTCACTGTCATTAATCTCTTCTTGTTCCACTGGTTCACTTTCACTCGTTTCATTTTGTTCTGCTGTCTTTGTGCAAGCTGTTATAACAAATGTAAGAGAGCCAATAGCAACTAATGTTGATAATCGTTTCACCCTGCTCTTGCTCCTTTGTAAGTGACATTATTTTGACCTAGTAAACTATAGTAATGTAGATCCATAGGTAAAGCAACATTTGTATAGAAATCTACTATCTCCCAAAACCATAAAAAGGGCTAAAGTACGTGTTACTTGAACTCCTAGAAGGTTCCATTCAAAACCTAAGTTTTCAAAAAAACACAGGTTTCCAAGCACCTTTTTTCATTTTAATACCTAAGAGTATAAGCCATATTAAGAAGGGCTTATACCCTCATACGAGATATGTGCGCACGTAACTGCTGACTGAGCAATTAAGACAAGTCCACGACCTTTTCCTTCTGAACATACTCAATGATCGAAAAAATGATAAATTCCTCGAGATCACTGAAATTTTGATCTAACAAGTGCCGCCGATCTTCAACACCAAATGCATCAAGTAAATTGAAGACTCTACACTTGCTATAAGTACTTTAAGTACTCCTGTTTCCCTGACAAGTCTTCCATACCTCCCTCTCAATGTACTTGAATAACCACGTGTTTAATGCATTTTTGAATTCGATTTTTCTTAAGCTCCAAGAACCTTCCCAAATATTTTTATGGGCTAATTCAGAATCCACATTTTTGCACGAATATCCTCTTCACCACTACAACAGTCGTTGCATTATGTTTTTCCGTACCTTTTACAACATCCGTTTCATTAAAGTAAGGTAAACGCTCTTGAATAAAGCATGGAGAGATATTTTCGGAAGCAACCAGCCGTCTTTACGAGGTGTTGGAGACTTAGCTTCAATAACACCCTGCCGAAACCATCGCCGAACGCTCTCTTTATGTGTGGTGATTTTATATTTCTTTAACAGTTCAAATGCTTGGTCCACATGATACACCGCCATCGTCTCCCCCTCCTTCAAATTCAGAAAATTTAAAATATATCATTGACATAGTTTGTCGAAAGCGTTTACAATCAACAAATAACCGTTACGGTACTAACAAAAGAATGTCATCGACTACATATCCGAAGATAGGGACAATATTATCTGCTAAGGCAGGCTGCATAGTTTATCGTCTTAAAGCGGAAATGTACGAGCGTTCTTGCAATGACTGAACAGTCAGTCGTAAGGTACTTAACTCAGTCGTGTGTTACTCCACAGGAAAGGAGGTAGTGTCTTGAACAACGCTTATAAAAAGGAAGTACGGTTCACCATCATTATGTCGGCTTTGCTTTTAGCGGCAGGAAATGTGGGCTTATTTTTCTCCATTTTCCCCGTTGAGGGTACGTTATTTGGCTTCCCGATTATGTACATCGTACCGATTTTGTTTGGCTGGTTTGGTATTTTCTTTTTAACAATTGTTGCTAGTAAATTAGGCAACCACATTGACCAAGAAATTGAGCGGGAAAATACGTTACAAGAAGATCAAAAACAGGAAGGGGCATAAGTAATGGGAGAAGAAGCATGGCAGTTATCGAACCCCATTTTAGGGGTTGTCGCAATCATTGCGACATTTCTATTATTTTATATCGTCGGATACATATCCAACCGTAAAAGTAAATCTGTTACCGACTTATATGTAGCAGGTTCAAGCATAGGGCCGCTTACAAATGGTCTTGCAATGGCTTCAACTTATATGAGCTTAGCCACATTTCTTGGAATCACCGCACTGATCTTACAACTGCAAGTCCCGTTTATTATGTTGTGGATTCAGCTCATTTTATCAATTCCGCTTATAACCATCATTTACGGAACGAGCTTACGGCGGATGGGAGCATTCTCCCCTACTCACTTTGTCCGTGAGCGTTACGGTGTTTCAGCGTCAATCATCGCTGCGGTGTTTATGATTCTTGTGTCGATTATGTACTCACTCGGCCAAATGATTGGAATCGCCCTCGCGTTTGAGACGGTCCTCGGTATCCCTTATTTAACCGGACTGATTGTGGGTGGACTTATTATCGTCGGCTATATTACAATCGGCGGAATGGCTGGGGCTTCCAATAACGCTGCTATTCAAATGGTGATCATCGCGCTAATGTTCATCGTTCCCCTCGGTGCGATTATGAAGGCTGTCGGTGGAAGTGGTTGGTTTTTCCCACCGTTGTTGTATTCAGATATGGTCCCAGCAATGATTGAAGCGATGCCGAACTTCTTTGATTATCAGTACTCCACGAAATGGTACGTTTCTCTTATCGCTTTGACCATTGGTTCGCTCGGGTTACCGCATTTAGCGATGCGTATTTATACTGCATCCAGTTTAAAAAGTGCACGATCCGCGATGGTATGGTTTGCTTTTATTATCGGGCTTGTGTTCTCAGCTACATATGCCATGGGATTTGTAGGCGTTTATGCCACTGAAACACAAGGGGTTGCCATCTCTGCTGCTGATGCAGATAAGCTGACGATCATTTTAAATTTAGTGTACAACCCTGAATGGGTAACAGCCCTTGTTATTGCCGGTGCCATTTCAGCTGGATTGTCCACACTTAGTGGAAACCTTTTAGCCATTGGCGCGTTGTTATCTCAAGACATATTCACAACACTTAAACCTGACCTTCCGGAGAAAAAACGGGTACGCCTCGGCTATATTGCTATTTTCGCTGGAGGAGTTGTCAGTATTTTACTCGCCATTAATCCTCCTGCCTTCCTGGTCGTTAGTATTCTGTGGGCATTTGGATTAGCTGGTGTAACCAATGCTCCGCTTATTTTAGTCGGTGTTTGGTGGAAAGAAGCGAACAAGTTTGGCGCGATTGTCTCTTCTGTCATTGGAGGTGCCCTCTATATCGTCGTGTCACCCTTCGTCTTCCCGCAAATCGTCATGACGGGTCATGAGGTAACCGATGGTATGGGCTTATCTGGCGCGATGCTCGCGATTCCGGTCAGCTTTATATTACTTATTGTCGTGTCCTATGTAACGAACCGGATGCCTAGCCTTTCCTCAAAATTAACGACGAAAGAAGACCATGCGTTGATAGAGCGGATTCACGGCTGGAAAGATATCCACCCAAGACGCTACAACAGTACAATGGGAGCAGCGATTACCGTCGTTTTCTTTACCGTCATCGCCATTTGGGCAGTGATGCCTTGGAATATGTAGTGTTATGAAGGAGACCGTTCACATGATTGGAAAAATGATATTACTTCACGCCCCTTCTTTTCGGGCATTTGCACATGCACCTAAATCCATTCTTTACAGCCGACTCATTGTCATTGCAGTAGGCATCGTCTATGGAATCTTTGGCATTTTGGCCAATGCATCCTTTGTTGCAAGTTTCGAATCCGAACTGCTACGTAACGTAGTCGTTCCCCTAATTTTTATCTTATTCGGATTATTTTCCGTTTGGTTAACAAAGCTCGGTCTTACCGTGCTTCTCTGGGCAGGGGCGAGAGGTTTTGGTGGCCCAGGTAAAATCAGTGAAGTGAGTCGCTCTGCTTCGATTGCTTTAGTGCCTGGATTACTAGCCATCCCCTTCCTAACAGGCATTGACGGAGGATTCGCTCTCGTTGTTTCTTTAGTGGCCGGCGTTATTTGGATGTATTTCATTTGTGTAAAAATCCATGAAATCACGCAAGGTTTTGCTCCTTGGAAAGCGTATGCAGCCGTTTTTGCCGTTTTTGTTTTTTTTGCAAGTATTTATTACATGATCATACCAACTGGAACCATTACTTAAGGAGGAGTTCATCATGAATCGAGAAGAATTAATCGCACCCGAACACTACAATATCGCAGAAGAACTTTCCCAATATGCAAATGACGATACCCGTACCGCCATTCGCTGGCTCGATCAACAAGGGAATCGCCGAGACGTTCACTATAAGGAGCTAATGGAAAAAACAAACCAAATCGCACTCGCCTTTAAAAAGCAAGGTATTAGTAAAGGTGATAAAGTTCTTATCATCCTTCCACGTATTCCAGAAGCGTATATGACCTATCTCGCTTGTTTAAAAGCCGGCATTGTCGCGATCCCGAGTTCAGAAATGCTGCGTAAAAAAGATCTGCTCTATCGTATTCATCATGCCAAAGCAAAAGGCATCGTTGCCTACTATAAAACGACGAGTGAAGTAAATGACATCGACGAAGACCTCCCAGTTCTGCAAAATAAATTCATCGTCGGTGGCGAAGAAAAAGGCTGGAAGTCGTTAGAATCTCTTGCGGAAAAAGAGTCTGTCGTCTATGAAGGAGAACAGACAACGCGTGATGACATGGCCTTTTTATCCTACACATCTGGAACAACCGGAAATCCAAAAGGAGTTGTCCACACACATGGCTGGGGTTACGCCCACGTACGCACAGCTGCTAAAGAGTGGCTCGGTGTCGAAGAAGGAGACCTCGTTTGGGCAACAGCAGCACCTGGCTGGCAAAAATGGATCTGGAGCCCGCTTCTTTCAACAATTACACTCGGTGCAACAGCCTTTGTTTACAATGGTAGCTTCGACCCAACAACGTATTTGGACATTTTGGAAGAGGAAAAAATCGCCGTTCTTTGTTGCACACCTACTGAATATCGACTCATGGCTAAAGTAGATGAACTCTCTTCCTATAAGCTGCCGAAACTAAAAAGTGCTGTATCAGCTGGAGAACCGCTAAACCGCCCTGTTATCGAAGCGTTCCATTCCGCGTTTAACGTTGATTTACGGGATGGCTATGGACAAACCGAAAATACCCTTCTCGTCTGTACACTGCAAGGGATGACAACAAAACCTGGCTCGATGGGAAAACCAACGCCAGGTAACCCTGTCGATATCATTAACGAGTACGGTGAACCTACTAAAGCTGGAGAAGTCGGTGATATTGCTGTCCACAAAGATTGTCCAGCACTATTTAAAGAGTACTTAGATGATCCCGAACGCACACAATCAGCCTTTCGAGGGGATTGGTACTTAACAGGTGACCAAGCTTCACGAGACGAAGACGGCTACTTCTGGTTTGAAGGCAGAAGTGACGACATTATTATCAGCTCCGGCTACACGATTGGCCCTTTTGAAGTTGAAGACGCACTACTAAAACACCCGGCCGTTCGGGAATGCGCTGTGGTTGCCGCACCAGATGAAATTCGCGGTAGCATCGTCAAGGCTTATGTCGTTCTGCGAGACGCGTCAAGGACACAAGATGAAGACTTAGTAAAAGAACTTCAAAACCATACGAAAGACATTACAGCGCCGTACAAATACCCACGTCAAATTGAGTTTTTGGAAGAACTTCCGAAGACAACATCAGGAAAAATACGCCGCGTTGAACTACGGCAGAAAGAACTAGCGAAGTAGAGAAGGGGCTTTTCACCCTTTTGAAGCATAGTAATAAACGAAGTTACTGCATTTTTTAAAAGCCCGCTAAAATTGTTTTTTCATAGTGGGCGGGTAGCTTCCAGCACTCCTGAAGAACTCGCCATGATCCTGACACATATCCGGCCGCGGTCCGCATGCGGCATTAGGATTAGTCAAACGATCCGGATAGCTGAAGGTTTATCGTAGCAGCGTTAGCTTCCGCCGCATATTTTTAAGTCTCAAGGGAAGAATACCCTTGAGACGAGCGGCGTAAAGGTAGCTGTCTACTTAAAAATTCTACCTTTCAAAAAACGGGAAGCAGTTTTACCAAACTACTTCCCTTCTATCGTTTTAAGCTTTTCAAGTGATTTATTACTCATGCACCCAGGCTCTTGCCTCAGCTTCCTCTTCCATTCGAAAGTGGCGAAGGTCAATCCCCGTCACGGTGTCTGTCACTTCGGCCAGGTACTCAGCTAAATTAGAATCGCTCACAAGGGCATATCGTTCAATGTCAATTAAATGATCTTTCGCAAACTTCAACCGGTCATCGATAGCTGAAAACTCGACTCCCGGCATATCCCACAACCGAACAAGCAACCGAACTTCTCCAAATCTCTCAATGGCTGCTGAAACTTCTACCATAAGCTGATCATTTTCTTCTTTTGTCATCTTACTTTTCACTTCATATTCCAAGACATTCCCCTTACTTGAGTCTAGCTTTCTAATCACAGCATCTCACCTCCACTTAACTGGAATATTCAAATGTGACAATGACCTCTTACGAATCCATTCCCGTTCAGAAGGCTATTAAAAACATGGTCTAGTAAAAGAAACTCATTATTTTCAATTCCACGGCGTTCTTCTCGGTATTAATCTAGGTACATTCTTTTTATATTGAGCATACTCCTCACCGAACTTCTTTTGTAAAGCAGGCTCTTCTCCAACTATGAAGTAGGTATAGTTCACAACTGAAAATAACAAGAACCAGAAGAGTAATGGAACCGAACCAAATAAGATCATTTCTCCTAATAAAATAAAAACAACTCCACTGATCATGGGATTTCTCGTGTATTGATAAGGACCAGTAACAACTAGATTTTTAGGAGCATTCCAAGGTGCTAACGTTCCTCTTCCTCTAGTAGCAAACTGCCTTACCGTTGCCGTTACAAGAGTTAAACCTATTAAGGTGCATGTGGCACCGAGTAACAAGATAAAGGCAGTTAGTGGAAAGTCCAACCGCCAAAGCATCGCGTTATTGAAGAGAAACAATAAGAGCGAAGGAATAATCACGGTCACATTAAACGGTAACAATAGTATTGCGATCAGATGAGACAATAAAGACGTTTCTCCTTGTTTTTTCAACCTTGATTCACACTACCTTTCACGAACTTCAATTTATAAGTAAAGGGTGCTTCAACTGTTTTTTGTCCACCAATTGAAACACCCTTTTTTTAAACAAGGCTAGCACTTATAACATTTAAATCTAGGTTTTACACCCCGCTTAGTCGATTTATTTTTTATTCCGATACAAATACATAGTTAATGGAGCGAAAATGGCCGTTATCACTACGGATGCTAAGAGCACCCACCCAACCTGGTCAAACGTCACCGTACCGTGCATCAAACCGCGCACTGCCGTCACCAAAAGCGAAACTGGGTTTACTTCCACAAATGATTGCAACCAAGAAGGTAGTGTCTCTGGATCTACGAAAACGTTACTAACAAAGGTTAACGGGAACAAAACCATCATACTGACGCCCATTAGTGATTTTTCCGTTCTCAAAATCAATCCGAGAGTGGTCCATATCCATGACAGGCTAAACGAGAATACGACTAGCAAAGCCACCGCTGCCACCACTCCTAGTACGCCTCCTTCTGGTCGAAAACCGAGCACCAGACCTAGCGTGATCATAATTGCAGACGCCATCGTGTAACGAACCGCATCCACGAGCAAAGCACCGACGAGAACAGATGGCCGCCAGATTGGTAATGAACGGAAACGGTCAAATACCCCCTTGGTAATGTCGTTGTTCAGCTCCATCCCGGTATACATCGTGATCGTCACCACTGTCATGCCGAGAATGCCCGGCAGAAGAAACTGCAAATAATCGCCCGTTGACCCAGCAATTGCACCTCCAAACAGATAGGTAAACATTAATAAGAACATGATCGGAAACACAGTGACATCGAACAATTGCTCAGGAACATATCTAATCTTCAGGAATGCTCTCCAGCCGAATGTAAGTGAGTTGGTCAATGCATTCGGTTTAGAAGGACGTTTGCGATTTGAAAGCGCTGCTTGCAACGTTTCATCTATCTCAATCTTATTTCGCGTTTTAGAAGATGTAGTCATCATCTTACCTCCTCAGTCGTGTCATCATCATCAGCTGGTCGTCCGGTCAAACTAAGGAACACCTCATCAAGACTTGGCTGCCCTAATGAAAAATCAGTAACAGTAATGTTGGCCCGAGACAATTCTCTGAGAGCATAGGCGACACGCTCGGTGTCCGAGATCTGAGCAGAAAGCGCAGCTGGATCCGATGAGAGCTGAATGGAAGTCGCTAATTTCTCAGCTAGTAATTGTTCTGCTTGTGGTCGAACTTCAGGGTGAAGCAACCGAACATGTAGCGCTCCCGATCCCACAGATGCTTTAAGCTCACCACTCGTCCCTTCCGCAATGATCTTCCCTTGATCAATCACGGCAATCCGATCAGCCAGCTGGTCTGCTTCATCTAGGTATTGCGTTGTTAACAAAACGGTCGTACCCGTACTGACAAGTGCTCGAACAATCTCCCAAACTTGATTACGACTGCGTGGATCGAGCCCTGTCGTGGGTTCATCTAGAAATAACAAATCTGGAGTGACAACGATACTCGCAGCAATATCGATTCTCCGCCTCATACCCCCAGAATATTTTTTCACCTGCCGCTTTGCTGCGTCTTCCAGACCAAATGCCTTAAGTAATTCGTACGCCCTTTCCTTTGCCTGCTTTCGTGAGTAACCTAGAAGGCGGGCAATCAATATGAGGTTCTCAAGACCTGAAAGATCTTCATCAACCGAGGCAAATTGTCCTGTTAGACTGACTTTGCTTCGAACCTCGTCTGCCTCTTCTACAAGGTCATACCCAAGGATCTGTGCTCCTCCTTCATCGGGTTGAAGCAACGTAGCAAGCATCCGAATCGTCGTCGTTTTACCTGCACCATTAGGTCCTAAAAAACCATAAACCGTACCTTTTTGTACAACCAGATCTACACCATCGACCGCTCTATTTTCACCAAACGTCTTGACGAGTCCAGTTGCTTCAATGGCAAGGTCAGAATTAGTTTCATTGTTATTGGAATTCTTCACTTTTTTCACCCTTTCAAAAAATCATTGCTCTCACGTTTTACATTCCAGCATATTACATATGGATGGGAAATATATCATTTTATTGGCAGCTTGTAGAATGGCACTGTTCGATTAGGTTAAGTTAAGTGGCATAATGGGGGGTTTTATTTGGTAACCGAGTGCTTTGGAAGGGACACTACTGGTAGAAAACAACCTTAACTCGAGCATTAACTACAATTCTCTCAACTTAAACAAACGTTTGTTTAACAAGTCGAAAACCTACGTAGATTCAGTAATCTTCCCGAAAAATCTCTCAAAAGAAACGCTTTAGTCGTTAAACAAACATTTTCTTCCGTTCCTCCTTTATTAGCTTATAGATTGATTATACTCCCCGCTCCACCAATGATTAACAGACTACGGTCTGAATTTGACTCCATCTAAAGGTGGATAAAAAACCAATAGAAAGCACCGTTTGAGTAGAAACGATGCTTTCTATTGGTTTATCTTTTTTATTCGTCAAAGCAGGTTTATCAATTTAATAAATGTTCTATTTCCGTGACAAGCTCTTGAAGTATCGCTACTCCCTCTCTTGTACTGGTTGGGTCGGTAGACAGCTTTGCGAAGACATTATCTACCCTTTCCTTGTAGCTATGTGGTTTGATGTTAAAACCGTTAACCATCGCAACTGCCTTCTTTTCATTAATGCAGTATTCTTCGTTTTTAGCAAATAATACTTGATTTAAACAGGAAACGGTTCGGAAGCAATGCCCGGAAACATAGGAGACATCATCTTTATCAACGTTATCATTAGCAAACATCATAGAAAAAGACGCTTCAAACATAAAGTAACTGGTTATGGCGCCTTTCAATGCATGTGGATATGGCATCGTCTTTGCTTTTAATTCAGTAATTCTATTTGTCGGGTCAACTAAAATGTGACAAATCGAAATTTCCCCCATATACATCACATTCAAGTAGGCATGCGGGTGACCAGCATGATAGTTCGTTGAAACAGACCCGACTAAACAGTCCTCAATTACCTGTGTCACTCTGTTTACATCGCGGAAAATGAGATCAACATGGTAGCCATCAACGACAAGCCATCCACCCCCATTAATCCAGGAACCCCATTCGCCTAAAGACGTAACGATCTTCTCTCTATGATCGTCATCTAGCTTCATAGCTAGCTTGCCAACTTCTCTTACGTCAAACCCCTTGGATTCATCGTAATAAATCCCAATATCGATATCAGAAGTCGGACGATGTGTGCCTCTCGCTCTCGAACCACCTAAAACGACACCTATAATGCCAGGTACGCCTTGAAATTCATTCTTTACGTCATTTATTATCTTTTGCACAGTCACGAAAGTCTCATCTCCTACTGCTTTATATATTCATTCTGAAGCAATCCCATATGAATAGTATCATGCCATTTTCCCTCTCGAAACAGGCTTTGGCGTGATTTACCCTCGTTGCTAAACCCTATCTTTTCATACAAATGAATCGCATTTTTATTAAAGGAAAAAACGCTTAATGACACTCGATGCATGTTCAGTTCTAGAAAAGCAAAATCAAGAAGTAACTTCATAGCCTCTGTGCCATACCCCTTTCCCCAATACTCCTTCTCACCAATATCAATAATACATTCAGCATTACGGTTCTTATCGTCAATATTAATTAATGAGGTAATGCCGATAGGAGTTTGTAAGTGTTTCTCCTGTATGATGTAGCATTTAGAGGAGTTTGTACCTAAGATTTGTTGAACAAAATCTACTGTCGAATCCAAATGATAAGTATCTAATGAAGGACTAGTTGAACGCATCACCTCCATGTCATTTCTCCACGTATGATATAGTTCTGTATCTTCTACTGTCATTTTTCTAAAAACAATTCTCGAAGATTCAAACAAGATAAACACTCCTATCGTTTATTTTTCTTCGACCGGACAAAGCATCGCTTCTAATGAAAAAAGGATCGCTGATAGCTGGTCACTGACGTTTGTCCTATCTGGTCCTAACTGGAATGTGTTCAACATGAGACCATCAAGAAACGAAATTAGAAAACCGGCAATTGATTCTGGAGATTGACGAGACTTGAATTCTCCTCGTTCAACTCCTTTTTCAATAACCACTTTTGTTGCTTCAACTATACGCTCATAGCGTTCTGTAATATATGGAAAACGATCTTTATTCTTCACATACTTTGATGAAAGAAAAAATTCCGCCTTGGCAAGAACGAGCGTTTGATGAGTAGCTTCAATCTTAATTTGCTGATCTAGTACCCATTTTTTAATATGTGGCCACGAAAATGTATCACCATTCTGTTCAAACAACAGAAGTTCTTCTTGGTCATCAAATTGAAGGACTTCAATAAAAACATGCTCTATATTATCGAAATAAGCGTACAGAGCACCTCGCGATATTCTAGCTTTATCGATAATGTCTTGCATCGTTGCATCGGTAAATCCCTCTTTAATAAACACTTGCCTGGCAGCTTGCAGGATTTCTTTTCTTTTCTCCCATTTGTATGATTCACTTACTTTTGGCGACATGCTTCAATCCCCTTCAGTTTACAAAATATACACTAGTGTCACTTTATTCACTTCATCATTATAAACGACACTGGTGTCGTTTTCAAGATTTACTTATAGAAGGCTCTTTTTAAGGATTGTTGCTAGTTGTTTTTTGAACGTTAGGCGGCAAATGAATGCTTGTCCTATCAAAAAACCTCCCAGGCTAAATAGCAGCCTAAGAGGTTTTTACGAACACGGTAAGTTTCTTTATTTTAATTTAGCATGCAACCGATTGACGTCAGCTATTACTTTTTCCTGATCGATGGTGAGAGACTGGCTGTCATTTACAACCTGCTTCCCATCAACATATACGTCACTAACATCTCGCCCACTTGCAGCATAAAGAAGATGTGAAAAGGCTTCGTTTAATGGCTGTAATTGTGGTTTATCGTAAGGGTTAATCGTAATAAAATCAGCATGCTTGTTTACTTCAAGAGAACCAGTGTGCGCCATTCCAATCACTTCAGCACCGATCCTTGTAGCAAGAGCAAGAACGGTTTCGGCTGGAAGCTTCGTCGTGTCTTTGTACATACCTTTTTGTAGCAAGGCAGCGAGGCGCATTTCTTCAAACATATCAAAATTATTATTTGAAGCAACGCCATCCGTAGCGATTCCTACTTTAACACCTGCATCCAAAAGACTAGCTACATCAGCCACACCAGAGCCGAGCTTAAGATTACTGATTGGATTATGAGCGACGCGGACATCAAGCTCGTGTAGCAATTGCCGCTCTTCATCGTTCAGTACGACTCCATGCGCCATCACCGTCGGCTGATCAAAAAGCCCGGCGCGGCGAATATGTTCAACCGGACGTAATCCATAGCGTTTTTCAATTTCCGCAATTTCACCGTCTGTTTCTGACACATGAATATGGGCCATAACATCACTTTCTTTGGCAATTCGCGCGCTTTCTTCAAGTGCCTCTCGTGAACACGTATAAGGACTATGAGGTGCCACCATCGTTGTTAAACGACCGTCAGCAAATGACTTATATGTCTTTGCAAAGCGTTCAGCTTCCGTAAGATTCGCACGTTGCTCTTCTTTCGTGCCAAAACTGAAAACGGTATGTGAAAATGCTCCTCTAATCCCTGTTTTGCCAATTGCATTTATCACTTCATCGCTATCAATACCATTTGGATTAAACATATCAGAGAACGTTGTCGTGCCGGATTTCAGCATTTCAAGAATACCGAGAAGTGAACTCGTTGATGCCATTTCCGTTGTAAATTGCTGCTCCAGCGGCCAAATTTTCGTTTCCAGCCACGGCTTCAACAGCATGTCGTCCCCAATACCACGCAAAATGGTCATAACAACATGGGAGTGAGTATTCACTAAACCAGGCATGACCCATTTCCCATCAAGGTCTACAACCTTATCGACTTGACCAAGCTGCTCACTACAATGAGAGCCAATATATGAGATGACTTTACCGTCAACAATCATCATTCCGTCTTCAAATACGTCATTCTCTTCACTTATTGTAAAAAAAGTACCGTTAACATAAGCGATCTTCACACAATTACCTCCCACAACGATAAAATAGGTTACCACTACGTTAGTAACTATTCAATAGATTACAGTCAATCCTTATTGTTTGTCAATTGACAATAAGGATTCATTTTATCCTTATAGCGAACAATAGGACTTGTGAAACTCTCTACTGATATTTATGCTTAAAGAGGATGTCGCACTTATAAAGAAAAGATTAGATTCAAACAGGAGGAACTATGTTACAAAAATTCGGTTTTTCACAATATGAAAGTAAAGTATACGAAGTCCTTGCTTCAAGTGAGGAACCTATGACCACCACTACAATTGTTAAATATTCTGGCGTCCCAAAGGCTAAAATATATGAGGTTTTATCACGTTTAACTGAAAAAGGAATGATCATGGACTCGGTTTCAGAAAAGAAAAAGGTTTATACAGCATTACCATTACCTCTTGCTATTGAAAAACTAACCACCGAATTTCAACACAACATAGAACAATTAAAAATAAATACCGCTAAAAAATCCTATTCCGACGACCGCGTGTGGAGTTTAAAAGATGAAACATCGATTCGAACACAGAGTAAACAACTCATGCAACAAGCTAAAAAATCTATTCGAATATCAGCCTGGGACAATAATCTCAAAGAATACCTGACACTATTAGAAGAAAAAGAAACCGAGGGTATTGATGTAGAAGTTCTTGTAGTAGGAGGGTTAAAGACAAACTTAGCAAAAGTATATACACTCACACCTGCCGAAGAGCATCATGCATTAGAACGATTTCAACTGATGATCATTGACGATCAAGAAGTTATTTTTACTGGTGTAGAAGACCGCACATGGCAAGCAATGAAAACCATGTCCAACCCATTTGTAAAGGTGTTTACAGAATTCTTCTATCATGACGTCGCACTAACGAAAATAAGTGAAAAACATCACCACCTATTAATGGACGACCCAGAAATAAGAAGCATCCTATTGAAATTACGATATTAGTCTGGTGCCAGTCTGGTGCCTGACCCCCGGCGCGGTGATGTGGTAAAGCAGTGGGGGTCAGGCACCTTATAACTCAAACCCTTATTGTTACGCCACAACCGCAATTGCGTTACGCCAATAAGAGGTTAAGTATCATGGTTCATTACTTCTTGACTTCCTTTGTTAACGAATAAATAAAGTGAGCCACTCCGTTCTCTTTGTTGGAGAGGGTAACTTCATGACAGCAGTCTTTAATCTCTTGCTGAGCATTGCCCATTGCTGCACTTTTTCCTGCTATTTTTAACATAGATAAGTCATTGAAGCTATCACCTACAGCAGCTGTTTCATCTATATTTACCTTTAACTTATTAGCTAGGATATTTAAGGCAATTCCCTTTGAAGCGTTTTTGTGCTCTAGTTCGAAATTATGTTTAGCAGACTTCACTATAGTCAAATCCTGAGTACCCTCAAATTTTGCCCAACCTTTACTGAGTTTCGCTTCATCAAACGAGAAGGCTAGAATATTATAAAACCCCATATCTGTATCGAGTAGGTCTGTATAGGACTCGATAAAGGAAAATCCGAATTGACTGTATTGCTTCTCAAGCGCACGTTTCAGCTCATTAACGCTTAATTCCGGATTGGCGCTCGCTGCCCTGTCCATCTCGATTGTTAAAAGCTCCCTACCATTCTGCGGAGTCACGATTGCATGGTCGCTGAACACTTCATAATAAAAAGCTTCTTCCTCAAGCCAACTCAAAATATCGAGGGCCACCTGTTTATTGATTGATTGTGCGTGAAATCGTTCACCATTCGGCTGATAGATCGTTGCCCCATTAGCTGCAATGATCCACGGTTTTATATTTGTATGTTTGAAAATTTCTTGAACATCAAAATGAGCACGTCCAGTAGCAATAACAACTTCAATTCCATGTGTCTGAGCATACTTGATCGCTTCCAAATTCTCTTTACTTACTTGGTTTTCTTCATTTAGCAATGTGCCATCTAAATCGATCGCGATCATTTTTATCATCTTAGTCCTCTCCCCCAGTTTCTTGATCGGCGGTTAAAAGTTCCACGTTGGATTTAGTCAACAATTCTCTGAATGCAATTGGAGGTGTTTTATCGGTAATTAGCAGATCAATATCAGTGAGATTAGCAAACCTGAAAAAATCAGTATTTCCTAGCTTTGTATGATCCGCTAAAACAATGACCTGATTAGCCTGTTGGATCATTTTTCGCTTCACCACCCCGTCTTCCTCATGGGCGATAGTCAGTCCTTTTTCAGATATACCTACAACTCCGATAAACGCTTTATCGACATGGTATTCTGAAAGTTTTTCCACCACAGAAGACCCATAAAGAAAGCGGTGCTCTTTTTGCAGCGCTCCACCTAAGAGTTGGATATTGACTTCCGGTTTGAAAGATAATACCTCCGCTTGGTTAATCGAGTTCGTGATCACAGTACAATCTATGTTTTCAATCTGTTCCGCACATGATTGAACCGTTGTTGACGCATCCAATATTACTCTGTCACTAGAGTAAATTAAGGAGGCCGCCATTTTTCCGATAACCTTTTTTTCTTCCGATACCGTTTTTAATCGATTAGAATACGTTTTTATTTCATCATGAACCGACGGAAGAATTGCCCCACCGCGTGTCCGCACAATGGCGTTTTCTTCCTCAAGCCTGACAAGGTCTCTTCTTGCTGTATCTCTTGAAACATCAAAGAGCGCGCCGATTTGATCGACAGAGATCCGATTATTTTCTTTTAGGAATTCTAAAATAGATACAAGTCTCTCTTCTTGATACAAGAACCAACACCAACTTTTAGTGATGCTCAAAAAGCTCGGTAAAATAGCTATTGAATCTCTCCGGTGGCTATTCCCCCCCCTTTTTGAACACGCATTATTAAGTACTTATAAGTAATCGTACACCATTTTTGCTTTTTTTTAATTATATATAAGTAATATTAAGTAGTCAATGGTTAACTTATGGTGCCTGACCCCCACCGCTGTACAGCATTAATGCGGCGGGGGTCAGGCACCACTAAGATGAGTTTCGGGTTGTTTATTGCTCCTGCGCGTTTTTTCGACTTGTTAAACAAACGTTTGATTAAATTGAGAAGAATGTGGTTAATGCTCGAGATACGAAGAAGGGTCACTAATCAATACATCGGCCATACCCCAAGAGGCGCATTCTATCAAACTCGAAGGTCGTAAAACCTTAATACACGTACACAACAACGCGATAGACCACATTGAGGATTGTAATGATCATCATGGCGGTGATTTACATCCCTACCATCCTTGCTTTTATAAATGTTCAGTCGCCACCTTTGATGTTCGGGGGCGGGTCGCTTTAAACCATTGAAAGCAAAGAATGAAGATAATAACAATATCTATGGCATCTCCACCATAGTACATGAGCATACCGCCTATTTCTGCTTGTGACGCAGGTACGCCGGCAGGTGGGTAAGCATATAGGTACTTTGATAAAATACCATGACCAGCTAAAGCAAATACCAGCACAATCGAACGATAGACGTAGCTAGATCTATGTGGTGTCGGATCTATATAAATCATCGATATAGTGAAAACATAACCCGCTAAAAATACGTGTAAGTGAATAAATACATGAAGAATGATATTTTGATGCATTGCTGAATATAAGTCAGTTGTATAAAGGATCCACAAGCCTCCAACGTTGAACAAGGACGCCACAATCGGATCACTTACAACACGAAATGGCCAACTTTTAAGCAAACGAGAAAGACGACGTGCCAGCGTGACATTGAGTGTGCGCAGAATAAGTGTCAAAGGGGCGGCTAACACCATAAGTAGTGGAGCAAGCATGCCAAGAAGCAAATGTCCAAGCATATGCGCCGAGAAATCTACATGCGCACGGTCCGCTAAGGGACCAGCAACTGCAAAAGCAGCGCAGAAAATTCCAGTAACCCAAAATGCCGTGCGGTAGACTGGCCATTTTTTGAGTCGCCGATTGGAAATGACTACCGCAAGGATATAAATAGCTAACCCAATTACAAAGGGGAGGACTAAGGTTAGTTGTGGTACCACTCCAATGACATGGTGAATATGTTTATCATGATTCATCCGAAACAGCTCCGCCTGGTTGGTGTTTGTTTCGCGTACGATTAATAAGGATAATACCGACGATAACCATGGCAATAGCAGTGATATTCCATACTAAGTCATAGATTATGACATTATCTACGTAACGAATCTGATGTATGCGCATAAACTTGTGTTGAATGATACCATCATAAAGTTGGAATACACCCGCTCCAAGGAGGACGCCGCCCCACCACCTAGTCAGCCATAATGCATTTCGTCTCCGAAGATCGGCAAACATAAACAACCCTCCGATGGTTGCAAACCAGCTAAAAGCATGAAACAACCCATCTGAAATCAGACCGATATCGGTCGTCGACTTGTCATAAAAATGATGCCAACGCAGCAGTTGATGAAAAACCACCTCATCGAAAAAGGCGATTAGACCAAGTCCAAACAAAATGCCCGACCATAAATTGCGAGTCGAGTATACATAGCGATTAGTATCATTGGAACTTTGCTTGTATTGATTGGTTTCCGTTTTCATACAGTGCCCCTTATGCATTTTTGCTTTCCATTTTTAGTCCATCATCCCCCCATTCTAGCCTAAATAAATAACCTCTATTCAACTCGCAAGCACTTAGTAAAGTGTCAAAAGACCCTACAATCCATGAAGAATCTTAAAACAGGGTGAAAGCGCAAGCACCTTGGTGAGCGGCGTGAAAGTAGCTCTCCTCTAAAGAACGACATGGATTGGCGGTATCAAAATGATTCCTGTAGAGGTTGAACGTCGAATCGCCGTGTATTTCTTTCACAGTTATTTACCTGAAGAAGTGATGATTACATTCGTGGATTCACTTATACCAGCGTGTGTGTTAGTTGAAGAAGATTCTATAGATCATGATGAACTTGTTAGATTAGCAATAGAGATCATCGATCAACACTTTGAAGAAGAAACTTGAGAAAAGATATACGACACTGCCTTTATTTATCCTTGCACTAACGTTCTACAAACATTGATTTAAAAAGAGAAATCAATGGAGCTTAAGATGGGAACAAAGCCCAGCTAAAAAGGATGGCCCTCACCGTTGGTGAGGGCCATCCTTTTTATTTGATGTTTACATGAGCGTTGATTGAATAAAAATACACTCGCTTGCCGCGGGCAAGGCTTCAGCTAATCGGGGGAGATCGCCCCGATGGATCTTCAGCTCTCGCTTTCCCGCAGGCGTCTCGTGATTTTTGATCAATCTACCTTCAAGCTTGAAATTGACTAGTTTGCCAAGGACCAGCAACGGTTTGTAATCCGCATAAAAGAGAATATATTGCTATTTGAAAAAAGTGATAACACATTTTTCTTTCTCTTTGTTCAATTTACCCTTGTTTTTCTAACAATAACGCGATAGTTTTATCTCCTCCATTACCAGTTTCACCAGAAACATCATCGTATATTTCTTTTACAGTAAACCCTACAGCAGTTACCTCTTTGATGAATAATTCTTTTGTGAAGAATTGATGCCAAATGTTGTAAGTTTCTATTTTATCATCGGTAACCACCGTTGTTTGCTCTAATGTTACTCTATCAGGATATTTAAGATTTCTACCGATAGATACATAGGAATCCTTTGACCAGAAACCACCATTTTCATTAAAACTCCAATATTGTTCTTCCTTGAACTGATCAAATATTTTTTGCGAGAAAACATCTAATAACAACTGTCCTCCATTCTTCAAACTGTTCCAAATGTTGAAAAGTAATTTACTGCGATCGTCAGTCGCAAGAGCACCATAATCGCAATATATCAATAGAGCCAAGTCATAGATATTTGAATCATTTAATTCCATATAATTCTCATGGCGATATTCAATATCAAAATCTAGTTTTTTTGCTTGTTCTTTAGCATAACGAATTGAGTTTTCAGAGAAGTCTATGCCTTTTACCGTATAACCTTTTTTGGCTAATCGCTCACTATAAAGACCAGGACCACAACCTAAATCTAATACTTTTTGATAAGATTTTTTGGGGGCAACTTGTTGAATGAAATCAATAGATTTATCAATAAATGCAAAACTCCTACTAGCTCCTTCAGTATCAGAGCTTAAATGAGCTTCTAATAATCGTTTGGAAATATAAGGATCCTGCCAAAAAGCATTATCTGCTTGCTCAAATCGTGAAGGTACGTGCAAATGGTTTAATAAATTATTCATAAAAACTTCCTCCTAAAATTTTTAAAACACAAAAAACCGCAGAGCTTTACTCTGCGGTTCAAAAAGAGACTAAGTCCGTAGAGTAAAAAATCAAATGGGCATACCAAATAAACACATAAAAATGCTTATTTTCAGTTTGCTTCAATTTGATTTTTTTACTCTTTTCCAGTCATAACAAAGTTCACGAAAATCAAACTTCTGCTATGCCGAACTTCTTCACCTATCCTTTTAGTGTTTTTGTTAACATAACAGACAATAAACTGCGAAGTAACTACTAGTTTAACCCCTTTTTAACAACTTTATTATCCTGTAAACGACTTTATTGTAAGTTATACATGCTGTCGTTTGCAATAAAGTTTGATCAAAAATAGATCGCAAATCCACATATTGCTGCAAATAGAAAGAATCCATTTTGAAAAAAGGTTGATCAAAATGGATTCCTTCTTTGTGAAGTATTGTTCAATTTTTATCTAAATTTTTCATTTTGTAGCATTAATCTTCAACAACCGAGTAATTTTCATAAATAAGTAAATCTACTATAATCTAGTCTCTTTCCAAGCTTCTGCTACCTTAAGCATTTTATAACCAAATGGTTCCTCACCAATTTTGATTAAAAATAAACCCGTAGAGATTGACTGAATGTAACCCCATTCCCATATACCTTGTGTGTCTTCACCAGTTAATTGTCCGAGCAAGGAACAGCGTATTTTACCATTTTCTAACGGATCTTCTATTAAATCATCGAGCCACTCGCGCATGAGGATACCTAGGTCATAGGATGGTTCAGCTATCAAACCATCAGGATCAATCAGTTTAAATAAAGGTTGAGGCTCTGTTGGGTTTTGAAGAATATTTCCACTGTGAGCATCACCATGAACCAAAACAGCTTTTTTTAAGTCTATATTGGTTAATCGTGATTCTAAAAAGGTGAGCGATTGGTCGATAAGTTCCTTTGAACATGGCTTTCCAAGATCTTTCCAGAGTGCTGGAATAAAATTTGTAAACCATTCAATAAGATCATGAATCGACTGTAAATGATGGGATTGTTGTATAGGTTTCCATGACTGCTTTAGCGTCGAACAGATAATTTTTATTTCTTCTTTAGTAGAATACCCTAATTGATGTAAAGGTTTGCCCAAACGTTCCAATAATAAAGCTCTTTGATTCATATCTTCATTAATTAGCCGTACATACCCATCCCCGTTTACAATACGTAAAGCCTCAACTTCTTGTTCAAGCACTGAGTTGCCTTCCATTTGAGGCATCACTAACTTAAGAATAGCGTTACCTCCATCATGAGCTGAAACTTCGGCCACAAAAGCTTCCGATCCACCTTCAAGTGTTTTTTCTATACGTATGCCCCATCTTTGTTCCAAGTCATAAATCGTATCCTTTAAATGATATAACCATTTTTCACCCTCATAACCCAAGCTTTTCGCTTTTTGCTGAACAAATTTTGAAACAAGTTCATTTTGTTTATCCGTCATCTTTCTTTCCTTTCTTATCTTAAAACGTATTAGAACCAATTCCCTGAGCTTCTTTAATCCATTTATCAACTTTAGGTTTTTTCCCCACAAAAACACCCCTTTGACAATGATATCCAAAGGGGTAAAACAGTGCAATTTTTTATGAACGGTTGAACAATTACTTACACATTCTGTTGCTTTGGAATAAAGTTTGATCAAAGATACCTCACAAACTTATATTTCACGTTAAATAAAATTAACCCTTTTTGAAAATAGATTGATCAAAACGAGTTAATTCCTTGTAAAACACTATGCAATTTTTATAAAAAAGATTGATCATTTTCTGGCCATGATCTTCCTCAAACGCGCCCGATCGTATTGCTTAAGACTTGTTCATCACTCATGATATTGCTGGTTTTTTGTTCAAATGTTTTCTGGGCAATTATCTGATCGAGCTCCCCCCTTTCTAATCAACATAGTTCACATCCAAACCTTCATCCTCCAGAATGGACACAATGCTCGGTTCTTCAGTCATGTGCAACGTACCCACGAACACAAAATACGTTTGACCGGAGTCATTTTCCAATATGTCCTCGATCTGCTCAGCCATATCGAAATTACGGACATCGTTGAGTTCTTTCATATATTCATCTGGATAGTCATCCGTCGGCTCAGCCATCGCATCGACATCTCCATCTCTCCAAATGCTAACGAGATGTTCCAATTCTGCGTCCATGTTCTCCCATTCCGATACAGCAGCTTCAAGCAACTCAATTTGCGTATCATCCGAAAAGCCAGCTAACATTTCCATCTGATCCTCATAACTTTCCAGTTCAACAATCTCTTTGCCATCCTCTTCAGCACGATCAAGGAAGTACTGATCGACGCTATGTTGAGCATCATAATCCGTTTGTTCAATCGCCAATTGCAGCAGTAGCATTTCGATATACCATGGCTGGAAGTTGTCAAACATTTCAGCCTCAAAACCGAGTGACTCGAGCGTTCCTTCTACCTCAGCATATAAATCAGCAGGCAAGTGATCTTCCAATGTCATTGTCCCGTCATATGTGGCCAGATCCATAACGTGCGATTGCATGTCATCCGTATCGATATCATTTGTGTTAATCTCCGGTAACACAACGTCTGCTTCTTCATAGGCTTCCTCGGTATTTGATTGCAACGGATAAAAATCTTCTTCCCCGAGATGAATGGTGCCTTGTAAATAAACGTTCGTATCCCCTTCTTCCACTTCCCATAGGAAGCCGCCAGTGCCATCTGAACTGTTCTGGCAGGCAGCCAACAGCAAGATGGATAGCAGCATCGAAATAAAAGCTTTATATCGCATTTTTGTATTCCTCCTGGCTCTAAGCTTAATATTCTTTTCTTTAAAACTGTTTCGCAACGTAAACGCGCACTGAAATCATCCAAGACAAAATCAAAATCAGTATGGACGCTGCAGTCACCCCGGTCATCAGGGCTACAGTTGATTGCTGTTGAATAAAAATAACGATTGTATCGAGAACATTTGTTTTTGAAAGAATCGGTCCCATTACCAATAAACCGATGAGTACTGCAGAGAAAACGTAACCCATGAAACGATGTCCGAAAATAATGTAAATTGGATAGTAAAATGCAATCACCATCATAATAGCAGCAGCTGCCAGCGCGATTTCAGTTAGCGGTGTATAGCCTGGGATAAGAATGTTTGGTACGATTGTTAATATCAAAAGCAGCATACCGACCAAAAGTCCACTTATATATTTAGATGTGACCACCAAGCAGCGATTAACGGGTAGACTATTGATCAGTATGTGGCTATTATTCTGATCATCAACATAACTAGTTGAGAATAGATAGACACCTACAAACAATATCGATACGAATGAAGGTATTTGATCGTCACCAATGACCCACGCTGCAACAGCGAAAAAAATAAATGTTGCAGCATATGTCGATTGGTTTGAATAGTATTCCTTTAATAATAATGCCTTCATAGGGTCTCCCTCCTTGAAATTGAATTGTGCTGTTCACCTCGAACAGTAAAGACCATAATTTGTTCCAAGTTCGCCGGCTCTACTAAAACTTCTTGGCCAAAAACTTTGGCTATTTCAGCACGGTTTGCTGTTAAAGCCTCGAAACCAAAATCCGTCTCCCTAATACCGATCAAATGCTTGCGTGTATCCGCATCAAGTAGCTGTGTGTCTCCTTTTACAATGGCAAAGCGTTCCAAAATATCATCCTTCGTTTCATGAAAAAGAATGTTCCCTTCATCAATGAATGTAATGTAATCGGCAATCTGTTCAAGGTCTGATGTAATATGCGTGGAGAAAAAGATTGTTTTTTCTTCGTCTTGCATAATCTCGGAAAACACATTTAAAATTTCGCTGCGAAAAATGGGATCCAAACCGGAAGTTGGTTCATCCATAATAATGAGATCGGCGTGATGAGCTAATGCAATCGCTAACGAGAATTTCATTTTCATACCGCTGGAAAGCTGTTTAATCTTACGCTTAAGCGGCAAGTCGAACTGACGGGCTATTTCATAAAATAGCGCATCATCCCAGTCCATATAAAAAGCTGCAACGATTTTTTTCATTTTGTCGATCGTAAGGTGATCGTAAAAATGATTTTCCGCGTAAACGAACCCGATACGTTCTTTTACAGCACGTTCATTCTCTTTATGGTCCAATCCAAACAGCTCAATCCTACCCGAATCCATATGAATGAGATTCATAATCATTTTAATCGTACTCGTTTTACCCGCTCCATTTGGGCCAATAAATCCCGTTACAAACCCCTTCTTAACCGGAAAAGAAATATTGTTCAAAGAAAACTGCTTATATTGCTTCGATACATTTTCAAGTTTAATTGTATTTTCCATTATTTGTCCTCCTCATATAACATTTCCAAAAGCTCTTTTAGTTCGCCAAGACTCAAACTCGCCCGCTTACTGTCTTCAATGACTTGTGCCAGCTGCTCTTCAATCTGGTTTAATCGCTTTTCACGAAGTAATTCCATATTTTGACTGGCTACGAACGACCCCTTCCCAACGAACGACGTAATGAAGCCTTCATTTTCTAATTCAACATAAGCACGTTTCGTCGTAATTAAGCTGATGCGTAAATCTTTAGCGAGTTTGCGCATAGACGGAAGAGCGTCCCCTTCCGTCAATTCATCATTTAAGATTTTCTCTTTGATTTGGTTCTTAATCTGCTCATAGATTGGTTCTTTGGACTGGTTAGAAATTAAAATTCTCATAGACATCCTCATTTCAATGAGATCTTTGTATATAGTGTGTATGTATATAATATACATTGAACCCTTTTATGTGTCAATAAAAAAATACACTGGATCTCAGTGTATCAACAATGCATATTATTCAAATTTAAAAAAAGCTGCCCTCATCAAAGGAAATTCGTTAGTCCAGAATTCTTATTCCTGTGACTAGCCTTAAACGGTAGACAGGTATGCGCTCTTTCAACAATCGCGCCTTGATCGTATTCTGGAATAAGCCTAATGCTTTTAAAATTCCTATACAATTAAAATGATATCTTGTTGAAGTCATTCGATAGTTTATTTTTTATCTAATGTTGCCATCATATCCCACGATGTTCCATCTATACCGACTTTCACAAACCCACACCTTTCATACAAACGAAGAGCAGGATTGTTGGGATCAACACTAAATGATAATGAAATGAAACCAGAATCCTTAGCTTTCCTTATCATTTCATTAAGAAGTAGAGTTCCTATCCCTTGACCTCTATGTTTTGGTAGAACAGCCATGCTAAGTACTGGAGTGTTTTTATCATATATCCATATGTTTTATTTGCTTCATCAAATAAACGTGTCCATATTGCTCCAACGGGGTTATCACTTAAATCCGTCGCGATATAGGCTATATCTCCTTGTCTTCCCCAATTGCATAAATATTTTAGTATATCAGGTTGGTTTAAGATCTCCCGTGAAGGTCGCGCATCTCCTTCTGGAACATAAATTGCTTGATAAAGCATCTCCCATAGAAAATCAATATCTTGTTCCTTTTCTGATCTAATCTTATAATCTGCCAAGTTCACTCCTCCTTCCTTTATTTTAAAAAGCTCCTTTTTATTAATTAAAAGCGCCCGTTTGCTTTAAAATTACGTATCTCCACTTACTCTAATTTTAAAAGCTCTGCAATAATATCAGAGCTACCAGGCATCAATAAAACTAATGATACAACAACGAATAGAACACCAATAACAAATAACAAAATAACTGCTTTAACTGCTGCAGACACACCTTTTTTCATAACACTCACAATAACAAGAATAATACCTATCAAAAGTAAAAGTAAATATCAAAAACCCCATAACATCGCCCCCTTCTATGAATCACCCGTTGTGCAACAATCTGGCCCGATTGCTGTATAACCTTATATCTTTATATCTTTTACAACAGGAAACCTTTCAATTAAAGTATATCCAAAGGGCAATACGGTGCATCTTCTTATAAGCGGTTAAACTTTAAGCAATATCGTTCTCGTAATATCTCACGACCATGGTGGATTTTATTGTAGCTTTGAAATAAAGGTTGATTAAAAGTGTTGCTCAAACCCTCTTTTTACAACAAACAAATAGAATCAATTTTGAAAAAAGATTGATCAAAACGGATTCTATTCTTGTGAATGGTGTGTGCAATTTTTATAATAAAGTTTGATCACTTTTTCTTTCGCCAGAAAAACACCCCTTTGACAATGATATCCAAAGGGGTAAAACAGTGCAATTTTTTTATGAACGGTTGAACAATTACTTACACATTCACAACATCCATTAACAACTACTACTCCACCGTAACACTCTTCGCGAGATTACGAGGCTTATCAACATCACACCCACGGTGCAACGCTGCATAGTAAGAGATCAGCTGTAATGGCAGGACGCTCACAAGCGGAGTCAGGTATTCATGAACGCGCGGGATGACGATTGCGTCTCCTTCGTCTTCGAATCCTTCCATGCTTATAAGGCATGGGTAAGCGCCGCGAGAGACGACTTCTTTCATATTGCCGCGAATGCTTAAGTTGACGTGCTCTTGGGTGGCTAAGCCGATCACGGGTGTGCCTTCTTCAATCAGGGCAATGGTACCGTGCTTCAGTTCTCCTCCAGCAAAGCCTTCCGCTTGAATGTAGGAGATTTCTTTTAGCTTTAGTGCGCCTTCAAGGCAGACATGATAATCCATCGCGCGACCAATGAAGAAGCAGTTGCGTGTGACACTCAAGTATTCGCGTGCGACTTGCTCGAGTGATTCTTTTTGGTCAGTTAATGTTTCCATTGCATTCGCAACAATCGCAAGCTCCTGAAGGGGATCGAATTCCATTTCAACGCCCCCGGCATGAGCTGTGTCTACAGCTAAAATCGCAAGAACTGCCATTTGAGCTGTGTATGCTTTTGTTGAGGCTACGGCAATTTCTGGTCCAGCGTACGTGTGCAGCGTGTAGTCAGCTTCACGGGATAAGGTGGAGCCAGGTACATTTGTAATCGTAAGGGATTTATGGCCCAATTCCTTTATATTCACAAGGACGCCGCGGCTGTCCGCAGTTTCGCCACTTTGTGAAATAAAAATAAAGAGTGGTTTTTCGCTTAACAGTGGCATGTTGTAAAGAAACTCACTAGCAATATGCGTTTCAACAGGCTTGTTGGCGATTTTTTCAATCAGTTGTTTTCCGACTAAACCAGCGTGGTAGCTTGTGCCTGCAGCGATGACATAAATTCGATCTGCATCAAGCACCGCTTCTCGAATGTCTTCATCAAGTTTAATCGTGTCGTTGTCATCTTTATATTTTGTAATGATATTTCGGATTACGTAAGGCTGCTCATCTATTTCCTTGAGCATGTAGTGCGGATACGTTCCTTTTTCAATATCACTTGCATCAAGTTCAGCGATATAAGAGTCGCGGGAAACTTCTAAACCATCAAGTGTTTTAATCGTTACCTTGTCTCGTTTAACGATGACGACTTCTTCGTCCATGAGCTCAACGAATTCATTGGTTACTTGTAGCATCGCCATTGCGTCACTTGCGACGACGTTCACACCGTCTGCAAGACCGACAAGCAGTGGACTTTTATTTTTCCCCACATAGATTGTATCCGGATCTTCATTGTCTAAAAGCGCGGTTGCATAAGAACCTTTTAACAGACTAAGCGTCTTGCGGAACGCTGCTTCTGTTGACTTCCCCTCTTTAGCGAAGTGCTCAACAAGCTGTACGATAATTTCCGTATCTGTATCACTTGTAAGCTCCACGTTTTGAAGGTGTTCTTTACGCAATTGGGAGTAGTTTTCGATGACTCCGTTATGCACAATCGTATAGCGGTCGTTGTTGCTTTGATGAGGGTGAGCGTTAACTTGACTTGGTGCGCCGTGAGTTGCCCAGCGAGTGTGACCGATTCCGGCTGTTCCTTGCTCGTTTTCGTCTACGGAGTCACGCAACGTAGCAATACGACCTTTTTCTTTAAAAAGGCTGACACCGCCGTCGTTTATGACTGCAATTCCTGCAGAGTCGTACCCTCTATATTCAAGCTTTTCTAGACCTCGTAGTAAGATCTCTTTTGCATCCTCTGTTCCGATATATCCGACAATTCCACACATAATGACATTTCCTCCCTTAGTAGGGCAAGAAAATGCACGGGGCACTCTTGCCCCACTCTCTATTTTCGTAATGCAGTGTCATCATGACCCCAGCTTTTGTTCAAAGAGTCGCCTCTTTGTTTTAGGCTGTGATTTTTCGGTTGTGATGGTGCAACCGGGAGGCATCCGCCGAAACTTCGATAAACCTCCTCCTCGTCAACTATTCAATTCATTTCCGTTCGTTTGAATAGCCCAGGCGCTTTTTAAAGATGTCGTTTTCCTTCTATCCCCCTTCTATGTTTTTAAATACTCGCTCATCATACTACACAACAGGAAATTCGGTCAATATGAATTTTGTAATCATGACTCTCCCTCACACCACCTCCTTTGATTATTAGAAAAGCGCAAGGCGCATGAAGCTAAGATAATTAGGTATTGATGCGCGTTATTTGTCGAATCGCCGATATCCGAGCTATTTCCGCTGATATCATGCTGATTTCCGCCGATATAAGACCAATTTCCGCTGATATATTGCCTGTTTGCGCCGATATCATGCTTGAACAGTTGATAAAGCATCTGCTCGCGTCGATATATTACTCAAATAATTACTCTGTTTGTTGTTTTTGAGCGTTTTTCAGCTAAAATGATGGGTTGAAGGCAAAAATTTGCGTCCTTTTCCATCATCCGCAGTAGTTAAAAGGCTGTCACGCTTAAAAAATAGCAACAGTTTTTTATATAACATAAGATTTTCGCTCGAATCCGCTACAGGAGGATGCTTTCCGTGGGCAACGCTTCAGGCCACACATTGCAATAAGAAGCTGGCGTTACTAAATAAATATGCATGGACAGCGTAACCTGTGCTATCCATGCATTACTTTCCACCCTTATTCCAATGCTCCTAGCTCACGCTTTACGACATCGACGATCTTTTGTACGTAATGATCACAAAGTTCGACTGTCGGGGCTTCTGCCATGACGCGAACGAGGGGCTCTGTGCCTGATGGACGAACAAGAATACGCCCTTCCCCGTTCATTTCCGCCTCTACTGCGGTAATTTCGTGTGCAATCACTTCGCTGTCGTGAAGGGAATGCTTATCGGCAACTCGTACGTTTACAAGTTTTTGTGGATACTTTTTCATTTCTGCTGCAAGCTCAGATAGTGGCTTTTCAGTAGCTTTTAAAATATTGACGAGCTGAATCGCACTGAGTAAGCCGTCTCCTGTAGTCGTATAATCCAAGAAAATAATATGACCGGACTGCTCGCCACCGATGTTGTAGCCACCTTTGCGCATTTCTTCCATGACGTAACGGTCACCTACCGCTGTTTGCTTCGTTTCAGCACCGATCTTTTCAAGTCCTTTGTAGAAGCCAAGATTACTCATTACTGTTGAAACGACGGTGTTCTCTTTTAAGAATCCTTTTTCTTTCATGTACTTGGCACAAATAAACATGATTTGGTCGCCGTCAACAATTTGTCCGTTCTCATCCACAGCAATCAAACGATCTGCATCACCATCGAAAGCAAGACCGATGTCAGCGCCTTTTTCCTTGACTAATTCGACGAGAGATTCTGGGTGAGTCGAACCTACGCCATCGTTAATGTTAATACCATTTGGTGAAGCGCCGATTGTCGAGATTTTCTCTGCTTCAAGATCGGCAAACAAGTGCGCCGCCAGAGACGAGGCTGCACCGTGAGCACAGTCAAGAGCAATATGTAAGCCCGAAAAGTCTTGGTGAATCGTCTGCTTTAAGAATTGTAAGTATTTTTGACCACCTTCAAAGTAGTCGTTAACTTGTCCAAGATCAGCGCCTACTGGACGAGGAAGCTCATCTTCCATACCATCTTCTCTATTAAGGAGTTGTTCGATTTCTTCCTCCTGGCTATCAACGAGCTTGAACCCATCAGGACCAAAGAACTTGATGCCGTTATCTTCGACTGGATTGTGAGAAGCTGAAATCATCACCCCGGCTTGAGCACTCAATGCTTTTGTTAAGTAAGCCACTCCTGGTGTTGAAATAACGCCTATGCGCATCACTTCAGCACCGATGGATAGTAGGCCTGCAACGAGTGCTCCTTCAAGCATATGGCCTGAAACGCGTGTGTCTCGCCCAATAAGAATTTTTGGCTTTTCTGTTTCTCTCGTTAGTACATAACCGCCGTAACGCCCTAGTTTAAAAGCTAACTCTGGTGTAAGTTCTGTATTTGCTACCCCTCTAACTCCATCTGTTCCGAAAAACTTTCCCATGTAAATCTCTCCTTGTTTTTTCGTCTAGGTTATGACGAATTCTCTTCTTCTTCCGGTTCCTCTTCTATTTCTGTTTCACTGTTTTCTGTATCTTCATCGTCTTCAGTTTCGATGTCGTCTTCGATTTCTACATCGTCGTTGGCGTTTTGTGCACTTGCTTCATCATCATACACGATGAGGCTCACTTCATTCATCCCTTTTGTAAAGCGTAGATGCTGTGGTCCGTTTACTGTAATCGGCAGATCATATTCGCCAGCTTCTACGCCTTCCAAATCAACAAATGCTTCAATGTCTTCACGACTAATCCGCTCTAACAGAGTCGCAGTCCCCATTATTTCAAGGTCAAAGAATGCTTCTCCTGGAGAAACCAATTCAACTTCTTTTCCGTCTTCAAGGCCAACAATCTCAATTGGAACATTATTATACGAACGAGACTCTTCTTCCTCAATTTCAATATCAACAGAAATGGTTTCCGGATCTACACGTTCAACGCCATCAGGTACTGGCACGTCCACTTCTAATGTCGTATCCTCCGTAATTTCGCTTAAATCGACGTCAATCCCTTCGAGAAAGGAGATCTCATTTATGACTGAAACAGGTCCATAGATCGTGACGTCGGAAGGGTCCGCTTCTACAGAAGAGATTGCAAATCCTTCCGGAGGATCCCCTTCCCGTTCAATACGAACAGGTACCTCCTTATTCGGACTGGTAATCGGTACTTCTACGTCCACTGCTGAAGGGTCCGGTGTGATTGGCAAGGGATTTCCACTCGCATCAAGTAAGATGACACTCGCACTTTCTTCAAAGGTTCCATCTCTTCCTGACAGATCGACTAGAACTTGTGCTGAAGCAACTTGCTCAACTAATCCCGAAGCAGCTGTAACATCAACACTGGAAGGGTCAACAGAAGGGTTTCCTAACGTGTAACCCTCTTCTAGCTCCCCTTCGTTTTCTAATTCAATATCAATCGGGAATGAGGATGTTTGTTTTTCCTGTAGACCTACTCGGACTGTCATCGGTACAATCGAGACAGATAAGTCACTCGGAAAACCTGAATACTGCACCCGTTCATAATGCTCACCGGGTTCTTTATCCGTAAGATCAATAAAAACTTCATACTGCGGTCTGGTTACTTGTAGTAATGTAAGAACATTTTGAGGTCCACGTAAATTCACTTGAACTGTTTCTGGAGCTTCAGTGACCACATGTTCATCTTCATTATAATAAATGGTTAAATCAACTTCTTCAATAACCCGGTGGCCATTTGTAATTCCAGGGATTCCCCCTGCTTGCTGGTTCCCTACATTATCCATACTCACCATCATATAAAGCATAATCGCAATTAAAAGGGAAATGCCGCGAATAAACCATTTATTATTAAACCATTTATCCATTCTTTTTCCCTCCCCATTGCCAGCGTGATGAAGTGGAGTTAGTCTCCTCTGTTAACATCTCTTTAATGAGTAGGTCTCTAAGCGCATCTTCATCCAAGTTCCGGTGCAACTCACCGTTCTTCGTTAAAGATATGCCGCCTGTTTCTTCAGAGACAGCCAATGTAAGTGAATCGGTTACTTCACTCACACCAAGAGCAGCTCGGTGGCGAGTTCCTAATTCTTTTGAAATAAACGGATTTTCTGACAAAGGTAAGTAACAACCCGCTGCCATAATCTCATTTCCTTTAATGATGACCGCTCCATCGTGAAGAGGCGTGTTCGGAATAAAAATATTAATGAGAAGTTCCGATGTTAATTTGGCTTCAATCGAAATGCCCGTTTCTACATAGTCATTCATCCCTGTTTCCCGTTCAACAGAAATCAATGCCCCAATTCGTCGTTTCCCCATATAATTCGCCGCTTTTACGATATGATTGATCGTATTTTTCACTTCTTCTTCTTCTGCAGTTGAACTTTTTGCAAAGAACTTTCCGCGCCCCAACTGCTCTAACGCACGACGGAGCTCAGGCTGAAAGATAATAATAATCGCTAACAAACCATATGTAACAGCCTGATTCATAATCCATTGCAGCGTTTGTAGTCCTAAAAAGCTGCTTAAAAACCAGACAGCCAAAATCACAGTAATCCCTTTTACGAGTTGAACTGCCCTCGTCCCCCGAACTACCATGATCAATTTATATATGACAAAAGCCACTAGGGCAATGTCGATAACTATTCCTAATAAACGAAGTACTTGTATATCTTCAAACATGGCTTTCCTCCATGACAAAAATTCCTCGATAATAATATGTTCAAAAAGGAGGTCATAAGATTAATGAACGTGCCTTGGAATTATTGAAATCTGTCCTTTTTTATTATCCTAATAACCTCCTAATTATATCACAAAACGTTCACATTCGGCCTCGTTCTTTTCTTAATTCCCCTTTTAACCCCTTGTCTTCCCTATATTGAGACGGCACAATCTTCTTATTCGTTACATGTCAAGAAAAATTCGAATGTAATGAAATCCTGATAAAGCGAAACCCCTCTCCCTGAGAGATGATAATTTAAAAAGCTTAAAGACTACATCTCTAAGCTTTTCCTAGGCTAGGTGAATCTTTATTTTTCAACTAAGTCATGCTTAAACGCATAGATTACCGCTTGCGTCCGATCATGGACATCGAGTTTCGTTAGAATATTACTTACATGCACTTTCGTCGTTTTTAAAGCGATGAACAATTCATCGGCAATCTGCTGATTCGCTTTGCCTTCAGCCATCAGACGAAGAACTTCCATTTCCCGCTCTGTCAACTGCTCATGCGGATGGTCAACCGGCTTCTGACGCATTTTTGTCATGATTTTCCCTGTCACTTCCGGCTCTAAGATCGACTGTCCATCATACGTAGCACGGATGGCTTTGGCAATTTCACTGGCCTTCGACGTTTTTAGCATATAGCTCGTCGCACCGGCTTCAAGTGCTGGATAGACCTTTTCATCATCCAGAAAACTCGTAACAATAATGATCTTCGCTTCAGGCCACTGAGCAGTAATGTTTTTCGTTGCTTCAATGCCATCCATCTCTTTCATGACCAAGTCCATTAAAATAACATCCGGACGGAGCTTCATCGCAAGCTCTACTGCTTCATTTCCATCATCTGCTTCGGCAATCACTTCAATATCTGATTGTGCTGACAAATAAGATGATACTCCGATCCGTACCATTTCGTGATCATCAGCAAATAATACTCTAATCATCTGGATCGACCTCATTTCCAATCTTCGGTATTTTCACTTCAAGACGACTTCCTTCAGTTAACACACTTACAACTTTGATCGAGCCGCCTATTGACTCAGCTCTTTCTTTCATATTTTCCAGCCCATATGAGCCGTTGTTTTTCGTTTCCTCGACATCAAAGCCGACCCCATCATCTGCGACACGTAATATAATATGACCGTCTCTTTCAATAAGCATCACCTGCATGCGATTTGCTTTTGCATGGCGGAGCGTATTTGAGACAGACTCTTGAAGGATACGAAACAATTGATCCTCTACCCCTTTGTCTAAATCGAGCGGCTCTAGCTTCTGTTCAATTTCTATAGAGACTTTTTGCTTTAATTCCGCTAAAAGCTCCTCAATACCTTCTGTTAACGTTTTTCCCTTTAAGGCAGCTGGGCGAAGATGGAGAAGAAGTGCCCGCATCTCAAGTTGAGACTGTTCGATCATCTTCTCAACCATGTGGAGCTGCTTTTTTATCGCTTCACCTGCGGGTGGATTCGTTTCGTTCACAGTAGACATCATCATTGACGCTGCAAAAAGCTGCTGACTCACGGAATCATGAAGTTCACGGGCCAGACGATTCCGTTCTTGTACAACGACTTCCTGTAAGCTCTTTTCTCGCTCTGTAGCTCGCTCTGTCGCAAGCTGCTGTGCGAGCTTTGTTTGATCGGCAAATTTCTTTTCAAGTAAAAGGAACTTCTGGTCTAACTCTTTTAGCTCCTTTAACGACTCATATTCCGTACGTTCTCTTTTTTCCCCTTTTGTAACGGCCTCAAGCTGTTCATGCACCCATTTGAGCTTTTGTCGCCAATACCATCCTGAAATGGCACCAACGACAAGACCTACTAGGATTGTAAAAATGAGAATAGAGTAAATGTAGGGGAAGTCGAAAATTTCGCGTTCCCATAGCTCACTCCAGCTTTCAAAAGGATTTATGAGAAAAGTAGGGATGAGCAGTGTGACTGCAAACAACACAAAAATCAGCGTAGCGAATAATATCTGTTTTATAAATACACTCATATTCGCTTCACCTCTATATCTCCAGATAGAACAGAGGTGACAATTTTGACTCTCGGCTTTCTTTCATCGTATTCTGCCGTCTGATAAGCAAGCTGCTGATTGAAGAGCTTTGTGTTTTTTTCTTGAAAAATCGTCGCTCGACCGAACCACGCACTATGTGAAACAGAAACTTCTACTTCATATGGAACAAAAATCTTGATGTTACCTACTCCGTGACGAATCGAAATGATCGCATTATCCGGGATGACAGTATTACTGAGGTCAATTATTCGGTCACCAATACCGCCTTGAATATTAATATCCCGCCATGCGTAAGGCACTTCACTCGTTTTTTGCTGACCAATAAACCGATTTTTAAACAAGGGAAGGACGTAAACCATCGGCTCAACTTGACTCCCCGGCTGTTCTCCAAATTCAGGTTCGAGTGTTTCCGGGTCTTTTTTTGACCGATAATACCGGTAAAAAAACAAACAGACGAGCGAGATAAATAAAAACCGTACAGCCATAAGATTTAAGACAGTGAAAACGAGACTGACCAATCCAATCCAGAAGCAAAGCTTTCCGATTAATTTGTGGTAATATTTCCGGCCAATATAAAGAAGGAGAGCAAGAAAGATCACACCAAAAGCGAACCCGCCTCCAAAAAATAATACTTCAAAGACAAAGAGGACCGCCCCGATTAAAAATATCCAATTGAATGCTTCTGTTGATATACGTTGAAACATGAGCGATCCTACTTTCTTGTTTTCGTTAGGTTGGTTGTGCGAAAAGGACGCAGTGAACTGCGCCCTTCTTAGTTTACCATGTTTGGTTATTCTGCCCGAAGATTTTCCTTCTCTTGGAGCTTGTTTTCTAATTGCGCGATTTTGCTGTCAAAAGCGTTATGGTAGTAAGAGCTTGTTACTTGGTGCTCTAACCCTTCAATGTAGCGTTCCATGTCTGAGAACCGAGAATACGACGTTTCTCCTGTCTCTTCTGTCATTCGGTTCATTTGATGATGAGCTTTCGCCACGTTCTCTCGTCCCATTAGCTCCATGCGCTTCAAACGCATATCCTTTAATTTATGTTTCATTTCTTCATACTTACGCTCCAGATTTTCAAGTTGATCTACAGCATCCTCTCGTGATCGGTTCAAACGCTCGGCTCGAGCATTGTATTCTTCTAATTCTTGGATCGCAAAGTTATGAAGCTCATCTTCGCCTGCACGTGCAGCAACTTCTGCTTGTTGCTTTCGTTTCTCAGCCATCTCTACCGCTTCTTGGTGTTCCCGTGTAAACTCCTCTTTTAACCGATATTGTCGGTCCACCAGGTTGCGTACTTTTTCCGTTTCCTGCTCACTTTGGCGCAAGTATTGATTCAGTGCCGTAATCGGATTCTTGGATTCCTTTTTATCTAATAGATTGTGCATATCTGCTGAAATCGAATCCTTCATTCTAGTAAATAAAGTTGACATTCACCATCACTCCTCTGTAATTTTCATTATTTATTAAGCTCTGCCCATTGGCGTTCAAAATTTGTAAACGGATCATCATTTACTGGCTTATCAAACGTCACTTCTTTGTCTTCTTTCCACTTTTTATAGATCACATACAAGACATATAGTGCAACAACTCCAAGCAGCGCATAGATATTTGCTACACCTATACTTAAGACAATCAGCCCGACAATAACCCACATGATTTTTCCTACCGTAGATTCACTTTTCACAAACTGCTTAAAAATCACATATAGCAAATAAGCACTAACCGCAAGTAAAATCATCGGGCCAAGGTTAGCAAGTAAGACGAACAATGCAATAAGCCCGCCGACAAATAACAAAAACTTATTCATGTTTGGTGCCTCCTTTCTTTATCTTACTTTCATCTTACCTAGTTTCACTTTTTCACATCACGTGCCAGAGCAATATTTTCGCTAAGCCTTAGGGCGTATTTTACTTTAGGTTCCAAGGGTACATCCTGAACAACCGTTAACTAAAAAAACGCAAACCCTTTGTTATGCAGAGTTTGCGTTTGATCATTGTTCGTTTGCTTATTTTCCGTCATCGACTGGACCTGGTTCATCACCGTTAAATACATTCACGACTTCGTTTAGAAATGATTTCGTTTCATACCATAACCAGCCCATCATTTGATTAATCTCATTAATTTCTCCTGCGACATGACCTGCTGACGCAAGATAATTCTCGCCATTAATGACCGTTATATTCCCGAGAACTTCCCCTTCAACTTCGATATCACCATTTTTAATAAGCAAATCGCCTTCGATTGTTTCCCCTTGAGGAATAATGACGACATTTCGTTCTTCATCTATTTTAAAATTCCCTTGTCCTTGAACCGTTATATGAGAACCTCCACTCCAAATCGAAGACACACTCGTAACGAACAAGAGCATAAAGACCGCAGCAGCCAGCATGAATGGGTGCTTCCTCATCCACGTTTTCCACTTTTGAGCCTTCTTTTCTTGAGGGAGTTTATTCATTACATTCGCCGTAAAGTTACTAGGTGCTTCAATGTGGGATGCACTCTGCACAATGGCGATCGTTTTTCTAAGTTCCCTTAAATGGTTTTCGCATTCACGGCATGTCATAATATGCTGCTCAAATTGCTTTTTTTCCAAAAGTGTCATTTCTTCATCTAAATATTGATGAAGCTGTGCTTTTTTTATGTTTTCACAACCCATTCTTTGCACCCCTTTCTGTCAGGAACTGCGTAACTTTTTACGTAACGCCTCTCTTCCACGGTGGATGCGTGTTTTAACCGTGGCAACTGGGAGATTTAATATTTCACTAATTTCTTTTAAAGAAAGGTCTTCAAGGTACTTTAAGATAATCGCAGATCGATACTTCGGTGGCAGTTGTGAGATTTCATTCTGGATCCAATCCTGTGTTTCAAACTGGATGACTTTATCTTCAGGAAGCTCTTCATCTGCTGCGATCTGAGAGTAATAGGTGAGGTCCTCTGTCCCACTCACGCGGTCATCCAAATGAAAGTCCGGTTTCTTTTTACGGATCCGATCGATTGATAAGTTCGTAGCAATCCTAAATAACCATGTCGAGAACTTTCGATTCATATCGTAACTGTCAATGTTCGTATACGCTCTTAAAAATGCTTCTTGTGCCACATCCTGCGCTTCATGAACATTTCCAAGCATGCGGTATGATATTTGATACACTTTATCCTTGTATAGTTCAACCAGCTCTCCAAAGGCTTGCTGGTTTCCTTTTTTAACTTCCATAATAATTTTTTTAACCACCGCATCCATGCATAAAACCTCCGCTCCTTGCGGCTACCTTCTTTACGTTTTAGGTATAAAAAGGTTTCACCAAAATTTCCACCTTTTATTCTATCACTTAGATCCAGAAAAATCATACTTTTCCTAAAAAAGTATTTGTTTGGAATATAAAATCTTTGGGTATCCTATTACCATAACGTCTCATACTGATGGGAGGGCGCATAATTGGAAATCAATCAAAAAGAGTTATTAGAGGAAATTGAATGGGCAAGGAGAAGAATGCATTACCTTTCATCCCACCACAACCGCACCTCTCTTGAAGTTGTCGCAATTAGCACCTATCTCGATGAACTACTAAACCAATACCAATCGACATATTACAAAATTGGAAGTTAACGAAGAAAAAAACGCATAGCGGTCTTTTATTAATAACAGCGTGAGCTTACGCCGCATGTTTTAAGTCTCAAGGATGCTTTTCCCTTGAGACGAGCGACGTGAAGGTAGCTGTCCTCTTATAAATGCTTTTTTTAAGAAAAGCGCAAGGCGCCCGTGTAGCCGATGACATGCAAATGTTCAGTCCAATAAAAAGTGCTTTTTACTTTTAATAAGACAGGTTGTTTGACACGACACGATCGCGCCTGGAGCTAGACATCGAAAAACGTGGATTTTTATGCCTTCTTAGCTCTCAAAAATGAATATAGCTCCCTTTACCTGCTCGTCACAGTTTTGAGCAGGTTTTTTTAAATCTTTTATAAAGGTTTGTTTTTTGAGCGTGACAGTTTTGCAATTCAAATGATCGTGGAGGATAAATTCATTTGTCCGTAACATCAACATTGTGGATTAATATTTCATAGCCTGAGAACAAGGGTGTACGCTTGCACTGTGCATAAAACTTTCTTTTGCTCGATTACAGAGCTAAATTACATAAAAAAAGCTTGGCTACAGCTAGCCAAGTTTTGTTTGTTTTAAATGGTGGAGCCTAGCGGGATCGAACCGCTGACCTCCTGCGTGCAAAGCAGGCGCTCTCCCAGCTGAGCTAAGGCCCCGATATAAATGAAAGAAATGGCAGGGCTAGCAGGATTCGAACCTGCGAATCACGGAATCAAAATCCGATGCCTTACCGCTTGGCTATAGCCCTTCGTGTACAATTTGAAATGGTGCTGGCCAGAGGACTTGAACCCCCAACCTACTGATTACAAGTCAGTTGCTCTACCAATTGAGCTAGGCCAGCATAATATTGCTGGTGACCCGTACGGGATTCGAACCCGTGTTACCGCCGTGAAAGGGCGGTGTCTTAACCACTTGACCAACGGGCCTCCTGGAGCTTCCTAGCGGGCTTGAACCGCTGACCTCATCCTTACCATGGATGCGCTCTACCAACTGAGCTAAGGAAGCATGGCTCCACAGGTAGGACTCGAACCTACGACCGATCGGTTAACAGCCGATTGCTCTACCACTGAGCTACTGTGGAATGGTTTCTGATTGCCAATAAGCGGCGAATCTCTTCGTCTTCTGCGCTCGATCGATTCCTCACGTACTTTGGTACGCTCCGGATCTCTCTCACTTGCTTTTTTTGGCAGATCCCTTTTTAAAAGGGTTGCCCAGCGACGTCCTACTCTCACAGGGGGAGAGCCCCCAACTACCATCGGCGCTGGAGAGCTTAACTTCCGTGTTCGGCATGGGAACGGGTGTGACCTCTCCGCTATCGTTACTAGGCTTTATTGACATTTGATATCATACTACTTTTCTACAAAAAATGCAAGAGCTTCATCTGATTTTTTTAAGATACGAATTCACTCTTTGATTTTCCGAAGACCCGTAGTCGTGTGGTTTCAACTATTAAGTTTTACTCTGACTTTCGTTTCGATTCTTCATGCTTGGAGGAACGGCGGTGTCGAACATACTTCAAGTAATCCTTCGGTTGTGCAAAACGCTTGTACATTCGAAAAATAAGCTGGTACCGCTCTTCCATCGCCCGCTTAACCAATCCATCAATCCGTGAATCCGTTAAATCAAGCAGCAATTCCTCCAATTCTCTTTTCAGCAGGTATTCCATTTCTTGTGTTTCTTTCGGATTTAATAAAATGCCAAACATAGGTCACCTCTAGTTTTCAACATTTACTTTCCTTTATTCAATGTTCATGTGACTTTTTTCGTTTTTTTATTGCTCATTCCATCTGTAAAATTATTTGCCGATTCCTCCCAATTTATTCATAAAAACCTGTCCCTCGAATACATATAGGATAACAATGGACAAGGAGGGCTTCGGATGAATTTCTTTTGGATATGGAATGCCAAAATGATCAAAAAGTATATGATTATTGTTCTGGCCGCATTCTTTACTGCAGGCATCCTCTATGTTGAACGAACACAGATCCCTGTATTTTCAACGGATGAAAGACCAGTCGCTATTTACAAAGTGGATACGGAAGACAAAGATCTTGCCTTAACTTTTAATATAAGCTGGGGAGAAGAAAGAGCAATTCCTATACTCGACACATTAAAAGAAAACGACATATCGAATGCGGCATTTTTCATATCAGCCTCTTGGGCTGAACGACACCCCGAAGTGGTTGAACGTATCTTAGAAGATGGACACGAAATCGGCAGCCACGGATTCCGTCACGACCACTATACAAAATGGGAAGATGAGAACATTAAAAAAGACATCTTAACAGCACACGAAATTATTAGAAAAGTAAGTGATACCACCCCCCATTTCTTAAGGCCACCGAACGGGAACTTTGATGACCGAGTCTTAAAAATCGCAGAAAATCTCGATTACGACGTGATCCATTGGAGTATTAATTCCAACGACTGGTTAAATCCCGGCGTTGATAAAATTGTGGACAATGTAGTAAGTGAAGCTTCACCAGGCGACATTGTCCTCTTCCATGCCTCTGATTCAGCAAAACAAACAGCCGAAGCACTCCCTGAAATTATCAGCCAGCTATCATCCGATGGCTTCAACTTCGTATCACTGTCCGAACTCATGAGCGGATCCGAAACCGAAAGTCAAGAAATTAATTAAAAGTTCAGGGGACTGTCCCCCGAACAAATTGTGAACTCAAAAAAAACTCAGCCACTAAGAAGTGGGCTGAGCTTTTTTTGAGGTGTTCGGTTGTTCATGGAGACGGTGCAATACTAATACTTGCCAAGTATTCGCTACAAGTAGCGGCACGAGAGCGCTCCATAAAAATGTCGGATCGTTTTCTCTTAATGCAGGAATCCATTCGATCATTGAAACGACAACGATAAAAAATAGCGTCGGGATAAACGCGGTCCAATTCGTATCTTTACTCTTGATGTAGGCAACAATCAACCCATATACTAGCAAGAATAAAGGCATGATAGCATATCCGCCCATCGTTTCCCCTTCTTGAGCAAACAGTAAATGCCTAAAAAACATGAGATCAAATAGCGCAAACAAAATGATCACGACTTGCACCCGATTCCACAACTGAGTCGAATTAAAAATCCCCAATCCAAAGCGATGAATGGTAAGGTAAGCAAAGAAGCCCATTTGCGCAATGACTGTCCAAATCCCAGCAGCAATAAACAACATAAACAAGCCACCGAATTGCCCGTTTGATAGGTCTTGAATGTGTGTATTAAAATCAAGAATGAACCCCATTAATAAGCCTGCTGAGGTACCAATAAGGAATGTACTATAAAATAAAAAAACAACTTTTCTTGTATTCACGATTGTTCCTCCACTGTTCGATATCTGCCAACCTCTATTGTATCAAACCTGATACGTTCAATTCCACTTTTTTTCATTACCTAAAGCCACCAATTGTGCCAACCTGTTTCATGCGTCGTACCGCATAAAGGAGCCCTCATTAACGCATATTAGAAAAAAAGACAACTGCGAAAAGGGGCTGGCACCTAATGAACAATGTCGGGAAAAAAGCGGCCTTATCTTTACTCGTTTTTTGTTTACTCGCTTTTACTGGCTGTGCCGCCATGGAAGAGCAAAACACGCAGCCTGATTATGAGAGCACTAAAAAAATGATGGTGGACATGTTAAAAACCGATGAAGGTAAGCAGGCGATACAAGAAATCCTCCAGGACGAACAAGTCCGTCAATCCATTATACTGGATCAAGCTTTTGTAAAAGACACAATTGAAAGTACCCTCACAACTGAGCAAGGAAAAGGGTTTTGGGAAGAAATGATGAAAGACACAGAATTCACAAAATCTCTTGCTGAAAGTATGCAGGAAGAAAATGAACAAGTACTCAAAGGGCTAATGAAAGACCCTGAGTATCAAGGAATGCTAATTGATGTAATGAAAGACCCTGAAATGGAAGATGAATACCTTGAACTCATGCAAAGCAAGGAATACAGAACGCAAGTCATGAACATAATGACAGAAGCTTTCGAAAGCCCTTACTTCATTGCTCGACTTAACACTGTTTTAGCTAAAGTAGCCGAAGAGCAAATGAAAAAGCAAGACGATGAAGAACAACAACAGGAAGAAGGAGGCAGCCAGGAAGAAGACCCACAAGGTGGCGGCGGCCAAGGCGGAGGAAATTAACTACTAAATATTAACCATTCAGAGGGTGTCTCAAGGTCGTTTTTTTGACCTATTGTGACATCCTCTAATATTATTGTTACCATAGCCATTTTAGTAAAAATAGCCTCTTAAAATAATCCAAATTCTTTTTGTAAATAAATTCTGCATGTTGGAACTGGCTTAAATAATCTCCTTTTAAGCTTTTGGGCACCTCACTGCACGACCGCAGCCAGAAGAGGTATTTCTCCGTCTATTCAAGCCACACCTAATCGAGCCGTTCAGGGCAATCCTTCCTTTAATAAAACGTTATCCCGACAAACAAAATCAGCCAGTTTTCCAAAATCAGTTCCAAATTCACGTGCAATCGCACAGGTGGGCAAAAACCGACTGTCTACATCTTCAGCTTTCATGAAGTACAAAGGTCTTCTTCATAATCTTGCTGTCATTGCTTGTGGTGCTCAGCTGATTATTCTCTACTTTGTATCCGGTCTTGGTCTTTACCAGACCATGGGTGGAATGTGGCACGAAGGAACAGCCATTTACTACATTACCCAAGTCGAACAGTATTATATTCCTTCATTTATTGGAAATTTAGTCCTATCTAGCGAAGTTTTGATGGTAGGTCACACTCTCTTCAGTCTTGATAAAACTGGCATTTCCATTTATGCTATTTAACAAATATACAAAGTACGCAGCCATCTTAATTATGGCTACTTTCCACCTGGGAATTCTGTTTACAATGGGCCTTGTCACAATGTCTATTGCGATGCTTGCTATTGAGTGTATTTTCATTACAGATAAAGAATATAAAGGGTTCAAAAAGGGACTACGTAACATCATCCGGCGTTTCAACCTGCAGTTAAAATACGCTACCCGACCGCTTAGAAGAAAACATATCGCTGATAGCCATCAACTGATCGTGTTTTATGACGGCTGGTGTCCTATGTGTCAATCAATCATTCAGCGCCTGCACGCCATCGATTATTTGAACCTTATTTCTTTTTTTCCTTTCGTGATAAAACCATCGCCGCATCCTACAATCTTGATACCGGTTTGGCGGAAAAAGAAATGACAGCCTTCACCTTGAAAGCAAACAGGTATATAAGTGGAAATCAAGCTTTCCTGGCATTGAGCAAAAGGCTATTCCCTCTCTGGGGAGTCGCTGAGAGGACAGGGCTTGGTCCCCGGTTTTACACTTACGTAGCAAAACGACGGAAAGTTGTACCGATAAACCACTGTACAGAAGACGCCTGCACAATGGAAGACAGCTAAAACCTCGTAATAGAATATGGAGTGATTCGGTTGAAACATCCTTTAAGCAACAACCTTACACGTGTAAGAGTTAAAGAGAAGGCAGTACATTACTTCTATCATTATAAAAACAGACAGAAAGATACACTCAGAACCTGGGTTGCACTCCCCCCCCCGGAAACATCGACCCAGGGAAATATCCGGATTGATTCTGCCGTTCATCCTGACCAAGAAAGCCACCATCTAGGACAAACACTTTATTACTACGAGCTTGCTCCCGGGGATGAAATCGAACTTTCCATCTACGTAGACTTGTACCGCGTCAGTCTCGAATCCTACGAAGGCGAGCGTGAGCAACCTGTTCCTTTATCCTCTGAAGAAAAAGCGTTCTACCTTCGCTCCGAACCGCTGAGCCCGGTTACTGAAGAACTAAGAAAGGAAGCCCTCGCGATCGCTGATAAGAACACTCTTCCTTTGGAACAAGCTTGGCAACTGTTCACTCACCTCTATAAAACATACAAATACCAGTACCCACCTAAAAAGCGCGGTGCCCTTTATTTCAAAGAAAAAAAGTAGGGAGACTGCGGGGAATACTCTTTTCTTTTTGCTTCCTACCTTAAGTGCCTCGGCATTCCGTGTCGCTCTGTGACCGGAAGCTGGGCAAAAGGCAGTATGAAAGCACACGTATGGAGCGAATTTTACATCGATGGAGTCGGCTAGTTGCCAGCTGATACGAGCGTTGCATCCATCCTTAAAGGCTGGCACCAGCATTTTCTCGCTCCCCTCACGATGGGAGCAAGCGCGAAGAAAAAAGACGCGTTTGCTGCTTCGGAAGGAAGGCGGCTCGCATTCTCCCTTGATTTTAGCTGGCCGCTGACACCCACCTTCAAAGAACAACCTGTTCCTGAAAAGTACGAGCTTGTTACGTGGGGAAAAAAGAACATGGCCTATGGATACCATAGCCTTGAAGGTGCCGCACCCATTCTACAGCCGATTTACATGCAATATGCGCCACTTCCAGTCAAGCAGAGCCAGGAAGACAACTTCGGCAAATGGACAATTAAGGACGTTGACCCGATTTAGCGTTGGGCCTATGAGATAAAGCAACTCAGTTTCCTATCGCAGCCATTATTTTTTTATTTTCCTGTACGTGAACAGAAGCGCAGAACTTTTGCCGCTCTCTGAGGACCTTCTTTACGCCCTGTCAATAGGTCTGATATCCATTTACTTGTTTTCCTCACTTATGCGTAAAGAAGCAAGCAAAAGTGTCATCGCTGTTTTACTCCTTACCAGCATCATGACCACCGATTTCACATTAAGATTGTTTGGTGTCTACTTGTTTGGCTAATAAAATGCCGCTTGCTTTCTTTTAATGGTAGCTACCACCTTAACTTTTATAACTCAATAAAACCGACCGACAGAGTAAATCCTGTCGGTCGGTTTTTCTTATTTCCCAACCTTATCAATAACAGATTGGGCCATCTCCATATAAATTTTTCCGATTTGGTGATCGGCGTCATACACAGATGGGGCAAAGTTTTCTTCGTCAATTTCAGGCTGGCCGAGTGGGATGTGAGACAAGACTTCACTTTTTAACTCTTCTGCTAACTTAACGCCGCCGCCTTTTCCAAAGACATACTCTTTTTCGCCAGTGAGCTTGCTTTCAAAGTAGGCCATGTTCTCGACAATGCCAAGGATCTCATGATCTGTTTTGATCGCCATAGCCCCTGCTCTGGCTGCAACAAACGCTGCTGTCGCGTGTGGAGTCGTCACAATGATTTCCTTACATTGTGGAATCATCGAGTGGATATCTAATGCTACATCTCCTGTTCCTGGTGGCAGATCAAGAATGAGGTAGTCTAAATCTTCCCACTCTACTTCATTAAAGAAGTTGTTCAGCATTTTTCCAAGCATTGGACCTCTCCAAATGATCGGTGAGTTATCTTCAACGAAAAAGCCCATGGAAATGACTTGCACATCGAAACGGTTGACTGGATAAATACGCTCTTCGACAACTTTCGGACGCTCTTCAATGCCCATCATATCAGGTACACTAAAGCCATAAATGTCCGCGTCGATGATCCCGACTTTCTTTCCTTTACGAGCGAGAGAAGTAGCCAAGTTCACACTTACAGTAGACTTTCCGACACCGCCCTTACCACTTGTCACGGCAATAAACGTTGTCTTTCCACTTTTCGCGCGATCTAAAAGCGTCTCCCCTTCTTCTTTTGAACCAGCACCACCCCCGTGCTCAGCAATCACATCGTCTGAAAGCTTTTCAAAGCGAAGACCTACAGAGTCAGCCCCTGCCTCTTTAACAGCACTTACAACCGCTTGCTGAAGCTGCATTTGCTCAGCTGTACCTGGTTGTGCGATGGCTAATTTTAAACTTACGAGCTTATCTTTAATCTTGACTTCTTTAACAGCCTCAAGATCCGTAAGACTTTTTCCTAAGTGCGGCTCTTGCACATTTTTGAGTGCATCAAGCACTTGTTGTTCTGTCAACATCGTAACACCGCCCTCTATGTATTCGTTTTCCAACACCCCAAGTATAACATAGATGCCCACATTCTCTCTGCAATTGAAGGTTAATTAGAGCGAATCATTTACTGATCCGCTCCTGGAAGTGGGTCTCCATTTGCATAGCGTAGAATCCCCTCATAAATTGAAGCCGCTATACTCTGTTGGTAGTCCTTCGTTTTTAACAGTTGAGCTTCCGTTGGATTAGACAAAAAGCCGACTTCCACAAGGGCTCCTGGAATTTTCGATTCTTTCATCAAATACACGCTATTTATCGGACGAGCGTCACGGCTTGTGTTTTCCAAGTTCCGAATAATTTCACCTTGAATTTGTTTAGCCAAACCCTCACTGTTTTCAATGCTACGATTGTAAAACGTCTGCGCACCTTTCCATTTAGAGGAAGGTATCGCATTTAAATGAAGACTAATAAATAAATCGGCATTCGATTCATTAATGAGTTCCACCCTACGTTTTAAATCCTCGACTTTTCTTGAACGGATTCGTTTCGTTGCTTCTGAGGCTAGGTCGTGATCCCCTTCACGCGTCATAAGGACAAGAGCTCCAGCTTCTTGCAAATAATCACGAAGGCTAAAGCTGATTTGCAAAGAAATATCCTTTTCTAAATCCCCCGTTTTTGACGATGCCCCACCATCGATCCCACCATGCCCAGGGTCAAGTACGATGACTTTCCCCGATAATGGTAAACTCATCCCGGCCGAATCCTCACTCGCAAAAGGGTATTGTATAATGAATATAAGTGCGATACATGCAAAAATAACCGCTAACCATTTCCAACGCTTTCTCACAGCGCTCCCCTCCTTGTCTACTCCATATATATGGGACAAGAACGGAATTCAGAACTGTTAACACACCTTACTTATTAATGAAGTTTCATTCGATAACGGCGCACCCCTTCATTAAACCCTTTTTCCCACCACCTGTGAACAAAGGTTTCACTAAGCTGTTTATATTGCTCTTCTTCTGTTACACTCCCTTTTAACCACGCCTGAAATTGGCCTGCCACTTGTTCGCAGTAAATTTCCAAATCCTCTAAGCAGCGCTGCTTCGCCATTTCAGCTGTTTCGCCAAAATAGCCAAACCGGCCATATTCCGATCCAAGTAGATATGCATCAATGCCTACATCCAAGCAAAAATCCTCTAAATACATATGGCTTACCCTGTCCATCATAATCGTAGTAAAAAAATGCTGGTGAACATCTTTTCTTAAATCACTGATGGACAGACTTCTTAACACTCTTCGTTCATAATTCCACTGTTTCTTTCGTCTTTTTTCACTGAATGATGTAATTAAGTTCATGGCTCCGCCTCTTTTTTATTTTTATTGTGAGCCTTGGAGAAAAGTTCATAACCGCAAAAACATCCCAATTCAGCCATGGAAAAGCTGCCAGAAATCTCTTGTGATGAGACTTTTTCTTAAGCGCAAACTAAAAACAACCCCTCTTCCAAAAAGGAAAAGGGGTTGTAAATAGCAATATTAACGCTTAGAGAACTGAGGAGCACGTCGAGCTGCTTTAAGACCGTATTTCTTACGCTCTTTCATACGAGCGTCACGAGTCAAGAAGCCAGCACGCTTTAGGGATGTGCGGTACTCAGGATCTGCTTCTAGAAGCGCGCGAGAGATTCCGTGACGGATCGCACCCGCTTGTCCTGTGTAGCCACCGCCGTCAACATTTACGTGAATGTTGTACGTACCTTCTGTTTCAGTCTCAGCTAGTGGTTGTTTTACAATTAGTTTTAAAGTTTCAAGGTCGAAATACTCGTTGATGTTGCGACCGTTGATGACAATTGTGCCATCACCAGGTACTAAGCGTACACGTGCAACAGAGTGTTTACGACGACCTGTTCCATAGTATTGAACCTGTGCCAAGTGGATAACCTCCTTCTTTATTAACCGCGTAGTTCGTAAGTTTCAGGTTGTTGTGCTTCGTGTGGGTGCTCGCTACCAGTATAAACGTGAAGCTTCTTGCTTTGCTGGCGTCCAAGGGACCCTTTTGGTAACATACCTTTGATTGCAAGTTCAAGCATTTTTACAGGCTTGCGATCACGCATTTCCTGAGCTGTCATGCTCTTAAGTGCACCAGGGTACTGGCTGTGACGGTAATACATCTTGTCAGCAAGTTTATTACCAGTCAAGTGAATTTTGTCTGCATTGATAAGAATCACATGGTCTCCTGTATCAATATGCGGTGTAAACGTAGGCTTGTGCTTGCCGCGAAGAATAGATGCAACTTCACTTGCAAGACGACCAAGCGTTTGGCCTTCAGCGTCTACAACGTACCATTTACGTTCTACTTCATTAGGCTTTGCCATATATGTTGTACGCATCAGATTATTTCCCTCCTAATACTTCACTCAAAAATCCAAAATCAACAATTATCAAATCGATTCACTGCCCGGGGCTAGTGGGCATTAGAATACCATATAACATCATAACCCATACGATACCTGATGTCAACAAAATGTTACACCAGGATTCGTTGTTATACGGATTTTTTTAATTCCAAATTATTCACCCTTCGTTTTCTTCATTTCTTTGGGTAGAAAACGGGGATGGTTCGTAATCCACTCTCATTAGACAAAGGCCTTGGCCAGCGGCGGTGTGACCTGCTTTGAATCGATCTTTAGCCTCTAAGATCCTCTGAATCTCTTCTACCTCTCTTTTACCCTGACCGATTTCCATCAGAGTACCGGTCATAATCCGGACCATTTGATATAAAAAGCCGCTGCCATTGAAGGTAAAGACAATTTCATCTCCAACGTCTCGAATGTCAATGGAATAGATCGTCCGCACCTTATCCTCAACGTCTGTTCGAGGAGAACAGAAGCTTGTGAAATCATGTGTACCTAAAAGATAAGCTGCCGCTTGCTGCATCGCCTCGACCTTGGTAGTCATCGGGAAAGGTTGGTAGGTATAATTCCTTCTGAAAACATCACGGTTTCGGGACTGGAGAATGCGATAACGATATTCTTTTCCTACTGCATCATAGCGTGCATGAAAGCCATTCCAAGCTCTTGCCACTTCCAATACCGCTATTTCTTTAGGGAGAATTGCATTCAACGCTCTTTGCCATTGTTCCGGGGCCATAGCTAACTCAGAATCAAAATGAATCACCTGTGACTCCGCATGGACATTCGCATCGGTTCTTCCCGATCCTATGATCCCCACTGCTTTTCCTTTGTGGAGTTTTTTCAAGGCTTTTTCGAGTTCACCTTGAACTGTGCGTCCGTTTAACTGTACTTGGTACCCGGAGAAATTGGTTCCATCGTAGGCAATTTTACAAACAAACCGTGACATTCATACACCTTCTTCCTGTCTTTACGCTCTTAATAGAAAGATCATTGCACCAACACTTAAGGTTATAATTAAGATTACACTATCTGACATTTTCCATTGTAGCTCGCGATACTTCGTCCTGCCTTCACCCCCGACATAGCCTCGTGCTTCCATAGCCGTCGCCAGGTCCTCTGCTCGCTTAAACGACTGAATAAGTAATGGAATAAGGAGTGGGATCAATGCTTTCGCTCGTTTGTATAAGGATCCTTCTGTAAAGGTAGCGCCTCTTGCCATCTGCGCTTTGACGATTTTTTCTGCTTCTCCTAACAGCGTTGGAATGAATCGTAATGCGATTGACATCATTAATGCTAATTCATGGGCGGGAACACCGATTTTTTTTAACGGTCCGAGTAATGTTTCCAAACCATCTGTAAGGTCAATTGGCGTGGTGGTTAACGTCAGCATTGATGCCATCACCACGAGCAAAAACAGACGCAATGCGACAAGTGATGCTTGATAAAGTGCTCCTTCGTATAAGGTAAACCAAGATGTCTGGTAAAGAATCTCGCCTTCTCTTGTCATAAATAAATGTAGGATAAAAGTTATAAAAATGATAATGGCAATAATCCGGATTCCTTTTGCAAAAAAACGAATCGGAATTTGTGCTAAAAGTAACGCTGCGATAACAAAGAGAATTGCCGGGATCAAAGCTGCCGGCCTATTTCCTATAAACAAGACAATCATAAATAAGAACAAACAGATGAGTTTTGCCCTTGGGTCCATGCGATGGATTACCGATTGGCGTGGAACATACTGACCGATAATGATATTATCAAACATCACGGGTGTCCTTTCCGAGAAAGTGAACAATTTCCCTTGCTGCCGATTCTATATCGAACGAAGCTACATTTAGTGACTCGCCCGCTCTATCCTGGAGTTTCAATAGGAGCTGTGTCGTTTGCGGCACTTTGAGCCCCCACTCCATTAATCGCTCTTGGTTTGAAAAGACATCGTTAGGAGTGCCTTCAAAAGCCAGCCTCCCTTTATACATGACGTAAATATAATCAGCGAATCTCGCCGCATCCTCCATATGATGAGTCACGAGAACGTAGGAGCGCTTCTCTTTTTCCTGTTGCCAATCAGAAAAAAGGTTCATCATCGTCTTTCTACCTTGTGGGTCCAACCCTGCAGTAGGCTCGTCTAAAATAAGGATATTAGGATTGTTGACGAGAACTCCGGCAATGGCTACCCGACGCATTTGTCCGCCGCTTAGTTCAAAGGGAGATTTAGTTATAATTTCTTCATCCTCTAAGCCGACTTTCGCTAGCGCATGGCGCGCGATGCGAAGAGCTTTTTGCTTTTCCACTCCAAAATTGATCGGTCCAAACGCGACGTCTTTTTCGACGGTTTCATCGAAAAGCTGGTGCTCTGGAAATTGAAAAACCATACCTACTTTTTGGCGAAGTTGCCTGAATTCCTTTTGCTTCGTGTCGGGCCGAATCACATGATCGCCTACCTTCAGCTCTCCTTCAGTCGGAACGAGTAAGCCGTTTAAATGCTGTACTAGGGTCGACTTACCAGAGCCCGTATGTCCAACAATGGCCACTCGTGAATTAACAGGAATGTCGATCGTTACATCGTTTAAAGCCTGCTTTTCAAAAGGCGTGTTTTTCATGTATGTGTAGCCAAGGTTCAGCGTTTTAATGTGCATAAGGCATCCACCAACGCTTTCTTTGTTAAAATTCGATTCGGCTCTGGGAGGTCCACTCCGTGCTTTTGCAATTCCTCTTTCAGCGCCATGATGAACGGTTGGTCTAAGCCTGCTTTTTCGATTACATCTTTATGAGCATAAATCTCAGCAGGATCTCCTTCTGCCATAACCTCACCTTGATTCATAACAACGATCCGGTCGGCGAAGAGCGTTTCATCCAAGTCGTGCGTAATGCTCACAACAGTGACGTCTTCCTTTTCTTTTAACTGCTTTACAAGCTTCAAAAGATCCGTTTTTCCTTCAGGGTCAAGCATCGACGTCGCTTCATCTAAAATGAGGAAACGTGGCTGAAGCGCAACAGCACCCGCAATTGCCACTCTTTGCTTTTGTCCTCCAGATAACTTATGAGGCTCTGCATCCTCAAGTCCAGATAAACCGACTTTTTCAATATACTTTTGCACCCGCGACTTCATCTCATTTACTTCTACCCCACTATTTTCAAGAGCAAAAGCAATGTCATCTTGAACGGTTGGGGCGACAATTTGGTTATCCGGGTTTTGAAATACCATACCGATTTGCTTACGGATTGCCGGTATCTGTTCGTAGTTTTGCGTTTGAAGCTCTCCCACGTGGACGGTACCCGTCTCTGGAAGGAGCAGACCGTTCATCATTTTAGCCAATGTTGATTTCCCCGAGCCATTATGACCGACAATCGCCACCCATTCAGAAGTCCGAATAGTCAGGGAAAGATCCTTTAATACCCGAGGGTCCTCTTCACGATACCTAAAGCTAATATTTGAGATGGTAATATCATGTAGAGATTGCTCCATATGTTAGTCCCCCTTGGAAAACGATCTAAAGTAGATGTGAAATGACATTTAAAGAAAGTAAAAGGATTCGAACTCGCTACTTGTTGTAGAAAATGAACCGTGTACTTTTTAACCGATAAAGAAAACTTGGTTTATCGCCAAGCCTTAGGTGCGCTAAACTTTATTCCTTTAGAGAAGTTAAATATTCTTAAAGTACAAAAAAAGGGCATAGAAACAGAACCTGCCGATTGCCAGATTCTGAGTCCCGCCCTTTGAAGAATCGATAAAATCGATTGTTACACTAATTCGATGATTGCCATTTCTGCGCCATCCCCACGGCGAGGTCCAAGCTTGTGTACGCGTGTATATCCACCTTGACGTTCCTCATAACGCGGAGCGATGTCATCAAATAATTTTTGAACAGCGTCTTTACCGTTCTCTTCGTCAGCTAACTCAGCACGAACAAAAGCAGCTGCTTGACGGCGAGCGTGAAGATCACCGCGCTTTCCAAGTGTAACCATTTGATCTACGATTGAACGAAGCTCCTTCGCTTTCGCTTCAGTAGTTTCGATTCTCTCGTTAATAATTAAATCAGTAGCCAAGTCGCGGAACAACGCCTTACGCGCTGAGCTGTCACGACCTAATTTTCTGTATCCCATGTGAGTCCCTCCTTCTCTAAAGGTTGTCCGTTCTCTATTATTAGAAGAGGAAGTGCTTAAGAATAGAAGCTTCTCGTCTACTACTCTTCGTTGCGTAAGCCAAGACTTAGTTCTCCTAGCTTCTCCTGAACTTCTTCTAAAGATTTGCGTCCTAGGTTACGGACCTTCATCATATCTTCTTCTGACTTCTGTGTAAGCTCTTGAACGGTATTAATTCCGGCACGCTTCAAACAGTTGTATGAACGCACAGAAAGGTCCAACTCTTCGATTGTCATTTCAAGCACTTTTTCCTTTTGGTCTTCTTCTTTCTCTACCATAATTTCGGCATTTTGTGCTTGATCTGTTAAACCGACAAAGATGTTCAAGTGCTCAGTCAAAATCTTAGCGCCAAGGGAGACAGCCTCTTCCGGTCGAATACTTCCGTCTGTCCAAACGTCCAACGTTAGTTTATCATAGTTGGTAATTTGGCCGACGCGTGTATTTTCTACTTGAAAGTTAACTCGGGAAACAGGCGTATAAATAGAGTCAATTGGAATCACACCAATTGGTAAATCCTCTGTATTATTCCCTTCCGCAGGCACATACCCACGTCCACGATTAGCTGTAATCTTCAAGTGGAAGTTTGCACCTTTTGATAGTGTGGCAATATGAAGATCAGGGTTTAAAACCTCCACATCACTATCGTGCATTAAATCAGCTGCCGTTACTACTCCCTCGCCTTGTGCTTCTACTTCTAACGTTTTTTCATCGTCGGAGTAGATTTTAAGAGCGAGCTTCTTCAAATTCAAAACAATCTCTGTGACATCTTCCGTAACGCCTTCAATCGTTGAGAACTCATGAAGAACAGTATCGAATTGTACACTCGTTACTGCTGAACCTGGAAGAGAGGACAAGAGAATTCGACGTAAAGAGTTTCCGAGCGTCGTTCCGTATCCTCTTTCAAGAGGTTCTACTACAAATTTGCCATATGATGCGTCATCATTAATTTCGACCGGTTCAATTTTTGGCTTTTCGATTTCGATCATTAAACAAACCCTCCTTCAAAACGTCGAAACCCCGGTTGACCATGCTAGGTCAAACCGGAATCCCTCATTGGGCACATCCCGACCTTTCACTGAATCGTCAATATTCCCAAAAGAGTCTTCTTTTATTCATGACTCTTACCCATTATTGACATAGGTATGACAATCCATACCTTTTACAGTCATTATACTCGACGACGTTTTGGTGGACGGCAGCCGTTGTGAGGCACTGGAGTTACGTCTTTAATCATGTTAACTTCCAAACCAGTCGCTTGAAGGGAGCGAATTGCAGCTTCACGTCCAGCGCCAGGGCCTTTAACAGAAACTTCTACTGCCTTCATACCATGCTCCATCGCCGCTTTTGCAGCAGTTTCAGCAGCTGTTTGAGCTGCGAAAGGAGTTGATTTACGTGAACCTTTAAAGCCTAATGCGCCAGCACTAGCCCAAGAGATTGCATTCCCATGAGGGTCTGTGATCGTTACGATCGTGTTGTTGAATGTGGAACGAATGTGCGCAACTCCAGATTCAATATTCTTACGTTGACGACGCTTTGTACGAGTCGTTTTCGCTTTAGCCATAACAGTACATTACCTCCTTTACTTCTTCTTGTTCGCTACGGTACGACGAGGTCCTTTACGCGTACGTGCGTTGTTTTTCGTTTTTTGACCGCGTACAGGTAAACCACGACGATGACGAATTCCTCGGTATGAACCGATTTCGATTAGTCGCTTGATGTTTAGGGACACTTCACGACGAAGGTCACCTTCCACTTTAATGCTATCCATTACTTCACGGATACGGCCAAGCTCATCTTCAGTTAAATCGCGAACGCGAGTGTTTTCAGATACGCCTGCTTCTTTAAGAACTTCAGCAGCTCTTGTTTTTCCGATTCCGAAAACGTAAGTTAAAGATACGACAATTCGTTTGTCACGAGGAATGTCGACTCCAGCAATACGTGCCATTACGTTACACCTCCTGTTGGATTAACCTTGTTTTTGTTTGTGTTTTGGGTTTTCACAGATTACCATGACGGTACCTTTTCGGCGAATAACCTTGCATTTTTCGCAAATTGGCTTAACAGATGGTCTTACCTTCATGCTCTTTACCTCCTTGTGATACGGAGTGCGCTTTCGCTTTCCATCAGCTTATTTATAACGATACGTGATGCGACCACGGGTTAGATCGTAGGGAGATAATTCAACGGTCACTTTATCTCCAGGTAAAATACGGATGAAGTGCATACGGATTTTACCGGATACGTGGGCAAGAATCTTGTGTCCATTTTCCAGTTCAACACGGAACATCGCATTTGGCAACGGTTCAATCACCGTACCTTCAACTTCGATTACATCTTCTTTGGCCATGAATTTACTCTCCTTCCTTCAGTAAATTTTCATTCATATATGATGAAATTGCAAATCGCAATTTTGCATTGGTTACACGACCCGTTTCGACAATGCTATTTTTTATTTCAGGCGAAACGAAATCTGTCCGCTCGATGTGTTGAATATTCTTCTTCTTTGCTCGGTCTACCTTTCGTTTATCCCCATCGGCAATCCTTACAAAACGCGAATCTAACACTTCGATAATGCATGCGTATTGATCTTTGTCTCTACCTTTTACAATTCTCACGAGCTCCCCGAGCTGCGGAACCGTTTCAGGATCTTTCATTTGATGACCACCTTTATTTTATTAGAGGATGTTCAAAAAGTCCGGGAAAAAAGCTGTCGGATACTGCTTTTTTATCCTCCTTTTTGAACTCGCACTATTAGGCTTTTGTCAAAATTTCATATCCTGTTTCAACAATAGCGATTGTGTGCTCGAAATGGGCACATCGTTTTCCGTCAGTAGTCACGACTGTCCAGTTATCAGACAATGTTTTTACATGTCTGGAACCAGCATTGATCATCGGCTCAATCGCCAGTACCATGCCTTTTTTCAGTCGCGGACCCTTACCCGGTGGTCCGAAGTGAGGAATTTGTGGATCTTCGTGAAGATCCTGACCTACTCCATGACCGACATACTCTCTTACAACAGATAATCCATGAGATTCGACATACGTTTGAATCGCATGTGAAATGTTGGACAGTCTCTCTTTCGGTTTTGCTTCTGCTAATCCTTTAAAGAGGGAAGCCTCTGTTACATCGAGAAGCCTTTGATCTTCTTCAGAGATCGAACCGACAGGATAAGTCCAAGCCGAATCCCCGTGATAGCCTTCAAAGATGGCACCAATATCAATACTGATAATGTCACCCTCTTTAAGGACCCTATTGCCAGGAATACCGTGCACCAATTCTTCATTCACTGAAGCACAAATGCTGCCAGTAAATCCATTATAGCCTTTAAAAGATGGAATCGCATCATGTTGTCGAATAAATTTATCTGCGATGTGATCCAGTTCCTTTGTTGTAATACCAGGCTTGATATGCTTTTGAAGCTCTTGATGTGTTAACGCTACTATTTTACCAGCAACACGCATGATTTCTAGTTCTCGCTCTGTCTTGCAGATAATCATCGATTGCTTCCTTTCAGTAGTGTATCTACAGCTTCGAAGACGTATTGGATATCTTGTTTACCATCGACACGGCGAAGGTATCCTTTATCTTCATAGAAATTTACTAATGGCTTTGTTTGTTCTAAGTTAACGTTTAGGCGCTTTTCGACAGTTTCAGGCTTATCGTCGTCTCGTTGAATTAAGTCGCTGCCATCTTTGTCACATTTGCCCGCTTCATTAGGCGGATTGAAGATCTCATGATAAGTGGCGCCGCAAGTTGGGCATATCCATCTACCAGTAAGACGCTTAAACAAGTCATCTTCTGGAACCTCAATGTAAACAACGTGATCTAGCTTGCGATCGAGTTCAGCGAGAATTTCTTCCAATGCTTCAGCTTGTGCAACTGTTCTTGGGAAGCCGTCCAATAAAAATCCGCCTTTGCAATCATCTTCACTCAAGCGTTCTCGAACAATTCCCACAGTAACTTCATCTGGAACGAGGTTTCCAGCATCCATATAGGATTTTGCTTTCAACCCGAGCTCCGTTCCACCTTTAATCGCTGCACGGAACATATCTCCGGTTGAAATATGCGGAATTTCGTACTTTTCAACAATTTTATCTGCTTGTGTACCTTTTCCCGCACCCGGAAGACCCATTAAGATTAAATTCATCGATTATCCCTCCATCGTTCATCATTCACGATCGAAGGCAAAGGGAGTATAATATTGCTCCCTTTCCTTATTATTTAATGAAACCTTTGTAGCTTCGTTTGATCATTTGACTTTCGATCTGTTTCATTGTATCAAGTGCAACACCGACAACAATGAGCAGACCGGTACCTCCGATTTGAACCGCTGGCGGTAACCCTGCAAGTTCTGTAAAGAAGACCGGGATGGTAGCCACAGTCGCTAAGAATAGCGCACCGACAAATGTCAGACGATACAGGATTCGAGTAATGTAAACTTGTGTTGTTTTTCCGGGACGGATCCCTGGAATGTAGCCGCCTTGTTTTTTCAAGTTATCGGCCATTTGTTCTGGGTTAACTTGGACAAACGTATAGAAATACGTGAATCCGATGATCAATGCAGCATAGACAACAAGTCCGAACGGCTGCGTATAATCAAAGTTTCTCGTTACCCAACCAGCAATCGCATTGTCATCTCCGACAAACCCGGCCACAGTTGGCGGGAAAATAAACAGAGACATTGCAAAAATTACTGGAATAACCCCGGCAGCGTTCACCTTTAATGGTAAGTGAGTGGACTGACCGCCTTGAGGTTTACCTGAAACAAGACGCTTAGCATATTGTACAGGGATTTTACGTAATGCTTGTTGGACAAAGATAACACCTACTACAATGAGAAGTAGAGCTAATAGCAACAGCAGTACGGTTACGATACTAATAAACAATGCTTCACCGGCATCTTCTAGTTGTGTTGTATAAATTTGATTGACACCATTAGGTATTGCCGCAGCTATACCAGCAAAGATTAATATCGAAATTCCGTTTCCAACTCCGTTCGCCGTAATTTGCTCACCTAACCACATTAAGAAAGCAGTACCTGCTGTTAATGTGAGTGCAATAAGCAAGAACGTGAGGATGTTTGGATTCGGTACAAGGCCAGGGAAGATCCGGTTAAAACCGATCGACATTCCTAACGCTTGTATGAATGCAATTACGATCGTTCCATAACGTGTGAACTGAGCTAACTTACGTCGGCCAGCTTCACCTTGTTTCGCCCATTCAGAGAACTTAGGAACGACATCCATGCGAAGTAATTGCACAATAATAGATGCTGTAATGTAGGGCATAATCCCTGTAGCGAAGATCGAGAAATTCTCAAGTGCTCCGCCACCAAAGGTATTTAGAAAACCAAAAGCATTCATCTCATCTTGAAAGTTCAAAACTTCAGCATCAACACCTGGTGCAGGGATATGTGCCCCAATACGGAAAACAATTAGCATGGCCAAAGTAAACAGTACTTTGCGTCTCAAATCACCAATGCGCATAATATTGGAGATTGTTTGAAACATTAGACCACCTCTGTTGTTCCGCCGGCAGCCTCAATTGCTTCTTTTGCAGAAGCAGAGAATTTATGGGCTTTAACTGTAAGCTTGTGCTCCAGCTTTCCATTTCCTAGAACTTTGATTCCGTCTTTCTCGTTGCTTACGATTCCAGACTCGATCAATAGCTCAGGAGTCACTTCTGTTCCTTCTTCGAAACGATTTAACGTTTCAAGGTTCACAATCGCAAACTCTTTACGTGTTGGGTTTGTGAATCCGCGTTTTGGTAAACGACGGAAGATTGGCATTTGGCCACCTTCAAACCCAGGACGTACTCCGCCACCAGAACGGGCGTTTTGTCCTTTGTGACCGCGACCAGCTGTTTTACCGTTACCAGTAGCGATCCCACGTCCAACACGTTTGCGAACTTGACGAGAACCCTCTGAGGACTTAAGTTCGTGAAGTTTCATGTCGGCACCTCCTCAACTCATTATCTTCAAGTTACGCTTCGATTTCTTTAACAGTAACAAGGTGAGATACTTTGTTCACCATTCCGCGAATAGCAGCGTTGTCTTCTTGAACGACTGTGTGGTTCATTTTGCGAAGACCAAGTGTATTAACGGTCACGCGCTGATCTTCAGGGCGTCCGATCAAGCTTCGTGTGAGGGTAATTTCAAGTTTTTTAGCCATGTTAATTCCCTCCTTAACCTAGTAACTCTTCTACTGATTTGCCGCGAAGTTTTGCTACATCTTCCGGGCTTTTTAGATCTGCTAATCCTTGGAGTGTCGCACGAACCATGTTGATCGGGTTGTTTGATCCTAGGGATTTACTTAAGATATCACCTACACCGCCAAGTTCAAGTACCGCACGGACAGGACCACCAGCGATGACTCCTGTACCCTCAGAAGCTGGCTTCAATAGTACACTTCCTGCTCCATACTCACCAGTAATTTGGTGTGGAATTGTTGTACCTTGAATTGGGATCGTGATTAAGTTTTTCTTCGCATCTTCAATGCCTTTACGGATTGCTTCAGGTACTTCAAGGGCTTTACCCATACCGAAGCCTACGTGTCCGTTTTTATCTCCAACTACAACCAATGCAGCAAAGCGGAAGCGACGACCACCTTTGACCACTTTTGCCACACGATTGACAGTTACTACTCTCTCTTCAAGTTCAAGTTTGTTAGGGTCGATACGCAATGAATTTCCCTCCTTTTGTCGTTATTTAAAACTTCAGACCAGCTTCACGAGCTGCATCTGCAAGTTCTTGGATTCGACCATGATAAAGGTATCCGCCGCGGTCAAATACCACAGATTCAGTACCTTTTTCAAGGGCACGCTTCGCAACAAGCTCGCCGATTTGACGGGCTGCTTCGCTATTTCCGCCGTTTTCTAGTTTTAGTTCTTTATCTAAGCTAGTCGCACTTGCAACAGTAACGCCGTCTACGTCGTTAATTACTTGTGCGTAAATGTGCTTATTAGAACGGAAAACATTCAAACGAGGACGTTCAGCAGTACCAGTGATCGAACGACGAACATGTGCGTGTCGTTTCTTACGTACCACGTTCTTGTCAGCCTTTGTGATCATTGAACGTCATTCCTTTCTTTCCGTTATTTAACCTTACTTACCTGTTTTACCTTCTTTACGGCGTACGTATTCACCTTGATAGCGAATTCCTTTGCCTTTATAAGGTTCAGGTGGTCTTACAGCACGAATATTAGAAGCTAGTGCTCCAACGCGTTCTTTATCAATACCTTTAACGATGACTTTTGTGTTTTCAGGAACATCAATCTCAAGGCCTGTTTCAGGTGAAAATTCTACAGGGTGAGAAAGTCCAACGTTAAGGGTTAGTTTGTTACCAGATTTCTGTGCGCGGTATCCGACACCGACAAGTTCTAATGTCTTCTCGTAACCTTTCGTTACACCTTCAACCATGTTGCTGATGATGCTACGAGTTGTGCCGTGAAGTGCGCGGTGATCTTTATGATCAGAAGGACGTTCTACAACGATCCCGTCCTCTTCTTGTTTAACGATCATATCTGCGTGAAGTGTACGAGTTAGTTCGCCTTTAGGTCCTTTTACCGTAATGGTAGTACCTTCATGTTTAACTTCTACGCCAGATGGAATCTCAACAGGTTTGATACCAATTCGAGACATGCCTTACACCTCCATTCTTCCGTTCAAATTACCAAATGTATGCTAAAACTTCGCCGCCAACTTGCTTTTGGCGAGCATCTTTGTCAGTGATGATGCCGCTTGATGAAGAAATAACAGCGATACCTAAACCGCCAAGTACACGTGGTACTTCATCAGCTTTTGCATAAACACGCAGGCCTGGTTTACTAATTTTCTTAAGTCCAGTGATAACGCGTTCGTTATTCACACCGTACTTAAGGAAAATACGAAGGATGCCTTGCTTGTTGTCCTCAATAAATTCAAAGTCGCGGATGAAACCTTCACGCTTCAAAATGTCAGCAACTTCTTTTTTGATCTTGGAAGCAGGAAGCTCCAAGCTTGTGTGACGTACAGTATTCGCATTACGAATACGAGTTAGCATATCTGCAATAGGATCAGTCATGACCATCGTATTTACCTCCTTCCCTACACGGAATTACCAGCTTGCTTTTTTAACGCCCGGAATTTGACCTTTGTATGCGAGATCACGGAAACAGATACGGCACAGCTTAAATTTACGAATGACACTGTGTGGGCGTCCGCAACGTTCGCAACGTGTATATTCTTGAACTTTAAATTTCTTTGGTCGTTTCGCTTTAGCGATCATTGATTTCTTTGCCAAGGTTCAAACCTCCTTTTCGGCGAGATCTTATTTTTGAAACGGCATACCCATTTGAGTGAGTAGTTCACGCGCTTCTTCGTCCGTTTCAGCTGTAGTAACAATGACGATGTCCATTCCACGAACTTTATCGACTTTGTCATACTCAATTTCTGGGAAAATTAATTGTTCTTTAACTCCCAATGTATAGTTCCCTCGTCCGTCAAAGGCTTTCTTTGAAATTCCGCGGAAGTCACGTACACGCGGTAAAGAAACCGAAATTAGTTTATCAAGGAAATCGTACATGCGCTGACCGCGAAGGGTAACTTTCGCACCGATCGGCATACCTTCACGTAGCTTAAATCCTGCAATAGACTTTTTCGCCTTTGTAATAACAGGTTTTTGACCAGAGATTTCAGTTAGCTCTTCAACAGCTTTGTCTAGAACTTTTGAGTTCTGTACAGCATCCCCGATCCCCATGTTAATAACAATTTTCTCGATTTTTGGCACTGCCATGACGGAAGAGTAGTTAAATTTTTCTGTAAGAGATGGAACAATCTCTCCGTTGTATCTTTCTTTAAGACGACTCATTGTGTGAACCTCCTTTCAACCAAAACTTCTTACTTATCTAACGCTTCGCCGGATTTCTTAGCGATACGCACTTTTTTACCGTTTTCTTCTTTGTAACCAACACGTGTCGGCTCGCCCGTTTTAGGGTCAACCGGCATAACGTTGGATACGTGAATCGCCGCTTCCTGGTTTAAAATACCACCTTGTGGATTCGCTTGCGAAGGTTTCGCATGCTTCTTGATCATGTTGATTCCTTCTACAAGGACGCGGTTTTGGCTTGGATAAGCTTCAAGGATTTGTCCTTCCTTGCCTTTGTCCTTACCAGAGATTACTTTAACGTTATCTCCTTTTTTCACATGCATTTTCCCTTGAGACATGAGGGCACCTCCTTAACAGACAATTTCCGTCCATTTATCATTAAAGCACTTCAGGAGCCAAGGATACGATCTTCATGAATTGATTTTCACGAAGTTCACGGGCAACTGGTCCGAAGATACGAGTTCCGCGTGGGCTCTTGTCGTCACGAACAACAACAGCTGCGTTCTCGTCAAACTTGATGTAAGAACCGTCCGGGCGACGTGCTCCACTCTTTGAGCGAACGATAACCGCCTTCACGACTTCACCTTTCTTGACAACGCCACCAGGTGTTGCTTGTTTTACCGAACAAACGATAATGTCTCCGATGTTCGCTACTTTACGTCCGGAACCACCTAGAACTTTGATACATTGAACTTCACGAGCACCTGAGTTATCAGCTACTTTTAAACGACTTTCTTGTTGGATCATGGATCAATTTACCTCCCTTCAGGTAAGCAAACGTCAGCTTCTAGCTTTATTAAATAATGACCGCTTCTTCGACTACTTCCACAAGACGGAAACGCTTGTTTTTTGAAAGTGGACGTGTTTCCATAATGCGAACGATGTCGCCGACTTTCGCGGTGTTGTTTTCATCATGTGCTTTAAACTTTTTGGAGTATTTAACGCGTTTGCCGTATAGCGGATGCATTTTGTACGTTTCTACAAGAACTGTAACCGTTTTGTCCATTTTGTCAGATACAACACGACCAGTATAGCTCTTGCGGTTATTACGCTCTGCCACAGTGCAAACCTCCTCTCGGTATTATTCGTTCGTAATGCCTAACTCTCTTTCACGCAAAACTGTTTTCGCACGTGCAATAGCTTTTTTAACTTCACGGATGCGGGCTGGATTGTCTAATTGTCCAGTCGCAAGTTGAAAGCGAAGGTTAAATAGCTCTTCTTTAAGAGATTTTGATTTTTGTTCAATCTCAGCAGTGGTTAGGTTGCGGATTTCATTAGCTTTCATTTGCGTCACCACCCACTTCTTCGCGTTTTACAAACTTAGTTTTGATCGGTAATTTATGAGAAGCTAGTCGCAATGCTTCGCGGGCTACTTCTTCAGAAACTCCTGCAATTTCAAACATGATTTTCCCAGGTTTCACAACTGCTACCCAGCCTTCAGGTGCCCCTTTACCGGAACCCATTCGTACTTCTAATGGTTTTGCAGTGTAAGGCTTATCAGGGAAAATTTTAATCCACACTTTACCTCCACGTTTCATATAACGTGTCATAGCAATACGTGCTGCTTCAATTTGTCGGTTCGTGATCCATGACGCTTCCAAAGCTTGTAGGCCGTATTCACCGAAAGATACATCAGTGCCACCTTTTGCTCGGCCGCGCATTTTTCCACGGTGTTCACGACGGAATTTTACACGTTTAGGCATTAGCATGATTATTTTCCTCCTTCCTCTTGTTTCGTTCCTTTCGTTGGAAGGACTTCACCACGATAGACCCAGATCTTCACACCCAATTTACCGTAGGTAGTGTCTGCTTCAGCAGTACCGTAGTCGATGTCCGCACGAAGAGTGTGTAGTGGTACAGTGCCTTCGCTGTAGGATTCAGAACGAGCAATGTCTGCTCCGCCAAGACGGCCAGAAACCTCAGTACGAATACCTTGTGCTCCAGAACGCATTGTGCGTTGGATCGCTTGTTTCATAGCGCGGCGGAAAGAAATACGATTTTCTAATTGACGTGCAATGTTATCAGCAACAAGACGAGCGTCTGTGTCCGGAGACTTCACTTCGTTGATGTTGATGTGTACACGTTTACCAGTTAGTTGATTTAATGCTTTACGTAGTGCTTCAACCTCGGATCCACCTTTACCGATAACCATTCCTGGCTTCGCAGTGTAGATCGTCACGTTCACGCGATTAGCGGCACGTTCGATTTCAATAGTGGATACGGATGCGTCTTTTAAACGCTTCTCTAGATATTCACGAACTTTGATGTCTTCGTGAAGTAGATCAGCATAGTCTTTGTCTGCATACCATTTGGACTCCCAGTCACGAATAACGCCAACACGAAGTCCGATTGGATTTACTTTTTGACCCACACTTATCCCTCCTTCTTTTCTGTAAGAACTACTGTAATATGACTCGTACGTTTGTTGATGCGGCTAGCACGACCCATCGCACGTGGACGGAATCTCTTAAGTGTTACCCCTTCATCAACAAATACTTGACTTACAACCAAATTGTTTGGTTCCATTTCGTAATTGTGCTCAGCGTTAGCGATTGCCGAATTGACTAACTTCTCAACTACCGGAGAAGCTGTCTTCGGAGTGTGACGTAAGATAGAGATTGCTTCTCCAACTTCTTTGCCACGAATCAAATCAACCACTAAACGCACCTTGCGAGGAGCAATACGCACTTGTTTCGCTACTGCTTTTGCTTCCATGGAAAGTACCTCCCCTCTTTAATTAGCGTCTAGTTTTCTTGTCGTCAGAAGCATGGCCTTTGTAAGTTCTGCTAGGAGCAAACTCGCCAAGCTTATGTCCAACCATATCTTCAGATACGTAAACCGGTACGTGTTTACGACCATCATATACTGCAATCGTATGACCGATGAATTGTGGGAAAATTGTAGAACGGCGAGACCAAGTTTTAATCACTTTTCTGTCTTCACTCTCGTTTAATGCTTCTACTTTCTTCATTAGATGATCATCGACAAAAGGTCCTTTTTTTAAGCTGCGACCCATGAGTGTACCTCCCTTCGTGATTGACCTACGGTTCTACTCAAGAACCGTAGCACAATCCCGTTATTTTTTACGACGACGCACAATGTATTTATCCGTGTCTTTGTTTTTCTTACGTGTTTTGAAGCCAAGTGTTGGTTTACCCCAAGGAGACATTGGTGATTTACGTCCGATTGGCGCACGTCCTTCACCACCACCGTGTGGGTGATCACTTGGGTTCATTACAGAACCACGTACGGTTGGGCGCTTGCCTAACCAACGAGAACGACCAGCTTTACCGATGTTTACTAGTTCGTGCTCAACGTTACCAACTTGACCGATTGTCGCACGGCAAGTAGCAAGAATCATACGAGTTTCACCGGAACGAAGACGTACAAGTACGTAGTCTCCTTCTTTACCAAGAAGTTGAGCTTCTGCACCAGCAGAACGTACTAACTGTCCACCTTTGCCTGGCTTAAGTTCAATGTTGTGTACAACTGTACCAACTGGGATGTCTTTAAGTTGAAGTGCATTTCCGATTTTGATGTCGGCATCTTTACCAGACATGATTTCCATGTCTACTTTAAGCCCTTTAGGAGCTAAGATGTAACGCTTCTCACCGTCAACATAGTTGATAAGTGCGATATTAGCAGAACGGTTTGGATCGTATTCGATCGTAGCAACGCGACCTGGAATTCCATCTTTGTTACGTTTGAAGTCGATGATACGGTATTGACGCTTATGTCCGCCACCTTGATGACGTACTGTCAATCTACCTTGGTTGTTACGTCCGCCTTGTTTTTTCAATGGGGTTAGCAACGATTTTTCAGGTTTGTCAGTAGTAATCTCTTGAAAGTCTAGTACAGACATTCCACGGCGACCAGCTGTGGTCGGTTTATACTTTTTGATAGCCATCAGATTTTCCCTCCTTCTCTTTAAACTTCTTATACACCTTCAAAGAAGTCTAGTTCTTTGCTATCTGGTGTCAATTGAACAATGGCTTTTTTGCGCTTGCTCTTGTAGCCTGTATAACGTCCAAAACGACGGAACTTGCCTTTGTAGTTCATCGTGTTTACTTTGTCTACTTTTACATCAAAGATCTCTTCTACAGCACTCTTAATTTGAGTTTTGTTGGCGCGAGTATCCACTTCAAACGTGTACTTTTTCTCAGCCATCAAGTCTGTAGAACGTTCAGTAACAACGGGGCGCTTAATAATATCACGAGCGTTTGCCATTATGCAAGCACCTCCTCTACCTTTTTAACAGCGTCTTGAGTGATCACGAGGTTGTCGTGGTTCAAAACGTCTAACACGCTTAATCCTTCTGCAGTAACGAACTTTACTCCAGCTAGGTTACGTGTAGAAAGAGCGACCGCATCGTTATAATCAGCTGTTACAACAAGTGTTTTCTCTGCTGCAGATAAGCCGCTTAATACGGATTTCATCTCTTTTGTTTTTGGTGTTTCTAAGCTCAATCCTTCCAATACGCGGAGTTCTTCCGCTTGAACCTTGGAAGAAAGAGCTGATTTAATCGCCAAGCGACGAACTTTTTTCGGTAACTTGTAGCCATAGCTACGAGGTCCAGGGCCGAATGCAACACCCCCGCCAACCCATAATGGTGAACGGATTGATCCGTGACGTGCACGTCCAGTACCTTTTTGTCTCCAAGGTTTACGACCACCGCCGCGAACGTCTGAACGTCCTTTTACAGCGTGTGTGCCTTGTCTTTGTGAGGCTTGCTGCATAACAACAGCGTCATAAAGAACACTTTCATTTGGCTCAATGCCAAAAATACTATCTGAAAGCTCGATGTCGCCTACTTGAGAGCCAGTTTGGTTAAATAAAGCAACTTTAGGCATCAGGGCTCCTCCTTTCCTAGTCGATCTTAATTAGCTTTTACAGCAGATTCTACTGTAACGAAGCTTTTCTTAGCGCCCGGTACATTTCCTTTTACCAAGAGCAAGTTGCGTTCTGTATCTACACGGACAACTTCAAGGTTTTGAATTGTTTTAGTTTCTCCACCCATTTGTCCAGGTAATTTTTTACCTTTGCGTACATGGTTCGGGTCTGTAGGTCCCATTGAACCAGGACCACGGTGATAACGTGAACCGTGGGACATTGGTCCGCGGGATTGGTTGTGGCGTTTAATTGAGCCTTGGAAACCTTTACCCTTGGATTGTCCTGTAACGTCTACAACGTCACCTTCTGCAAATGTATCAACTTTGACTTCCTGACCAACTTCATAATCCGACATATTTGCGTGACGGATTTCTTTAACGAAGCGCTTAGGGGCAGTGTCAGCTTTTGCAGCGTGGCCTTTTTCAGGCTTGTTAGAGCGGTGATCTTTTTTATCACTGAATCCGATTTGGATCGCTTCGTAACCGTCGCTTTCTACCGTTTTCTTTTGAAGAACAACGTTAGGGTTAGCTTCGATTACAGTTACTGGGATGACCTCACCGTTATCAGCAAACACTTGAGTCATTCCTAATTTCTTACCTAAGATTCCTTTGGTCATGAGTCACACCTCCTGTTTTCTTATCGTAATTTTATAGTTTGATTTCGATATCGACGCCTGATGGCAGGTCTAATCGCATTAGAGCATCAACAGTTTGTGGAGTAGGTTCCACAATGTCGATTAAACGCTTGTGCGTACGCATCTCGAATTGTTCACGAGAATCTTTGTACTTGTGCACCGCACGTAGAATCGTGTAAACAGATTTTTCAGTTGGAAGCGGGATAGGACCAGAAACACTAGCACCTGAACGCTTCGCTGTTTCAACGATTTTCTCAGCTGACTGATCCAACGTTCTGTGATCGTAAGCTTTAAGACGAATGCGAATTTTTTGTTTTGCCATTTGATTACCTCCTTTTTCGCCCATTTTGGAAATAGACTTGCTCCGCGGAAATTTTTCCTGCACCCTCCCATGGCAAAGGGGCCGGGTGTGTCAGCAACCTTCCACATCAACGCCTGTCATGTGACCAACATTAAACATTATACAAGAATGTATAACGCAAATCAAGTGTAATAGATAATTAAATTATCCAATCACACTTTTTCTATTATAAAGATTATCGCCTTTGTTTTCAAGGGTTAAACAAGCATCCAAATATTTCTTGATGTCTATCAATGGCTTATGTTTATTGAAATCTTATTTTCTACATATCAACCATATGAACACCTTCTATAAGCTAGAAAGAGGTGAATCAATTCTGAATAAAAAACCACTCTGCATAAAATTCTATCTTACTGTAAAAAGGTCCAATGTTTTGCATTCAAGTTCTATTCCATATGAAAAACCCTAATTACATATCAAAACCCCGGGAATTTAATTCCCGGGGTCATTAACTTATTTAGTTAATCTGTCTGTTTTGTTATTACTCTTGGATCTCAGCAACAACGCCGGCGCCTACTGTACGGCCACCTTCACGGATAGAGAACTTAGTTCCCTCTTCAATCGCGATTGGGTTGATTAGTTCAACTACCATTTCGATGTTGTCTCCAGGCATAACCATTTCAACACCTTCTGGAAGGTTGATTACACCAGTTACGTCAGTTGTACGGAAGTAGAACTGAGGACGGTAGTTAGAGAAGAATGGAGTGTGACGTCCACCCTCTTCTTTAGAAAGAACGTAAACTTCAGATTTAAATTTAGTGTGTGGAGTGATTGTTCCTGGCTTAGCAAGAACTTGTCCACGAGTGATGTCGTCACGGGATACACCACGTAGTAGCGCACCAATGTTGTCACCAGCTTCAGCGTAGTCAAGAAGCTTACGGAACATTTCAACACCTGTTACAGTAGTCTTCTTAGACTCTTCTTCGATACCGATGATTTCAACTTCGTCACCTACGTTAAGTTGTCCACGCTCAACACGGCCAGTTGCAACAGTACCACGGCCAGTGATTGAGAATACGTCCTCAACAGGCATCATAAATGGCTTGTCTTTGTCACGCTCTGGAGTTGGGATGTACTCATCCACTTGCGCCATTAGGTCAATGATCGCTTGTTCGTGGTCAGCATCTCCTTCAAGAGCTTTAAGAGCAGAACCTTTTACTACTGGGATGTCATCGCCTGGGAAGTCGTACTCAGAAAGTAGGTCACGAACTTCCATTTCTACTAATTCAAGTAGTTCTTCGTCGTCTACTTGGTCAGTTTTGTTAAGGAATACTACGATTGAAGGTACCCCTACCTGACGAGAAAGTAGAATGTGCTCACGAGTTTGTGGCATTGGGCCGTCAGCAGCAGAAACAACTAGGATTGCACCGTCCATTTGAGCGGCACCTGTGATCATGTTTTTAACGTAGTCTGCGTGTCCTGGGCAGTCAACGTGTGCATAGTGACGAGTGTCAGTTTCGTACTCAACGTGTGCAGTGGAGATTGTGATTCCACGTTCGCGCTCTTCAGGAGCACCGTCGATTTGGTCATAAGCCATCGCAGAACCTTTACCGGATTGCTTATGAAGTACGTGAGTGATTGCAGCAGTTAATGTTGTTTTACCATGGTCAACGTGTCCAATTGTACCAATATTGGCATGCGTCTTGGAACGATCAAATTTTTCTTTAGCCATGATCGAATTCCTCCTTAAGTTCTTTAAGATTATTTTTTATATTAGGGAGAAAGATGAAAAAGGATCTCTTTTCACCTTTCTAAGCTTACAACAAACTAAGCTTACAACAAATTTAATGGTGAGACAATATTAGATTAACTACCAGATTGTTTTTTTACAATCTCTTCAGAAATACTCTTTGGCACTTCTTCATAGTGGTCAAAATGCATTGTATATTGTCCACGACCTTGTGTGTTTGAACGTAGTGATGTTGCATATCCAAACATTTCGGAAAGTGGCACCATTGCCTTAACGATTTGTGCATTTCCGCGAGCTTCCATTCCTTCTACACGTCCACGGCGAGAAGTAACGTCACCCATAATATCTCCCATGTATTCTTCAGGAACAACCACTTCAACTTTCATGATTGGCTCAAGAATAGCTGGGTCACATTTTTTCACTGCTTCTTTAACAGCAAGAGAAGCAGCCACTTTAAATGCCATCTCGTTTGAGTCAACATCGTGGTAAGAACCGTCGAAAAGACGTGCTTTAACGTCGATTACGGGATAACCTGCAAGCATACCGTTTTTAAGTGATTCTTCAAGGCCTTGTCCTACTGATGCAATGTATTCACGAGGAACAACCCCACCAACAATAGCATCTTCAAATTCGAAACCTGCTCCCTCTTCGTTTGGAGAGAACTCAACCCATACGTGACCGAATTGTCCACGACCACCAGATTGACGTACGAATTTACCTTCACACTTAGCGCTTTGGCGAATACTTTCACGGTAAGAAACTTGTGGAGCCCCTACATTCGCTTCTACTTTGAATTCACGTTTCAGACGGTCTACGATGATGTCAAGGTGAAGTTCACCCATACCAGCGATGATCGTTTGTCCAGTTTCTTCATCAGTGTGTGTGCGGAATGTTGGATCCTCTTCAGCAAGCTTCGCTAAAGCAATACCCATTTTATCTTGGTCTGCTTTAGACTTTGGCTCTACAGACAAGGAGATAACTGGCTCAGGGAACTCCATGGATTCGAGAATTACAGTGCTTTTCTCGTCACATAGTGTGTCACCTGTAGACGTATTTTTAAGACCAACACCTGCAGCAATATCACCGGAGTAGCAAGTTGGAATCTCTTCACGGTGGTTTGCGTGCATTTGAAGGATACGTCCCATACGCTCACGCTTATCTTTTGTAGAGTTCTTTACATATGAACCTGCGTTTACTGAACCAGAGTATACACGGAAGAACGTAAGTTTACCTACATATGGGTCTGTCGCAACTTTAAACGCCAATGCAGAGAATGGCTCGTCATCGCCCGCTTTACGTAGAACCTCTTCTTCTGTGTCAGGTAGAAAACCTGTCATATCCGGTACATCAAGTGGAGATGGCAAGTAATCAATAACAGAGTCAAGCATTAGTTGAACACCTTTGTTTTTGAAAGCCGATCCACAAATAACTGGATAAAATTCAACGTCACAAGTACCTTTACGGATAGCAGCTTTAATCTCATCCACAGTGAGTTCTTCACCTTCAAGATACTTCATCATTAAATCTTCGTCTAGCTCAGAAACAGCTTCCAATAACTTCTCGCGGTATTCATTCGCTTGATCTTTGTATTCGTCTGGAATTTCACGAGCTTCAGTACGTGAACCTAGATCGTCTAAGTAATAGAAAGCTTTCATTTCGACAAGGTCGATAATTCCTTCGAAGTCATCCTCTGCACCAATTGGCAGTTGGATCGCTTGTGCGTTTGCACCTAAACGATCGTGCATTGTGCCTAGAGAATAAAGGAAATCGGCTCCGATCTTGTCCATTTTGTTTACGAAAACAACACGTGGTACACCGTATGTCGTAGCTTGGCGCCAAACTGTTTCCGTTTGTGGTTCTACACCGGATTGTGCATCAAGTACTGCAACTGCACCGTCAAGTACACGTAAAGAACGCTCTACCTCTACAGTAAAGTCTACGTGACCTGGTGTATCGATGATGTTAACGCGGTGTTCTCTCCATGCAGCTGTTGTTGCAGCAGACGTGATCGTGATACCACGCTCTTGCTCTTGGTCCATCCAGTCCATTTGAGAAGCACCTTCGTGCGTTTCACCGATTTTGTGAATACGTCCTGTGTAGAAAAGAACTCGTTCAGTTGTTGTCGTTTTACCGGCATCGATGTGAGCCATGATCCCGATATTACGAGTTTTTTCCAAGGAGAACTCTCTTCCCATGGTCATTTTCTCCTTCCTAAAATGAAGATCTTATAGTAGTTGGAGACGGCTTTAGGTGAAAACGCTTATGCGCTCCACCTCTTATGCCCTCTCATATGCTGTAAATGCTGGTTCCATCCCCTTGTAAAACAAGGAGTTGAATTACCAACGATAGTGAGCAAATGCTTTGTTTGCTTCCGCCATACGGTGAGTGTCTTCACGTTTCTTAACAGCTGCACCTGTATTGTTTGCTGCGTCCATGATTTCGTTAGCTAGACGCTCTTCCATAGTCTTTTCACCACGGATGCGTGCATAGCTTACTAACCAACGAAGACCTAGTGTCGTACGACGTTCTGGTTTTACTTCGATTGGTACTTGATAGTTAGCACCACCAACACGACGAGCTTTTACTTCAAGAACTGGCATGATGTTTTTCAACGCTTGTTCAAAAACTTCTTGAGGATCATTGCCGGTACGTTCTTGCACTAGCTCAAATGATCTATATAGGGTAGTTTGAGCTTTCCCTTTTTTACCGTGGATCATCATACGATTGATCAAACGAGTGACAAGCTTTGATTTGTAAAGCGGATCAGGTAGTACATCTCTTTTTGGTACTGGTCCTTTACGAGGCATGTGGTCCCCTCCCTTCATTTCATCTATTATTAAAACCTAAATGTTACTTTTTAGGACGCTTCGTACCGTATTTAGAACGGCCTTGCGCACGGTTTTCAACTCCAGCAGTGTCCAATGCTCCACGTACGATGTGATAACGAACACCCGGTAAGTCTTTTACACGTCCACCACGGATAAGAACAACACTGTGTTCTTGCAAGTTGTGTCCAATCCCCGGGATATAAGCCGTTACTTCAATTTGGTTCGTTAAGCGTACACGAGCATATTTACGTAACGCCGAGTTTGGCTTCTTTGGTGTCATTGTTCCAACACGAGTACATACACCACGTTTTTGTGGAGAGCTCAAGTCCGTTTGTACTTTTTTGAAGCTGTTGTATCCTTTATTTAGAGCTGGTGAGTCGGACTGTTTTGTTTTAGATACGCGACCTTTACGTACCAATTGGTTAATTGTAGGCATGATTTTCCTCCTTTCATAACAACAATGGTTAAGTCCACTGGTCCAGGTGGTTCATAAAAGTGCAAAAGTAAAGTTTTTGCTTTTTTGGGGTATCCCAAAGCAAAAACTAATTTACTTTTTAATTGCAACTATCGCTGCTGATACGTCAATTCCACAAGCTTTACCAAGCTTTTTCATAGAATCCACGGTTGCGATCGGTACTCCTTGGTTCTCAGCTTCCGCCAACACCTTGGCAAGTACACTGTGATCAGCATCATCGGCAATAATTAATTCTATAACCTGCTGTTCTTCCAGTGCTTTAAGTGTCTGTTTCGTGCCCACTATCCGTTGATTCGCCTGCACTACTTTTTCATAAGACATTTGTTATCCTCCAAAGTATCAGGTATTAGGCGCACTTTTATATATTATCACTCGGGATAATAAGTGTCAACAACCTATGACAACTTTTATTAATAGTAGGATCAAGGGGAAAGAGTGCCCCCTCCCCCAAGACTCCTTGATTAATAGCTTACGATTCTTGAATTGTTGCTTCTTCGATCGCAGGCACTTCTTGTTGTTCTTCTCCTTCAACAGATACATCGATGCGGCGGTAGCGCTGCATTCCTGTACCCGCTGGCACAAGCTTACCGATAATGACATTCTCTTTCAGACCTACGAGTTCATCGCGTTTTCCTTTGATTGCTGCATCAGTCAGGACACGCGTTGTTTCCTGGAAGGATGCCGCGGATAAGAAGGAATCAGTCTCAAGAGAGGCTTTTGTAATACCAAGCAATACCGGTTTACCTGTTGCTGGTGTACCGCCTCGAAGTAATACGTCTTTATTTGCTTCGTTAAACTGATGGATTTCAACGAGAGATCCTGGTAATACGTCAGTATCACCTGCGTCAAGAACGCGAACTTTACGAAGCATTTGACGAACCATTACTTCCACGTGTTTATCTCCGATTTCTACCCCTTGCATTCGGTATACTTTCTGTACTTCACGTAAGAGATATTCTTGTACGCCTTGAACGCCGGATACTGCAAGCAATTCTTTAGGATCAATCGAACCTTCTGTAAGCTCCTGACCCGGCTTCACTTCAGCACCAGTCTCAACTTTCATACGAGATCCGTATGGCGTTGTGTAAGAGCGTGTTTCGATTTCGCCTTTTACGACGATTTCCTTTTTATCATTAACTTCTTTGACGTCGGTTACGATACCTTCAATCTCAGAAATCACCGCTTGACCTTTAGGGTTACGAGCCTCAAAGACTTCCTGAATACGCGGTAAACCTTGCGTGATATCGTCACCGGCAACCCCACCTGTGTGGAATGTACGCATTGTTAACTGTGTACCAGGCTCACCGATAGACTGTGCGGCGATAATACCAACTGCTTCACCAACTTCTACTTCAGCGCCTGTTGCAAGGTTACGTCCGTAGCAAGCTTTACATACACCATGTTTTGTATCACATGTGAAGGCAGAGCGGATGGTGATTTGTGTCACACCAGCGTCGTCAATGACTTTTGCCGTATCTTCATCGAGTGTTTGGTTCTTTTCTGCTAATACTTCACCTGTTTCAGGGTGCAGTACCGTCTGGAACGTTGCACGCCCGACAAGTCGATCGTAAAGAGGTTCAATAACCTCACTACCTTCTTGGATTGCAGCTACTTTTAAGCCTCGGTCAGTTCCGCAGTCTTGCTCACGAACAATAACATCTTGTGCTACGTCTACGAGACGACGTGTAAGGTAACCAGAGTCAGCCGTTTTGAGTGCCGTATCAGCAAGACCTTTACGAGCACCGTGAGTGGAAATAAAGTACTCAAGTACTGTTAGACCTTCGCGGAAACTGGATTTGATAGGAAGTTCGATAATTCGACCAGATGGGTTAGCCATCAAACCACGCATACCCGCAAGCTGCGTAAAGTTAGATGCGTTACCACGGGCACCAGAGTCACTCATCATAAAGATTGGGTTCTGATTATCGAGAGTACCCATCAACTTGCTTTGGATTTTGTCTTTTGCTGAACTCCAGATCTCAATAACTTTGTCATAACGCTCTTCCTCAGTGATTAAACCACGGCGGAATTGCTTCAAGACTCGTTCGACTTTTTGTTCTGCATCATCTAGGATATCTTGCTTGTCTTTTAGCACCACAATATCCGATACACCAATGGTAATACCAGCTTTTGTGGAGTAGTAAAAGCCTAGGTCTTTCATTTTATCAAGCATAATAGACGTCTCTGAGACTTTAAACTCTTTAAAGACTTGGGCAATAACATCCCCTAAGAAACCTTTTTTAAATGGTTTCACGATGTCACGTTCAGCATATAAACTTTTCACGTCCGTATCCATTGGGACGATGTATTCATCAGGCGTTTCTTCCTGAAGGTTAAACGCTGTTGGTTCGTTAATATAAGGGAATTCTGGTGGTAAAATTTCGTTAAAGATAATTTTACCTACAGATGTTAATAGTAACTTCCCGCGTTGGTGTTCTTTGAAAGGTTTGTCGCCAATTGAATCCACTGGTACCGCTATGCGCGTATGAAGATGAGCATAACCGTTTTGGTAAGCGGTAAGTGCTTCATTTGCGCCATAGTAAATGTTCCCTTCACCAATTGCACCTGAACGTTCAAGCGTTAAGTAGTAGTTACCTAGTACCATATCTTGAGAAGGTGTTACTACTGGTTTACCGTCTTTCGGGTTCAAGATGTTTTGTGCTGCAAGCATAAGTAAACGAGACTCTGCTTGAGCTTCTGCTGATAAAGGAACGTGAACAGCCATTTGGTCACCGTCAAAGTCAGCGTTATAAGCTGTACATACAAGCGGATGAAGTTTGATGGCACGCCCTTCCACAAGTGTTGGTTCAAACGCTTGAATTCCGAGTCTGTGCAAAGTAGGGGCACGGTTTAACAGTACCGGGTGTTCTTTAATAACTTCTTCAAGAACGTCCCACACTTCTGGTTGCACGCGCTCAACTTTACGCTTCGCGCTTTTAATATTATGAGCAAGCCCTTTGCTTACCAGCTCTTTCATTACAAATGGTTTGAATAGTTCAAGGGCCATCTCTTTTGGAAGACCACATTGATACATTTTCAAATGTGGGCCTACTACGATAACTGAACGACCGGAGTAGTCTACACGTTTACCTAGCAGGTTCTGGCGGAAACGCCCTTGCTTACCTTTCAACATATGCGAAAGTGACTTTAAAGGTCGGTTCCCCGGTCCAGTAACTGGACGACCGCGACGACCGTTGTCGATTAAAGCGTCCACAGCCTCTTGAAGCATCCGCTTCTCGTTTTGAACGATAATGCTCGGTGCTCCTAGATCTAGCAGTCGCTTCAAACGATTGTTACGGTTGATCACTCGACGATAAAGATCGTTTAAGTCTGATGTAGCAAAACGTCCACCATCCAGTTGAACCATTGGGCGCAGTTCTGGTGGAATAATCGGTAGAACGTCTAGAATCATCCAGTCAGGGTTGTTACCGGAATTACGGAATGCTTCAAGTACTTCAAGACGCTTAATCGCTCGCGTACGACGTTGTCCTTGAGCCGTTAATAATTCTTCTTTTAACATTTTAACTTCTTTTTCTAAATCGATATCTTGAAGCAGCTTACGAATCGCTTCTGCACCCATTTGAGCACTAAAAGTACGACCATACTTCTCACGGTACGCACGGTATTCTCTTTCGGAAAGAAGCTGCTTTAACTCTAGTGGGGTATCCCCAGTTTCTGTTACGACGTAGGAAGCAAAATAAATGACTTCCTCCAATGACCGAGGAGACATGTCAAGAACAAGTCCCATTCGGCTAGGGATTCCTTTAAAGTACCAAATATGAGATACAGGGGCAGCAAGTTCAATGTGCCCCATTCTCTCACGACGTACTTTTGCTCGCGTGACTTCAACACCACAACGGTCACAAACGACGCCCTTATAACGGACACGTTTATACTTTCCGCAATGACATTCCCAATCCTTTGTTGGACCGAAAATGCGTTCACAGAACAGACCGTCTTTTTCAGGTTTGAGAGTTCTGTAGTTGATTGTTTCAGGCTTTTTTACCTCGCCTCTTGACCAAGAGCGGATTTTATCCGGAGAAGCCAAGCCAATTTTCATATACTCAAAGTTATTTACATCTATCAAGGGGCCAACCTCCCTTTCAGCTTTCAAGATCTGCCATTAACCGTTTGATTCACTGGACTCCAGGTTCAGGTTCAACTTGTCGTTATTTTGATCTTCTTCGTCATCTAACTCCAGCATTTCAATTTCTTCTTCGTTACTGGATAGCATCTTAACGTCCATTCCCAAGCTTTGAAGTTCTTTAATAAGAACTTTAAACGATTCAGGTACACCTGGCTCAGGAACGTTTTCGCCTTTGACAATTGCTTCATACGTTTTTACGCGACCGACCACATCATCGGATTTCACCGTTAGGATTTCTTGTAATGTGTAAGCCGCACCGTATGCTTCTAATGCCCATACCTCCATCTCACCGAAACGCTGTCCTCCAAATTGTGCTTTACCACCAAGAGGTTGCTGCGTAACAAGAGAGTATGGACCTGTAGAACGAGCATGTAATTTATCATCAACCATGTGAGCCAGTTTAATCATGTACATAACTCCGACGGATACACGGTTATCAAACGGTTCACCAGTTCTTCCATCGTAAAGGACCGTTTTCGCATCGCGAGCCATACCCGCTTCCGCAATCGTAGACCATACGTCTTCCTCTCGTGCACCATCAAATACAGGGGATGCAACGTGGATGCCTAAGTTACGAGCAGCCATACCTAAATGCATTTCCAGTACCTGACCGATGTTCATACGAGATGGTACCCCTAATGGGTTCAACATGATATCGATTGGCGTTCCGTCTGGAAGATAAGGCATATCTTCTTCTGGCAGAATTCGGGAAATAACACCTTTGTTTCCGTGACGACCGGCCATTTTATCGCCTTCGTGAATTTTACGTTTCTGTACAATATACACACGTACGAGCTGGTTCACACCCGGTGGCAGTTCGTCGCCATCTTCACGATTAAAGATTTTTACATCTAAGACAATACCATCGCCTCCGTGTGGTGCACGTAATGAAGTATCTCTTACTTCCCGAGCTTTTTCACCGAAAATAGCATGGAGCAGACGCTCTTCTGCTGTAAGTTCTGTTACTCCTTTTGGCGTAACTTTACCCACAAGAATGTCGCCGTCTTTTACTTCGGCACCGACACGAATAATTCCACGTTCATCGAGGTTGCGTAACGCATCTTCCCCAACGTTTGGAATATCTCTTGTAATTTCTTCTGGTCCGAGCTTCGTATCACGAGCTTCAGACTCGTACTCTTCAATATGAATCGACGTATAGACATCATCTTTTACAAGGCGTTCACTTAAAATAATCGCATCCTCGTAGTTGTAGCCGTCCCACGTCATAAACCCAACAAGAACGTTACGCCCGAGCGCCATTTCACCTTTTTCCATTGATGGTCCATCAGCGAGAATTTCACCTTTTGTTACGATGTCTCCTTCACTTACAATCGGACGCTGGTTGTAACACGTACCTTGGTTGGAACGGATAAACTTTTGAAAGTTGTAACGGACCGCGTCTCCTTCGATTTCTTTTCCATCAACTTCTTCAATTCGACGAACTTGAATGTAGCTGCCAGAAACGCGTTCTACACGTCCTTTTGATTTAGAAATGACAGCAGCCCCGGAGTCTTTCGCAGATACATACTCCATTCCTGTCCCTACTAGTGGGGATTCAGGGTTTAAAAGAGGAACTGCCTGACGTTGCATGTTCGCACCCATTAACGCACGGTTGGAGTCATCGTTTTCCAAGAAAGGAATACAAGCCGTCGCAGCGGAAACAACCTGCTTCGGTGATACGTCCATATAGTCGACGCGATCCTTAGGTACGACGATGTTCTCACCACGGAATCGGCAAATGATATTATCATCCTCGAACACACCGTTTTCACCCAGCTTTGCATTCGCCTGAGCGACAACATAATTGTCTTCTTCGTCAGCTGTCAGATAATCAATCTGAGCAGAAACGGCACCTGTCTCATGGTCGACCTTACGATAAGGTGTTTCCATAAATCCGAACTCGTTTACTTTCGCATAACTGGAAAGCGAGTTAATTAATCCGATGTTCGGACCCTCAGGTGTTTCAATCGGACACATACGGCCGTAGTGGGAGTAGTGAACGTCACGCACTTCAAAGCCTGCGCGTTCACGCGTTAAACCACCAGGTCCCAATGCAGATAGTCGACGTTTGTGTGTTAACTCAGCTAGAGGGTTCGTCTGGTCCATAAATTGAGAAAGCTGCGAGCTTCCAAAGAACTCTTTTATTGACGCAATAACCGGACGGATATTGATCAAAGCTTGTGGCGTAATCATATTGGCGTCTTGGATCGACATACGTTCACGAACCACACGCTCCATCCGAGATAAACCGATACGGAATTGGTTTTGAAGCAATTCCCCTACAGAACGCAAACGACGGTTACCTAAGTGATCGATGTCGTCAGTGTTTCCAACGCCATGTAATAGGTTAAAGAAGTAGTTAATGGAAGAAATAATATCAGCAGGCGTAATGTTCTTTACGCTTCTGTCTACTACTCCATTCCCTAACACACGAATTGGCTCCGCATCTTCTTTTCCGTTTTGAGGATGAATGAGAACAGACTGCAACTCTACTTCTTCATCTTCCACTACCCCACCGTTAAGTGTGTAGTGACGGAACCCTACGTTGTTTTCTAAGTAAGGGATTAAACGATCAAGAAGACGGCGGTCAATCATAGCCCCTTCTTCTGCTAGTACTTCGCCTGTATCAGGGTCAACAAGCGTTTCTGCTAACCGTTGATTGAAGAGACGATCTTTTATATGAAGTTTTTTATTCATTTTATAACGCCCAACGTTCGCTAGGTCGTATCGTTTTGGATCAAAAAAGCGCGATTCTAATAAACTTTTCGCGTTATCGACCGTTGGAGGTTCTCCAGGACGAAGGCGCTCATAAATTTCTAGCAATGCTTTTTCAGATCCATCTGTGTTGTCTTTTTCAAGAGAATTGCGTAAGTATTCATCTTCTCCTAGTAGATCAATGATCTCTTGATCAGTTCCAAACCCGAGAGCACGGAGTAACACCGTAACCGGAATTTTTCTTGTACGATCAATTCGTACGTAAACGACATCTTTGGCGTCTGTTTCCAACTCTAACCAAGCACCGCGGTTTGGAATTACGGTAGCACCAAAGCCTTTTTTGCCATTTTTATCGATCTTGTCGTTAAAGTAGACACTTGGAGAACGAACAAGCTGAGAAACAATGACACGCTCTGCACCGTTTATGACGAATGTCCCTGTTTCGGTCATAAGTGGGAAATCTCCCATAAATACTTCCTGCTCTTTTACTTCCCCTGTCTCTTTGTTGATCAAGCGTACCTTGACACGAAGAGGTGCAGAATAAGTAACATCCCGTTCTTTCGATTCTTCCACAGAGTATTTTGGGTCACCTAAGCTATAATCAATAAACTCTAAAACCAAATTACCTGTAAAATCTTCGATCGGGGAGATGTCTTGAAACATCTCGCGAATACCCTCATCAAGAAACCATTGATAAGAAGCTGATTGAATCTCAATTAAGTTTGGCAGTTCCAAAACTTCGTTGATTCTTGCATAACTTCTTCTCTGGCGGTGACGTCCATACTGAACTTGTTGACCTGTCAACTGATTCACCCCTCAAAACTAACGTTTTTATTAAGAAAAGCGCAAGCACCTATTTCATGAGTGGCCATTACTTTTAGTCGGTAAACCATGAGCAGCTATCTCTGCTTCGTTCGACGTAAAGTGACCTTGTCTTCATAGGCGCCAGAGCTAAACATAGACACGAAAATCTTAAACTTTCTTATCTATGATCAAAAGGACATAAAAGTTTCGTCCTTTAATAGCATTCACTGGGTCAAATGATCGGCGTGCTTATGCACCAATAACTGTACTCTCGTTAAAATAATTGTAGAAACAAAGAAAAAAGGGTATTTTCAAAGCCTTTTACCCCTTAAGCATAAAAGACGTTACTAGTTTGTCCAAAATGACCCTTTTTCATACACATCTCCTATATTTAAACGCATTGACCCTATTTTCATATTCATACGCATTAAATAACATTAACACAACCGGAAATCCGAGTCAATATTTTTTTGCATTCAAAATAAAGTAACCTTTTTCTTTCCTCGGAACCTCTACAACATCAAACATTTCTTCTAATTTCTTCTTTGCTGAAGGGGCACCTTGTTTCTTCTGAATGACAACCCACAACTCGCCGCCGGATAGTAACTGAGCATAAGCCTCTTCAAATAATTGATGGACAATTTTTTTGCCCGCACGAATCGGCGGGTTAGTTAAAATTGTCGCAAACTCGTAATCACGAACGTTCGAAAACAAGCTACTTTGGATTACCTCGACATTTCCAACTCGATTCAGCTTGGCATTATTTTTCGCTAACTCAACCGCTCGTTTGTTCACATCCACCATCACAATGGAACGGTCCGAGTTTTCTTTAGCAAGAGTAACACCAATCGGCCCCCATCCACATCCAATGTCACCAATCCCCCCTTTTACTGTCGGCCATTCAAACGACTCTAGTAACACTCTTGTCCCAAAGTCTATGTCGCCTTTTGAAAAAACACCTCGGTCGGAGGTGAAAGTTAATTGTTGTTCTCGAATTACGACGTTAATCGTTGTTGGATCACTTTCCACATTTGGGTTTTCCGAATAATAATGGTCCATATTGTTTTCACCCGCATTACCTGAATTTTCATTCTAGAAAAGAGCACGATGGCGCCTTAAGCTAGACACCGAAACGTAGATTTACTTTCTTAACTCTTGAGCAAAGGCCTCATTCTCCAGTGTTAGCGTAGATGAGGTTTTTCAATCAATTGGAAGAGAATCTTCCGTTACCTTCTTCTTTTACCATATAAGTGCGTGTTCAAAAGGAGCATAAAAAGAGCCGAGTAGGTCGAGGCGACGATGTCTTCGAGCACCGGATCGTATGATGTTAATACGTGAGGAGCGAGAAACAAGCCAACAAGCTTCCCCAGTATGGGCTGACTTCTGCGTACGCCACAGGACGTGGCGGTATTTAGCAGGAGATCCAATTCTACGACAGCTATTTTTAGCGGACTTTTTGAACATCCTCTATAAATGAATTTACGAAAAATGGTTAAAAAAACTCGCTTTGGAAACCAAAGCGAGTTTTTTATAAAGAGTAGCTTCTTATTTAAGTTCGATTGAAGCTCCAGCTTCTTCTAGCTTAGCTTTCATTTCATCAGCATCTTCTTTAGATACGCCTTCTTTAAGTGGAGCAGGAGCACCATCTACAAGAGCTTTTGCATCTTTCAAGCCAAGACCAGTGATTTCACGAACTACTTTGATAACGTTGATTTTAGATGCGCCAGCAGATTCTAGTACAACGTCAAATTCAGTTTGCTCTTCAGCTGCTTCAGCGGCACCGCCACCTGCAACTGCTACTGGTGCTGCAGCTTCAACACCGAATTCTTCCTCGATCGCTTTAACAAGATCGTTTAGTTCTAAAACAGACATTTCTTTAATTGCATCAATAATTTGCTCTTTAGTCATTTGTCTTTCCTCCTATAATTATAAGTTTTCTAAATTTATCGTCACGCTAATCGGCGAGTATATTTTACGCACCTTGTTCTTCTTTTTGCTCTGCAACAGCTTTTGTAGCCAATGCAAAGTTGCGGATTGGAGCTTGCATAACGCTGAGAAGCATTCCAAGCAATCCGTCGCGAGAAGGTAGTTCTGCTAGAGCCTTCACTTCTTCTAAAGAAGCTACTCGACCTTCAATTACCCCCGCTTTAAGTTCTAGCGCTTCGTGATCTTTTGCAAAGTTATTTAAAATCTTTGCAGGCGCGATTACATCATCATTACTGAAAGCAATCGCAGTAGGTCCTACCAACTGCTCGTCTAGTTCTGTCAAACCAGTTTCCGCAGCGGCGCGGCGAACCATAGAGTTTTTATAAACTTTGAAGTCTACACCCGCTTCACGAAGTTGTTTACGAAGTTCTGTAACTTCAGAAACATCAAGTCCACGGTAATCAACCACAATTGTTGATTGGCTCTCTTGTAACTTCGTTGCGATTTCACCAACGAGTTGTTGTTTCTTTTCGATAATTGCGCTCATCCTATCCTGACACCTCCCATAAATCAATCATTCATACCGAAGAAAGTAAAAAGGCCTCCATGCATAGACATGGAGGCACACGTATCGATAACCTATGGATTCATAGGGATCTGACATGATTTCACCTCGGCAGGAAATTAAGCGATTTACTCGCACCTACTGTCTACGGTATGACTTATTTGAATTTCACTATTGAATAGTATATCTTCCCTCGCAGGGTAAGTCAACTATATTCTTAATGTTTGAAGCTGGAAGAGTTTACCTTCACACCAGGTCCCATTGTAGATGCAACAGAGACATTGCGCACGTAAGTACCTTTAGACGCTGAAGGTTTTACTTTCAACAATGTTTCAATCATTGTTGAAAAGTTTTCAACCAATTTGTCAGTATCAAAAGATACTTTTCCGATTGGAACATGAATGTTTCCGGATTTGTCTACACGGTACTCTACTTTACCGGCTTTGATTTCATTCACAGCTTTTTCAACTTCGAACGTCACTGTGCCGGTTTTAGGGTTTGGCATAAGACCTTTTGGTCCTAATACTCGACCTAATTTACCAACCTGAGCCATCATATCTGGTGTTGCAACAACCACATCAAAGTCAAACCATCCTTGGTTGATTTTGTTGATAAGGTCTTCTTCACCTACATAGTCAGCTCCAGCTGCTTCTGCCTCTTTTGCTTTGTCGCCTTTTGCGAAAACAAGTACACGTTGTGTTTTACCTGTTCCGTTAGGAAGAACGACAGCACCACGGATTTGTTGGTCCGCTTTCTTCGGATCTACCCCAAGACGAGCAGCTAGTTCAACAGTTTCATCAAAGTTAGCTGTTGCCGTTTTCTTTACTAACTCGATAGCTTCTTGTGCATCGTACGCTTTTTCGCGGTCAACGAGCTTCAAAGCATCTTCGAATTTTTTGCCTTTGTTAGCCATGTTAATTTCCTCCTTGATTGTGGTTTTAGCGGTTAGACCTCCCACTAATAAAGGTTGCGAACCTTGTAAATGAAGTTTAAAAATTCCGGAAAAAATAGCTGTGTAAAGGTACACCGTGTACTCTCCTAAGCTCCATTTATCCTTCGTTTTAAACAAACACTAACTCAAGTGGGAACGAATTCCCTGTCGCAACCTCACTTACTTTCATGGGTTAAATTAGCCTTCGATAACGATACCCATACTACGGGCAGTACCTTCAACCATACGCATAGCTGCTTCAACATCAGCTGCGTTAAGGTCAGGCATTTTCTGTTCCGCAATTTCACGAACTTTATCACGATTTAACGTTGCCACCTTGTTTTTGTTCGGCTCACCAGAAGCCGCTTCAATACCTGCTGCTTTTTTCAATAGAACTGCAGCCGGTGGGGTTTTCGTGATAAATGTAAATGAACGGTCTTCAAATACCGTGATTTCAACCGGAATAATTAAGCCCGCTTGTTCTTGTGTACGAGCGTTAAATTCTTTACAGAATCCCATGATGTTTACCCCTGCTTGACCTAGTGCTGGTCCGACAGGCGGTGCTGGGTTCGCTTTACCAGCTGGGATTTGAAGTTTTACAACTTTAATGACCTTTTTAGCCACGCGACACACCTCCTTAAGTCCGTGATGTGGTAAACCGGGCAATTGCCCTCCCACTCATGTCCTGCTTCTTTGCAGGAAAAAACGTGAACATGATGTTCACGTCATTAACAACATTCAAATTTTATCACTTACAAAAACAGATATCAAGTAGTTTTATAAGAAGATGTTCAAAAATCCGCTAAAAATAGCTATTCAACTGTAGGTATTCCGCTAAATACCTCGTCCTGTGACGAATACAGAAGTTTCCCACCTAAACCTACTTGGCTCTTTTTATGCTCTATTTATACCTCTTTTGAACTCGTATTATTAGAAAAGCGTAAGGCGCCCTTACCCGACGACATGCAAATGTTCTGTCCGATAAAAAGTGCTTTTTACTTTTGATCGGATAGGTTATTTGACACGAGTCGATGGCGCCTGGTGCTAGACAAGCGTAGATTTTTATACTTTCTTAACTCTTAAAAAAGCAGATTAAATCTTTTCGACTTGATTAAACTCGAGCTCGACCGGAGTTTCACGGCCAAACATGTTTACATGTACTTTTAATTTTTGCTTGTCCGCAAAGATATCTTCAACAGTACCAATGAAGTTTGCGAACGGCCCTTCTTTTACTTTAACAGACTCTTTGATTTCAAAATCAACCTCTGCTTTTGGTTGTTCTACACCCATTTGGCGCAAGATTGCTTCCACTTCTTCAGGAAGAAGCGGGGTAGGCTTTGAGCCTGCTCCAGAAGAACCTACGAATCCAGTAACACCAGGGGTATTACGTACAACATACCACGAATCATCTGTCATAACCATTTCTACAATAACATAACCAGGAAAGACCTTTTTCGTAACTTGCTTACTCTTTCCATTTTTCACTTCCGTTTCTTCCTCAACAGGAACAAGGACACGAAAGATTTTATCGGTCATGTCCATTGATTCAACACGCTTTTCCAGATTCGTTTTTACTTTATTCTCATACCCAGAATAGGTGTGGACAACATACCAGTTTTTCTCCATGACGATCAGGACGTAAAGTCCTTCCCTCCTCTAAAACAACTTTCTCTCACTGTTCAATACTAGTTTAAAATAATGCGGATCAATTCAGAAATTCCTAGGTCTACTATCGCAAAGAATACCGCGATAAACGCTACAGTAGCTATAACAACACCGGTGTAACGTACCAATTCTTTACGTGTTGGCCAAGTTACTCGTTTCATTTCTGTTGAAACTTCTTTTAAAAATTTTACGGGTTTTTTTGCTGTTTCTGCCATACAAGCCACCTCCAACCTATGAATTCAATTTATTTCGTTTCCACATGGGTTGTATGCTTACCGCAAGTCTTACAATATTTCTTTTTTTGCAAACGCTCAGAACGTCCGCTTTCGGTTTTTGTGGTTGAATAGTTTCGGGACTTACATTCCGAACATGCGAGAACGATTTTTGTTGACATAGTTAACTCCTTAGCTGTTTAAACACCATTATGTACATATGTGTACATACCATACAAAGTTATCACAATAAAAGAAGGGCTGTCAATCGACCTCCCCTTCACAGTGTCGCCTGCTTTAAGATATTTCATAACAAGAGGAAGAGAAAGTTTAAGGTTATGAGGTTCCACCTAATAGGATGTTTTATATTTGCTAGTAGAGCCGTTGGTCCTTTCTCACTCTTTATACACAATCTTTGAAACTACCCTCCACCACGCTTATAGTGGACATCCTTGCTTCACTTCTAAAAGAAAACAGGGTCCATCCCCTGTCTACAGCTTTACACCTTTTATTTCAACGTAACGTTCTAACTTGCGCTTCACGCGTTGCAGGGCGTTGTCTATTGATTTAACATGCCGATTAAGATCCACCGAAATTTCCTGATAACTTCGCCCATCCAAATACAGCATAAGCACCTGTCTTTCGAGTTCACTTAATATTTCACTCATTTTAACTTCAATATCATCAAACTCTTCTTGGTTTATGAGTAACTCTTCTGGATCACTAACTCTCGACCCACAGATCACATCCAGTAATGTCCGATCTGATTCTTCATCATACAAAGGCTTATCCAGCGATACATACGAATTAAGAGGAATGTGCTTTTGCCTTGTCGCTGTTTTGATAGCTGTAATGATTTGACGCGTAATACATAACTCAGCAAACGCTTTAAATGAGGACAGCTTGTCCCCTTTAAAATCGCGAATTGCTTTGTAAAGGCCAATCATTCCTTCCTGAACGATGTCTTCATGATCGGCTCCGATGAGAAAGTATGACCTAGCTTTCGCTCGTACGAAGTTTTTGTATTTGTTAATCAGATACTCAAGTCCCGCACTATCTCCTTCTCGGACATACTCCACCAGGGTTTCGTCGTCCATTGCATCAAACGTGACATTCTGTCTAGTTTCCATGAGGTCTAAAGCCACTGCGATCCCTCCGACCCTGTCTTTTTCTATTTAAAAAAAGGCTTTGTTTGCACTGATCTGCTAAAATGTAAGCGCATAATTAAAAAACCTTTTTAAACAGATTGAATTGTCTAAATATAGAAACATTATACTAAATAAAAAGGAAAGGCGTCAAGGTGCTCACCGCTCCCCTCGACGCCATTTTTCAAAAATTTCTGCCATTTCATCACTTATTGGAAGTTTTGTTCGTGCCGTTTGTTTTTTTACCCTCAACACTTGTTTTGCGATCCCTTTTTCGATCGCACCCACTTCAGTTCTGAGCTCTCTCGCTGACTTCCGCAGCGCCCCACTCGCAAAAATCACGCGCTGCTCAAGAAAATCCGATGTGGCCACTGATATTTCTGTGTCCACTCTTTTCAATGTCCGAACGAGTTTTTCAATCCGTTCATCGGCCGTTTCTTTTTCCTTTGTATAGACGATATCAACTCGATAATTTCGATACTTCCTCCCAAGTCCAGGTACCATGTGAGCATCGAAAATGATCATAATTTTAACCCCTGTATAAGCTTGGTATTCTGCCATTTTTTCAATAAGGAGATCTCGAGCCCCTTCTAAGTCACTTTGCTGCATTTCTCTTAGTTCAGGCCAGTCCCCGATAATATTATATCCATCAACAAGTAGAAATCGTCGCATCTATTTCGATCCTTTAGGGTGCCGGCGACGATGAACTTCATACATAAGCAAAGCAGCTGCAACAGAAGCATTCAATGAAGTCACATGCCCTGACATCGGAATTTGAACTAAGAAATCGCATTTTTCTTTTACTAAACGACTGAGTCCTTTTCCTTCACTGCCGATCACCAGTCCAACAGGCATGTCAAAATCGGTTTCCCGATAATCTTCATTTCCGCTGGCATCGGTTCCAACAAACCAGAGACCTCGGTCTTTAAGCTCGTCCATTGTTCGGGCAAGATTCGTAACGCGCGTCACCGGGATATGTTCAATAGCACCCGTAGAGGCTTTCGCTACAGTAGAGGTCAGTCCAACCGACCGTCGCTTCGGAACGATGACTCCATGAGCACCAACAGCATCAGCAGTACGTAAAATTGATCCTAAGTTATGAGGATCTTCAAGCTCATCCAAAATGAGAAAAAATGGTGGTTCTCCGCTTTGTTCTGCTTTTTCGAATAAGACATCAATATCTTTATACTCATAGGCGGCCACTTGAGCCACCACACCTTGATGCTGGGTCGATTCTGATATTTGGTCGACCTTACGCTTAGGGACAAATTGAATAGAAACCTTTGCTGATTTAGCTAAATCGATCACTTTGCCCATTTGTCCTTTTTGTGACCCTTCAGCTACCCAAAGCTTATGGATCGGACGATTTGCTTTTAACGCTTCGATCACCGGATTCTTCCCCATAATTAAATCTTGTTTGTTTGACACTATATATTTACCTCCCTTCTTCAATTAGAATTTGAAATGCTTTAACCATCACTTCATCTAGCCGTTCCTTTTGATCCTTGAAATAAAGGTACCCTACCAAAGCTTCAAACGCGGTGCTATAACGGTACGTAGAAACATCTGTATTTTTAGGAACCGTTCCAGACTTTGCATTTCTGCCTCTTAAAGCAACCGAACGCTCTTTTTCAGTAAGGTGATCCCCTTCCAAAAGCTGAGTGATCACCTCTGCTTGCGCTTTTGCAGAAACAAAACGAGTGGCAGCGCGGTGTAGTTGGTTTGGCTTCACCTGACCCGAGGCGATAAGACGATAACGGACATACATCTCCATTACCGCATCCCCCATATAAGCCAAAGTTAGACCATTTAATTGATCCACATCTTGGACATCCTGGTTGAGCCTCACCTCATTACACCCTCTTCCATCGTGTACCTTGAGGTGTATCTTCCAAGATAATATTTTTCTCTTTCAGCTGATCGCGAATCTCATCGGCTCGGTTAAAGTCCCGATTTTTACGAGCATCAATTCGTTCTTGAATGAGAGCGTCAATTTCATCATCAAGCATTTCTTCTGTTTCTTTTAACTGAATCCCTAACACGTACGCCATATTTTCAAAGGTAGAAATAAAGGCCTGCAGAACATCTTTTCGTGTATGTTTTTCACGCATATAGTTGTTCGCAGTTTTCACAAGGTCAAACATTGCAGCAATGGCGTTAGCGCTATTAAAATCGTCTTCCATTTCTTCGATAAATGCACGATGGTGATTGTCGATTTGTTTAATCCACTGCTCTTTTTCCTCTCCTAAATCAGCTGTTCCTTCCACACGGTGGTTCAAGTTTTGAAACGTTGTTTTCATTCGTTCTAAGCTTGTTTTCGCACTTGTTAACTGAGCATCGCTGAAGTTAATCGGACTACGGTAGTGATTATTTACGATGAAAAAACGAACAACTTCAGCGGCAAACTTTTTAATAATGTCGTTTACTAAAATGAAATTACCAAGAGATTTCGACATCTTTTCATTATCAATATTAATGTAACCATTGTGAATCCAATAGTTTGCCATTTTTTTATTTGTCAACGCTTCAGACTGGGCAATCTCATTTTCATGGTGAGGAAATGATAAATCCTGACCTCCTGCATGAATATCGATTGTCTCCCCTAAAAACTTCTTCACCATAGCGGAGCACTCAATATGCCAGCCTGGACGCCCTTTCCCCCAAGGACTATCCCAGTATACCTCGTCTGCTTTCGCACTTTTCCATAGAACGAAATCAAGAGGATCTTCCTTTTTCTCACCTACTTCAATGCGCGCTCCGATCTGGAGATCTTCAACGGATTGATGTGACAGTTTTCCGTAACCATCAAACTTACGTGTACGGAAGTAAACGTCACCCGAAGATTCGTATGCAAACCCTTTATCTACGAGCTTATCAATGAATTCAATGATCTCAGGCATCGTCTCCGTCACGCGTGGGTGTTTATCTGCTTTCTTAACACCGAGCGCGCACGTGTCTTCATGGTAAGCTGCAATAAACCGTTCCGCAACATCCGTCACGCCTTCACCTAACTCTTCGGCTGCCTTAATGATTTTGTCATCAACATCCGTGAAATTTGATACGTATTTAACATCGAAATCACGGTATTCCAAGAAACGACGAACCATGTCAAAAACAACAGCTGGTCTGGCGTTCCCAATATGAATATAGTTGTAAACAGTAGGTCCGCACACATACATCTTTACTTTTCCTTTTTCAATCGGCTCAAATACTTCTTTTTTTCTTGTAAGTGTATTGTACATTTTAATGGTCACTTCGGGAGTCCTCCTTAAGGGCATTCACTACTTCTCTTTTTTTCATTTGCTTCATTTCTTCCCTTAACCGTTCAATTTCTTCTTCAAGCTCTTTAAATTTGTCAGACACCGGATCAGGGAGATTGCTATGGTCTAGTTGATGATCGATTTTTACACCATCTTGAATTACGACACGGCCGGGAATTCCTACCACTGTAGAGTTCGGGGGTACTTCTTTTAAGACGACTGATCCTGCACCAATACGTGAATTTTCTCCAATTCTCATAGACCCTAACACTTTCGCCCCGCTTGCTATCAGAACATTATCTTCCAAGGTTGGATGACGCTTACCTTTTTCTTTTCCTGTTCCGCCTAGTGTCACGCCTTGATAAATCGTACAATTATCGCCTATTTCACACGTCTCGCCAATAATGACGCCCATCCCGTGATCAATAAACAAACGCTGGCCAATTTTAGCACCAGGGTGAATTTCAATTCCGGTAAAAAAACGGCTTACTTGAGAAAGAAAGCGAGCGAGGAAATACATTCTTTTTTTCCACAACCAGTGCGCTAAGCGATGACTCCAAATGGCATGAACCCCTGCATAATTGAAAACAACTTCGAGCCGATTCCGTGCTGCCGGATCCTGGTCCATGACGACGTCGATATCTGATTTTAACGTTTTAAACATCTAGCCAACCTCCTTTTTGTAGCACATTGCCGGTAGTACTTACCATATAAAAAAAGCGTCTCTGTGCCATATAGACACAGAGACGCTTCACGCGCGGTTCCACTCTGTTTGAGCCAAAAAAGATGCTCCGCTTAACGGGATAACGGTCCGTTCCGCCCTTGCCTACTGTTCATACGAGAAGTTCGGAAGGGGCTCAGAGGCGCATTTCAGAAAAGAAACTTTTAAGCTGCTTTCAGCCGGTGGCAGCTCTCTCTCGTAGAGTTTGTTCAAAAAGTCCTGAAACCTTATAGAGCAAATCGCTCCAAAATATCGAACACCTCTAATAAAAGACTCCAATTCTTACTTTTCCTCTTCATAGCTTTCATTTATTTCTATTTATTCAATACTGTATTTAAACGTGCAGTAATCACTTCTTTACCTAATAATGAAATCGTATCAGGTAAGTCACGCCCGTGTGTTTGACCTGTAGTGGCGACACGAATTGGCATAAATAACTTCTTACCTTTATGACCGGTTGATTTTTGAACCGCTTTGATTGCCTTTTTTATCGTAGCTGGTTCGAAATCCTCTAATGACTGCACTTCTTCTTTAAAAGCAGCCATAACTTCCGGTACTTGTTCTTCATCTAACACTTGCTGCGCTTCTTCATTATACTCGATTTCAGTCTTAAAGAACAAATCTGTTAACTCCACAATTTCGGCACCGTAGCTCATTTGCTCTTGATACAAAGCGATGAGTTTCGTTGCCCACTCTTTCTGCTCACCCGTCACCTCTTCTGGCAACTTCCCTGCTTTCACTAAATGAGGTAAAGCAAGCGAAACGACGCGATCGAGGTCCGCTTCTTTCATATATTGATTGTTCATCCAGGCGAGCTTATCGGTATCAAAGACCGCAGGAGCTTTTGACACTCGCTCCAAGCTAAACTGATCAATAAGCTCTTCCTTTGTAAATCTTTCCTCTTCACCGCCCGAAGACCACCCAAGAAGCGCGAGGAAGTTTACAATCGCTTCTGGTAAATAGCCAAGATCACGATATTGCTCGACAAACTGAATAATCGATTCATCACGCTTACTCATCTTTTGACGGTCTTCATTTAAAATAAGCGATGCATGAGCAAACACTGGTTTATCCCAGCCTAAAGCTTGGAATAGCAATGCTTGGCGCGGAGCATTAGATAAATGTTCTTCGCCTCGGATAACATGAGAAATCTTCATCAAATGGTCATCAACTACAACAGCAAAATTATAAGTAGGTACTCCGTCTTTACGGGCAATAACAAAATCTCCGATACCTTCTGTTTCAAAGCTGACGTTTCCGCGAATGATGTCCTCAATGACGACAGTGTCATTTTCAGGTACGTTGAAACGAATGACGGGCGTTTTCCCTTCTTCTTCAAACGCTTCTCGTTGCTCGGCAGTGAGATTTTTGTCTCTCCCTGAATATTTCGGAGTTTCGCCGCGGGCTATTTGTTCTTCCCGCTCAACTTCTAGTTCTTCTTCTGTCATGTAGCAATAAAAAGCTTTTCCTTCATCCAAAAGCTTCGCTAAATATTCTTTGTAAATGTCGATACGTTCCATACTTTGGTAAGGCTCATAAGGACCTCCCACGTCGACACTTTCATCCCAGTCAATCCCCAGCCACTTCATACTCTCCATCAATTTTTCCGTAGCTGTTTCTACATTTCGGGCTTGGTCTGTATCTTCAATTCTAACAATAAACTTGCCATTTTGATTTCGTGCAAAGAGGTAATTAAACAGGGCAGAGCGTGCTCCACCGATATGCAAATGTCCGGTTGGGGACGGGGCAAAACGTACGCGTATATCTTGAGACATTGTATGACACCTTCCATTCTTTTGTTCAAAGTTCATGTGATCAGAAAAACTTTTCCGACCAGCAGCATAAACCTGGATTCTGTTCATTTATTTTATCATTGTTGCGCTGATCATGGTCAAGCTAAATAAAGAAAAACACAATTGTTTGAGTCAAAGCAACGAATTATAAAAAACCTTTACACCACATCTGCTTTAGTAAGTAAAACAACCGCTTGGGAAGCAATTCCTTCTCCGCGCCCTGTAAACCCAAGCCTCTCTGTGGTCGTTGCTTTTACATTCACCTGTGCGACGTCAGCCTCTAACAATTCACTAATCTGTTTACGCATGTTTTCGATGTGCGGGGCCATCTTCGGCTTTTCCGCCATGATCGTACAATCAACATTCCCAAGTTTATAGCCTTTTCCTTTAACAATCTCCCATACGTGCTTTAACAATTCCTTTGAATCGGCATCTTTAAACTCAGGGTCTGTATCAGGAAAGTGCTTGCCGATATCCCCTTCAGCTATGGCACCCAGACAAGCATCCGCAATCGTATGTAATAACACATCGGCATCAGAGTGACCGAGTAATCCGCTTTCATATGGAATCTCAATCCCCCCAAGAATTAGCGGGCGTCCTTCTACCAATTGGTGTACATCAAATCCTTGTCCAATTCTAAGCATCATTTTCTTCCTTCCGCCTTGAAATAATCGCTTCAGCAAACCACAAATCCTCTGGTGTTGTTAGCTTTATATTTTGATAATCACCTTCAACGATATGAACCGCTTCTCCTTGCCATTCTAACAAACTTGCATCATCCGTACCTAAAAAACCTTCTGTTTCAGCTTGCTGATGAGCTCGAAGAATGGTAGATAAACGAAAAGCTTGCGGCGTTTGTACAGCCCACAAGCTAGAGCGGTCAACGGTTTGAGTGACCTTTTGATGTTGTACCTGCTTAACGGTATCTTTAACAGGGACGGCTACAATTGCCGCCCCTGTTTGACTAGCATGAATGACTAGGGAGTGAATACGTTCGGTATTAATAAAGGGACGCGCACCATCATGAATAAGCACAACCCCCGTCGCTGCATCAGCAGCCTTAAGTCCCTTAAAGACACTATGCTGACGCTCTTTCCCCCCAGTAATGACTTGTTGAACCTTGTTAATCTCGTAATCCTTAGCCAACTCACTCATTTGGTTTACTTCATGTTCGTTGACGACAAGGATAACTTCATCACACCAAGAGTCCTTTTCAAATACCTCAAGTGTATAAACGATCAGCGGTTTACCTTGGAGGTTAAGAAATTGTTTATTTTTCCCGGCACCCATTCGCTTTCCTTGGCCAGCTGCCGGTATAACAACCGTGTAGTTCCCCATGACTAAATCCTTCCCCAATTCATCATCATTTCATTATAAGTGAATGTTCAAAAAGTGCGGAAAAAATAGCTGTGTCGAATCTCTTCCCAGCTTCCACACCTCGATCTTCTCTATTCTTTTTATACTATAATGCCTTTTCTAAAAGCTTAGGTTTTGCAAAGATCATTCTTCCTGCAGAAGTTTGTAAGACACTTGTAACAATCACATCGATTTGTTTTCCAATGTAGTTTCGGCCCTCTTCCACAACGATCATTGTACCGTCATCCAAATAAGCTACACCTTGGTTTTGCTCTTTACCGTCTTTAATCACCTGGACAGCCATCTCTTCACCTGGAAGGACAACTGGCTTAACGGCATTCGCCAAATCATTAATATTTAATACAGAAACACCTTGGAGATCACAAACTTTATTTAAATTAAAATCATTTGTTACAACAAAACCACCAATAACCTTTGCTAGTTTTACAAGTTTAGAGTCAACTTCTTGAATTTCCTCAAAGTCACCTTCGTAAATCTCAACGTTAATTGGGAGCTCTTTTTGAATTTTATTAAGAATATCCAATCCCCTGCGTCCTCTGTTTCTTTTGAGTACATCAGAAGAATCCGCGATATGTTGTAGTTCCTCAAGCACGAATTCAGGAATAATCAATGTCCCGTCTAAAAAGCCAGTCTGGCAAATGTCTGCAATACGTCCATCAATGATGACACTCGTGTCGAGAATCTTAAGAGATCCTTTCCTGTTTTCAACATCCTCGCCTTGCCCGTCACTCTTCTTCTCTTTTGACCCTAAACGGTTGGATATCGCTGTAAGGCCCATCAACTCATCCCGCTTTTTAAAGCCGACTTGGAATCCTAAGTAGCCTAAGAAGAATGTCACAAAAAGAGGAATATACGTACTCAAGACTGGAATCCCTAGTGCATCCAGTGGTAAGCCAATTAAAAAGGCTACAATTAACCCCACAATTAAACCCATTGTTCCAAATAACAAGTCAGTGACCGGTGCTTTTACTAATGTTTCTTCAAAGAGCCTTATTAGCCCAACGAAGTCATCAGTAAACCAATAGGTCGCTATAAATAAAATAATTGCACCAATTACCGCTCCTGCATAAGGGCTCTCCAACCAAGAAGGAGCATCACTAAAATTCAACAATTCCAACAAATCAGGTATAAAAATAAATCCCACCGCGCCACCGACAATGATAATAAATAATTGTACCATTCGTCTAAGCATCGCTTTCACCTCCTTTAACCATTATAGACAAGTGACTGATTTTGAAACATTATTCTAAAAAAATCACAAAAACTTACACACTTATAAATTACAATAAATTAACAATATCAAAGGAGGTTTTTGTTGTCAATGAAAGTAAATTTATTATTATATCGTTAATACATAAGATTCGTCAAGGATTGATTGAGTTAGACAAGATCTAAATATGACGGTCTATAAACAGCTGCTCTTGAATACGCGTTAATCCTTCTTTAATTTTCCTCGCACGCGCTTCCCCGATTCCTTCTACTTCATCCAATTTTTCAGTGGAAGCTCTCATTACCTGCGGCAAGTCTTCAAATTTTCCAATTAAATTCTCGACGACGAGAGGTGGAATACGCGGAATTTTGTTTAGAATTCGATATCCTCTTGGACAAACGCCAAACTCTGATAGGTTTGGACTTTTGCTATAGCCCAACAATTTCACAATAATTTGATCATCCAACAATTCATCACTAGAAAGCTTTTTTAATTGTCGTAAAATATGGACTGGATCGTTCTTTCGTTCTTTCATGTAGTCTTTAATCAGGAGCACAGCTTCTTTCTCTGTGTTAGAAACGAGCTCTTCTAGCTGCATGGAAATCAATCGTCCTTCATTTCCAAGTTCATTTACATAATTTAAAATTTCGCTTTTAATCCTCAGAACCATTTCAACCCGGTGCATCACTTGAGAAACTTCCTGTATGGTTACCAGTTCTTCAAATTCAAGAGCACCTAGGTTCGTAATGCTTTGATCGAGAACCGATTTATATTTTTCTAGCGTTTGAATCGCTTGATTTGCTTTCGTTAATATCACACCGATATCTTTTAATGAATAACGGTATTCTCCCTGATACAACGTAATGACATTCCGCCTCTGAGAAATGGAAATGACAAGGTTACCCGTCTGTCTCGCCACACGTTGAGCGGTACGGTGGCGAATCCCCGTTTCCGTAGATTCAATCGCATTGTTTGGAACAAGTTGTGTATTCGCATACAGGATTCTTTTGGCATCCTCACTTAAAATAATCGCTCCATCCATTTTTGCCAGTTCATATAAGTATGCGGGTGAAAACTCACAATTGATAAAGAAACCGCCGTCGACAATTTGCATCATCTCGTTGTTATAACCAAGAACAATAAGTCCGCCAGTCTTTGCCCTTAACACATTATCTATTCCCTCTCTTAAAGGGGTTCCTGGTGCTACGAGCTGTAAAACATTACTGATAAAGTTAGAATCATAACTTGAACGTGGATCCACCAGAAGATGCACCTCCTATACTTTCTTCTAATGCTTCATTTACCGTATTTACACCAACAATCTCGATTCCATCTGGAACCGTCCACCCGCCAATGTTCTTTTTTGGAATGATTGCCCGCTTAAACCCGAGCTTAGCCGCTTCAATCACACGTTGTTCGAGCCTAGCTACACGACGAACTTCTCCAGTGAGGCCCACTTCCCCAATAACCACGTCTGTCGGTCTCGTAGGCGAATCTCGAAAGCTTGACGCAATCGCTACTGTTACTGCCAAATCAATCGCTGGCTCGTCTAACCTTACCCCACCAGCTACTTTTACATAAGCATCGTGATTTTGAAGAAGCATACCGACACGTTTTTCAAGGACGGCCATAATTAAGGAAATTCGGTTTTGGTCAAGGCCCGTAGCCATTCTTCTAGGATTCCCAAAGCTTGTAGGGGAAATGAGTGATTGAATTTCTACTAAAACTGTCCGGGTCCCTTCCATTGAGGCAACAACAGTTGAGCCTGCAGAGCCTGACGTTCGCTCTTCAAGAAAAATTTCCGACGGGTTAAGAACCTCCGCTAACCCTTCCTCTTTCATCTCAAAAATACCAATCTCATTAGTTGATCCAAATCGATTTTTGACTGCACGCAAAATACGAAATGTATGATGACGTTCCCCTTCAAAATAAAGAACGGAATCTACCATATGTTCAAGTAAGCGCGGCCCGGCTATCGACCCCTGCTTTGTCACGTGACCGACGATAAAAATCGCAATCCCTTTTGTTTTTGCAATACGCATAAATGAAGCTGTACATTCACGTACTTGTGACACACTTCCTGGAGCGGAAGTGACGCCATCTAAGTAGACCGTTTGAATCGAATCGATAATGACGAGTGTCGGGTTCATTTCTTCAATTACTTTTTCAATATATTCAACATCCGTCTCTGCTAAAACAAATAAATTGTCATTGGCAATGCCTAATCGGTCGGCGCGAATCTTCGTTTGTTTCACACTTTCTTCTCCAGATATATAGAGTACACGCTCTTTTTTTCGAGATAGTTCTGAGGAAACTTGAAGAAGTAATGTTGATTTACCTATCCCCGGGTCACCACCAACTAAAACCAACGATCCTGGTACAACCCCTCCTCCTAAAACGCGATTTAGCTCTTTGAGGTTTGTATCGATTCGTTGCTCATTCTCGTGTTCTACTTGAGTAATCGGTTGCGGCTTCGTAATCTCGCCTTTTGTACTCGTAACAAAACTCCTGGAGGTCGTAGGTGAGGTTTTTTCTTCAAATTCCTCGACCATTGTATTCCAGCTTTGACAACCCGGACATTTTCCCATCCATTTCTTGGACTCGTATCCACATTCCTGACATACATATTTTGTCTTCCGTTTAGCCATAAAATTCTCCGCCCTTTTTTCCATCTTGATCTCGACGTTCTCTATGTTCATTTTATCACGAATCTTTTGAATGAGGCTAAAACAAGCCGTAAAGAGATAAGAAAAACCGCATAGCGGTCTTTTATTAAAAACAGCGTCAGCTTCCGCCGCATGCATTAAAGTCTCAAGGGTGCTTTCCCCTTGAGACGAGTAGCGTGAAGGTAGCTGTCATCTTATAAATTCCAAACTTACAAAAAATGTAATATTAGATATCCCCTCAATCAATAGCAAAACCGGGAAAGTCATGATTTGACTTTCCCGGTTGCATTGTCGGTCGTCTTTACTCTTTTGCTTTTCCAGCGCTAGTAGTCCCAGTTTCAACGACAAAGTCATCGTTCTTCAAATCGAGTTTTACTCGCTGTCCTTTATGAATGTTTCCTTTGAGCAGCTCTTCAGACAAACGATCTTCAACTTGCTTTTGCAGAGCACGACGCAATGGACGTGCTCCATAATCCGGATCGTATCCTTCATCAGCAATTTTTGCCTTTGCTTCGTCTGAGATAACAAAATCAATCTCTTGTTCTTGGAGACGCTTCTTCAGCTGATCTGCCATCAGAGTAACAATTTCTTTAATATGAACTCTTTCAAGAGAATGGAAGACAATTGTTTCATCAATTCTGTTTAAGAACTCAGGACGAAAGCTTTTCTTAAGCTCCGTCATGACTTTATTTCTCATATCTTTATAGGTCTGACCGTCACGTTCAGCCGTGAATCCGAGGTTTTTATTTTGTCTTAAAGTGCTAGCTCCAACGTTTGATGTCATAATAATCGCTGTATTACGGAAATCAACACGACGTCCCTTAGAGTCCGTCAAGAATCCATCTTCTAACACTTGAAGCAAAATGTTAAATACTTCTGGGTGCGCCTTTTCGATCTCATCTAGCAAGATGACGGAGTACGGTTTGCGACGAACTTTCTCCGTTAATTGCCCCCCTTCTTCATGGCCTACATAGCCTGGAGGTGAACCTACAAGACGTGATGTCGTATGTTTTTCCATAAACTCAGACATGTCGATACGAATAATTGAATCTTCGTCCCCGAAGAGAGATTCTGCAACCGCTCTGGCAAGTTCCGTCTTCCCCACTCCCGTTGGACCAAGGAAAATAAATGACCCAATTGGACGCTTCGGATCTTTCAATCCAGCTCTTGCACGGCGCACAGCTTTCGAAACGGCTTTAACAGCTTCTTCCTGACCTATCACACGTTTATGCAAAATTTCTTCCATCTTGAGTAAGCGATCCGTTTCTTCTTCTGCCAGCTTACTTACAGGAACTCCTGTCCAGCTCGCCACTACAAGGGCAATGTCCTCTGTTGTTACTTCGGAGTTTTCTTGTCCCTGCTTTTCTTTCCATTCTTTCTTCATGGCTTCAAGCTCTTCACGAACCCGTTGCTCACTATCACGTAAAGAAGCTGCCTTTTCAAATTCCTGACTTTGTACAGCCGCGTCTTTTTCTTTACGAGTTTCTTCAAGCTTTTGCTCTAACTCTTTTAAATTCGGTGGTGCCGTATAAGACCGAAGCCGTACTTTAGAAGCTGCCTCATCTATCAGGTCGATCGCTTTATCCGGCAAAAAGCGATCTGAAATGTAACGATCCGAAAGCTTTACTGCAGACTCAATCGCGTCATCTGTAATTGTCACGCGGTGATGAGCTTCATATCGGTCACGCAAGCCTTTTAAAATTTGAACAGATTCATCATTCGTCGGTTCATCTACCTGAATTGGCTGGAACCGACGCTCTAAAGCGGCATCTTTTTCGATATATTTGCGGTACTCATCAAGCGTTGTCGCACCAATACATTGCAATTCACCACGTGCGAGAGACGGTTTTAGAATATTGGAAGCATCGATCGCTCCTTCTGCTCCACCGGCGCCAATTAGCGTGTGCAATTCATCGATAAACAAGATGACGTTACCCGCTTGACGAATTTCTTCCATTACTTTTTTCAAACGGTCTTCAAATTCACCACGGTATTTTGTCCCCGCAACAACCGTTCCCATATCCAATGTCATTACACGTTTATTTCGCAACGTCTCTGGCACTTCGTTGTTGACGATTTGCTGAGCCAATCCTTCCGCAATCGCCGTTTTACCAACTCCAGGCTCTCCGATCAGTACTGGATTATTCTTTGTTCGTCGGCTCAGTACTTGAATGACACGCTCAATTTCTTTCGCGCGCCCAATCACAGGATCAATCTGCTCTTCTTTTGCTATTGCCGTTAAATCACGAGCTAGGCTATCTAAAGTTGGTGTGTTGACATTCGTTCCAGCACCAGCACTTTGTTGCTGGCTATTCGATGATTCACTGCTTCCAAGTAATTGAAGAACTTGCTGTCTCGCTTTATTTAGACTTACCCCAAGGTTATTAAGAACGCGGGCAGCCACTCCTTCTCCTTCGCGAATAAGTCCAAGTAAAATATGCTCTGTACCAACGTAAGAGTGGCCGAGTTTACGGGCTTCATCCATTGAAAGCTCAATCACCTTTTTCGCTCGAGGTGTATAATGAATCGTTTTTGATCCTTCCTCTCCTCGCCCGATTAACTGCTCAACTTCTGTTTGAATTTTTTCCGGACTTAGACCTAAAGCGGATAATGCTTTTGCAGCAATCCCTTCCCCTTCGCGTACAAGTCCAAGTAGAATGTGTTCTGTGCCAATATTGTTATGGCCTAATCGTGTCGCTTCTTCTTGTGCTAACGCTAATACTTTCTGTGCTCTTTCTGTAAATCGTCCAAACATCATATTTCTCCACCTCCGGTTATTAGTTATCCTTCTCCATTTCCAGCTTTAACCTTTCCCTAATTAATGTAGCCCTACGCTGATCACGTTGTTCTGGTGATAAAATTTCACCTGCGTATTGCTGTAAAAATCCTGGTTGGGTGAGAATCATTAGTTCATTTAATATATTTCCGCCTACGTCTTTGATGATACCTAAGTCAATACCCAGGCGGACATCAGATAAACGTTGAGTCGCTTCTTTAGATTCCATATTTCGGCTATACGCTAAAATACCATACGATCTGTATACCCTGTCTTCCATTTGAAGTTTTGATTGTTCAAGGAGTGCTTTTCTCGCAGTGCGTTCTTGTTGAATAAGTTGCAGAACAACACTACGTAAATCTTCAACAATATCTTCTTCTGTTTTTCCTAATGTAATTTGATTTGAAATCTGAAAGAGATTGCCTTGAGCTTCACTGCCTTCTCCGTAAATTCCTCTAACGACAAGTCCTAATTGGTTTATTGCAGGCAAAATCCGGTTCATTTGACGCGTAATCACTAACGCTGGTAAGTGCATCATAACGGAAGCGCGAAGTCCCGTTCCTACATTTGTCGGACAGCTCGTTAGATACCCTCGTTTTTCATCAAACGCGAAATCGAGCTTTTCCTCCATCCAGTCATCAATGTCATTAGCAAGCCTTAGCGTTTCCGTTAATTGAAACCCTGACAAAAGGCATTGAATACGAACATGATCCTCTTCGTTAACCATGATGCTAAGCGATTCATCTTCACTTAGCAAAACAGCTCCTGCTTTGGATTCGTCAGATAATGCAGGGCTAATAAGATGCTTTTCTACAAGAACACGTTTTTCATTTTGCTTCATATCATCCATTTTCAACAGTTCTATTGTTCCAAACCTGCGGTGACCCTTACCACTGTAGGATTCTTTCACCCTAGTTGTAAGCCCCGATAAATCCTCAGTAGAAGCTACAATAGGGAATGGCACATCCGTCAGGTTTCGGGCTAAACGAACCCGACTGCTTAAGACAATATCTGAATCCGGACCTTCGTTTTTCATCCATGGACTGATAGCCTGGCTAATAAATTGCTGCAGAGACACGATTCACCCCTCCTTTTTTTGTGCCAACGATTTTTCCAAGGAACGAATCTGATCCCGAATCTCAGCTGCTTTTTCAAATTCCTCTTTTGAAATGAGGATCTGGAGTTCCTCTTTAAGCTTCTCTATTTCTTTGTGCAAATGAAGGTCTTGACCAATCCTCTTTGGTACCTTCCCTCCATGCGTACTATTTCCACTATGAATTCGTTTGAAAATCGGATCGAGTTTTGATTGGAAGGTCTTATAACATTCAGCGCAGCCAAACCGGCCAATTTCAGCAAACTGTTCATAATTCATATTACAGTTTGGACAAGTTGAATTTTCGCTAACTTGACGCGCCGCACTGGAAGGGTGCGTTGAAATCGACTGATCGAAATCTAATAGCCCTGATAATAACTGATGAATTGAGAAACTGTTCGACCCCGGGATGTGCTCGCCTTTTTCTTTAGCACACACATCGCAAATATGAAATTCCGTTTTTTCTCCATTAATGATCTTTGTGAAGTGTAGTGTAGCTTGACGTTTTTGACATTCCTGACAAAGCATTCTAACCCAACCCCTCCTCATCAACACATTTTATACAACTAACGATATTTTAACGCGGATATCATCGACATCATTAATTCCGCTCGAAACTCATCCCTTGCAGGCAACGGTAAACGAATGACAGATCGATCAATGACGCTAAGCATAAGATTTGCTTCTCTCTTGGAAATCGCTCCTTCTTCCATTAACCTTTCAATGATGTTAGAAGCTGAGTTTTGGGCTATTTGGCTGCCAATAATCGAAAGCATTTGATCAAATAATTCCTTTTGCCCATCTGCTTTCACCTTCATAATCCGAATATACCCGCCACCACCTCGCTTACTCTCCACAATATATCCCTTTTCCAGTGTAAAACGTGTACTAATCACATAATTTATTTGAGACGGGACGCATTCGAAGTGCTCAGCAAGTTCACTCCGTTTAATTTCAATTAAGCCTTGATCACTTTGATCAATGATCCCTTTTAAATAGCCTTCAATGACGTCGGAAATATTGCGCATCGCCTCAGCCTCCTTGCGACCTGGACCTTGCTTATTGTCAGATAGTTTGACTTTGACTATCTTTGACTTTAATTTTATTATACTCATATTTATTTCATTTGCAATATTTTTGCACAGCAATTTAAGAAAAGCGCAAGAAGCCGGCTTATCGATAAAAGAGTTTAGTCAACCCCATTTATCTTAAACATGTTTCTTCACCATTATTGCCTTCATTTTTTCTGTTCATTCGATTTTGTCTCGATATATGTTTCATCTACAAATGGCAATACCGTAGCTGCATCCATGAAGTTAAGAAGTTGCTCTCTCTTTTCATATTCCACCCGAAAGCGATATTCAATCTTCGGACTTTCATTAATACGCTCTTTTTTCTCCCCTCGTACTTCTTTAACGATTATACGCAGCGATTCAAGTTTTTGAATTAACGTGCTTAATTCACTATGCTTTTCTTCTACCATAACGTAGACTATTTTTTTCTCACTCCGATTCAAAACGAACAAGTCGACCTTACCTAAAAGAAATAAACTTAAAATAACGATGATTGTCGCAATAGATGCAGAAAAGTACATACCTGCACCTACAGATAAACCAATCCCTGCCACAACCCATATCGATGCTGCTGTAGTAAGCCCTCTAACGGTATACCCTTGAACTAAAATCGTCCCCGCACCCAAAAATCCAATTCCACTAACAACGTAAGCAGCCAAACGAGATGGATCAAACGTGATGATCTCCGGATCCTTGGTGGCGATATACGCATCAAACCCAAAAAAAGCGAGTAGCATAATTAAACAAGAACCAACACTTACAAGTAGATGAGTTCGAAATCCTGCCGGGTGGTGATGGTACTCACGTTCAATCCCAATGAGTCCGCCTAATACTGCAGCGAGCAGGAGTCGTAAAGTCATGACAACTCCTTCGTGTTCAATCCATAATGTTTCCATCGTTTATCCCCCTGATTCATCACTATATAAAAACGGCATTGCCAAAAAACTGTGTTAAATAATACATTCATCTCATTTTACTCGTTTTTAATTATCCATGACTTGTCTATTACTACAAAACCCTCCAGAATCCTTCTTAATTCCTAAAATTAAGAGTCTAAGATGACCTCGATCTCTAAGACGGTGGATATAGATATAACTCAAACCTCAAAAATAAATTCACAACCTTAAGCAAATATAATTTCTAAAAACACAAAAACCACTCGACATTACTCGAGTGGTTTTATATATTATCACTAATATGCCTTTTGACGATCATTTGTCCAATCACCTACGTATTGGATTAGACCAGGTCCACTACAGGCTCTTAGATGGGATGAGGTAATATTGACGATTCTGCCAGTTCCTGAAGTACGGTCTTCCTTATCCTTTATTCGGTGCGAGTACAATGACTCACTTTCCCTGTAAGACTAAAATCCTTCTATGCTTGCTGTACTTGTTTCGGTTCAATATTTCCTTGTTTTTTGCCCTTCTGCCACTGGACGAACCAAACGAAGGCAATAATCGTAACTCCGATAATATCCTGAATTAGATTAGGGTTCATAAAGAGTAATGCCCCGCCAAACAACACGATTCTTACAATCGGATTAATACTAGCAAACAAATAACCTTCTGCTGCAGCCCCGAGCATAATTACGCCTGCAACTGCCGTAATGACGACGAGGGTTCCATCTACAAACGAAGTGTCCAGAAGCAAGAGAGAATTATTATACACGAACATATATGGCACAATGAAGCCGGCAATCGCGAGTTTCATTGAGACAAAGCCGGTCCTCATCTGGTTTCCACCAGATACTCCTGCTGCAGCAAAGGCGGCAAGGGCAACAGGTGGTGTAATATTGGCAAAAAGACCAAAGTAAAACACAAATAGGTGAGCAACTAAGGGTTCGATTCCAAGCGTAACAAGAGCTGGAGCAGCCATGGTAGCAGTAATGATATACGTTGGAATACTCGGTAACCCCATGCCAAGGACAATACAAGCAATCATTGTAAAGACCAGTGTGAGGAATAAACTTTCTCCACCTAATGTGACGATACCGTTAGCAAGCTTTAGCCCAAAGCCTGTCATAGTAGCAACACCGACGACGATTCCAACTGAAGCACAGGCAACAGCAACGCTAACCGCCATTCGAGCCCCTTGCTCTAAGGCATCGAGAATATCCCGTAAAGACATTCGTGTCGTTTTTCTAACCATGGCAACGATAATCGTGACGATAATGGTCAAGAGCGCAGAATAAATAATCGTACGCCCGCTCATGAAGAGCATATAAAGTAAGAATACCAGTGGAATAAGCAAGTGTCCGCGCTCTTTTAGAACTTCATATACACGAGGAAGATTTTCTCTGGATATCCCTTTTAACCCCTGTTTCGTAGCACGTAAGTGAATTTGGACGATAATGCCCAAGTAAAACAATAACGCAGGCAGTAAGGCTGCTAACACAATCTGGCTATAAGGGATGCCAAGCATTTCTGCCATGATAAATGCGGCTGCACCCATAATCGGTGGAAGAATTTGTCCGCCAACAGAGGCTGCACTTTCCACCGCACCTGCAAAATTTCGGCTATACCCGATTTTTTTCATAAGAGGAATTGTAAAAGAGCCTGTAGTTACAACATTCGCTACGGCTGCTCCGTTAATGCTTCCTAAGAAGCCACTAGCTATAACGGACACTTTTGCGGGACCGCCTCTTGTTTGCCCAGCGATGGCAAGAGCCATATCGTTAAAGAACTGCCCCATCCCTGACTTCGATAGAAATGCTCCAAATAAAATAAATAGGAAAATATAAGTAGCTGACACTCCGACCGCGGTGCCGTATACACCTTCCGTCGTTACATACATAAAATTAACGATTTCATCCCACGTGTAACCCCGATGTCTGAATATACCCGACATTTCACGTCCGAACAGACCGTATAAAATAAACAGTATCCCTAGCGTGGGTAATCCCCAACCAGTTACCCTACGTGCAGCCTCCAACACTAGCAGCACAAGGATAACACCAAAAACTAAATCATACGTATTTGGCATGCCACCCCGATTGACAATGCCCAAATAATCTATAAAAATATAGACCGACGTGGAAAAAGCCATCAACACAAACAGCATGTCGTACCATGGCAGCTTTGTTCGGCTTGCTTTTTTAAATGGCGGGTAAAGTAAAAATACGAGCCCAAGTATAACTGCAACATGCAGCGAGCGGTGCTGCAATGTAACAGGTGTACCGAAATAAGACGTATACATATGATAGAGCGATAATGAAATCGCTAGAATAGTTACGATGATAGCAATGGTTTTATTTGAAAATATTCGGTAGCGCGATTCGGCTGAATATTTTTCTAATACTCCCTGCTGATTTTCTGTTATTTGCGGTTCATCTATTATTTGCTTCTTTTTTTCCAAAAAATTCACCCCTTTTCAATAATTATTTCAATCGGGATATGGTGAGGTAAGTCTCCTGTTTCAATAAGAGATTCTTCATTAAAGTAGACAGTATATTTTGCATTATGTGAGTGAATCCAAGTAATCTCAGGCACCATTTCTTCTAGATCTCGAACAATGACCTCTCCGTCTTCAATCGTCATGGTCCCCAATTCATGTGATACCCCTGCACCAAAAGATTCAAAAGCCGTTTCGATAAGCACCCACTCACCATTCTCATTCACTTGGTAGGTCTCCCTCCATGGTGTTTTTTCCACAGAATGAATCCAACTCATTATGATTTCATCTCCACTTTGAATCTCTTTCTCAATATAGGTCTGGTCTGCACTATTAACGATCAATGTCCACGAATCCGTATCGCTGCATCCAGATATGAGTAATAATGAAATAATAACTAATGCTTTCATATGTCGCTCCCCCGACAAAGAAATAGAGGATAGAGAGAAGGTATCCCCTTCTCTCTACACATAAATCCAATCTATTCTTCTAAAGCACCTACCTCTTCAAAATAACGCTCCGCGCCTGGGTGAAGTGGCACCGGCATCCCTACTTCTACTGTTTCCAGTGTGATTTCCTGAGCTGCATTATGAGACCCTTGGATCGCATCAAGGTTTTCAAAGAGCGCTTTCGTAATTTCATACGTTGCATCTTCTGAAATATCGTTTGAGATAAGAAGCAAGTTCGTAATAGCTGCTGTCGAAATTTCTTCCTCATTTCCGTAAGCGTCTGCCGGAATCATTTCTGCTGAAAAGAATGGATAGTTCTCCTCCAAGTAGTCCATCGCTTCTCCTTCAATCGGGACTATCTTAGCGTCATGTGTCGTGTCCAAGTCGATGACCGTTGCATTTGGCACACCACTCGTAACAAATGCTGCATCAACCATTCCATTCTTAATTTGATCAATTGCTTCAGCGTAAGAGAGGTAATCTTCATTTATGTCATCATAAGACATCCCGTGTGCTTCTAATACCATGCGTGCATTGAGTTCAACACCAGAGTTCGGAGCACCTACCCCGACACTTTTTCCTTGTAAATCTTCAAAAGTTTCAATACTAGAGTCTTCAGTTGTTACAACCTGTACAAAGTTCGGATATAAAGCCGCAAGTCCTCTTAAAGAATCGACCGGTTCTTCTCCATCAAATTCTCCACTACCCTCATATGCTTGAAGGACTGCATCTGCCATTGTAATAGCCAACTCTGCTCTTCCACTTTCAATTAAATTAATGTTTTCCACCGATGCACCAGTTGCCTGAACGGAAGAATCAATGCCCAATTCTCCTTCAATAATGTTTGAAACCGCACCACCAATCGGGTAATATACGCCAGATGTACCGCCTGTGGCAACAGTTACAAACAAATCATCTAATTCCATTTGGCCTGCATCTGTATCATCTCCTTCTCCATTTTCCTCACCTGTTTCAGTATCTTCATCGCCACATGCAACTACAAATAAGAGCATAGCAACAAGTAAACTCAATATCTTCTTCATCTCATCTACCCCCATATAAGTAAATTATTTTGTATTAACCTTATAACTTTAATAATGCAAAAATTGTGCCAATTATTATGATCCTTTTGTGACAGCGCTCTCTTTTATTGGTTGGCATAAAAAAACGGCAATATTTGCCTCACCTGCAAATTTTGCCGCTCTATAGTTACTCCTCATATAGTTTTATTTTGTCTCGCAAGCTTCGTTCACTGATTCCGAGCATTTTCGCTGTATTTTTTCGGTGACCACTATTATGTTCCAAAGTAGCTAAGATGAATTTTTTCTCAATTTCTTTTAAAGATTTGCCTACGTGTGCTTCTAACGCCTCCGTTCTATCACCAAAAGTAGACATTCCACTTTTAAATTGTTGTGGCAGATCTGACAAATAAATGAATTCCCCGTCCGCCAGAACCATAGACGATTCTAAAACATTAGCTAATTCACGGATATTTCCTGGATACTGGTAATTAATTAAAGCTCGCTTCGCCTCTTTCGTTAAGCCTTTAATGGATTTTCCCATTTCCTCGTTCAACTTTTCAAGAAAATGAGTGAGCAGATAAGGAATATCTTCTTTACGCTCACGAAGGGGGGGCAATGGAATTTGTAACACATTCAGCCTAAAGTAAAGATCTTCTCGAAACTCCTCACTTTTCACTGCATCTTCAAGATTTTTATTCGTAGCCGCAATGACTCGTACATCAATTTTAACGTTTTTATTCGACCCAAGCTTCGTCACTTCTCTCTCCTGTAACACTCTGAGAAGCTTAGCTTGCAAACTTAGCGGCATGTCTCCGATTTCATCCAAAAAAATGGTGCCTCTGTGAGCAATTTGAAATTTACCTTCTTTACTCGAGACAGCTCCAGTATAAGCGCCTTTCTCATATCCGAACAATTCACTTTCTAATAACTGATCCGGGATAGCAGCACAGTTAACCACTTCAAAGTGTTCCTTCTTTCGTTTACCTGAAAAATGGATGGCTCTAGCCACAAGCTCTTTCCCAGTCCCACTCTCACCAGTAATGAGCACATTCGTATCGACATCTTTCACTTTATTAATCATATGAAAAACATCTTTCAACACTTCACTTCTCCCGATAATACCTTCATATCCGTACTTCCGCTCCAGCTCCTGACTTAAATAATCGACCTGATCGCTTAATTTCTGATAATTAAAAGCTTGATCAATAACAGAGAATAATTCATCCATATTAATTGGCTTCGTAATGTATGAATAAGCCCCTTCTTTCATGGCTGTAACTGAAGACGCAATCGTTCCATAAGCCGTAATCATAATCACGATTGTAGCAGGACTAATTTGTTTGATTTGACGCAAGACACTGAGCCCGTCAACATTACCAATTCTAAGATCCAATAAGCATACATCGAACCTAGTCTCTCTCAGCATGTTCAGCCCTTGATCGGGATTAGTGGTCGTCACGACCTCGCACTCATCCTCTAATGCAAATTCCAATGAAGAACATATAGAAGCTTCATCATCAATCACGATTATCTTATTCAATGCACTCCCCCCTCTCTTTGTCAAAAGATAAACATATGTTCGTCCCGACTCCGACTTTGCTTTCAATGTAAAGATGACCTTTATTTTCACGAACATATTGTTGAACAATCGCAAGTCCTAATCCAGAACCTTTTGTTTTCGTCGTAAAAAACGGTTCAAGAGCTTGTTTCCTTTCTTCTTCCGTCATCCCTATGCCCTGATCAGTAACACTAATAATGACATTACCGTTCCTTTCAATTGCATCTAAATGAAGCACTTGCTCTTCCTTCATTTCCGTCATTTCCATAGCATCAATCCCATTTATGATTAAATTAATAATTACTTGCTTTAACTGATTCTGGTCAGCCTCAATAAATAAATGAGGACTTGCATCACATCTCAAATTAATCCCACTGTTCATAGCAGTGCGTTTAAATAAGATCGTACACTCATTCAGGAAAGACCTTACTTCTATGATCTCTTTTTTTAATTGCTTGGGTTTAGCATAATCGATTAATCCTTCAATTAACGTACTTACCCGTTCTATTTCCTGTGGTACATAAGTGGAAATTTCTTTTTGGAAACGTTCATTTTTAAATTTTTTCGGAATAAGCTCCACAAAGGTTTTAATTGACGTTAATGGATTCCTTATTTCATGGGCAATCCCTGCAATCACTCGGCCTAATGCCTGGTTTTTTTCTTGTTCAAAAATTTGTAATCGAAGTTTTTGTTCCTCTGTTACATCTTCAAACGTAACGATAATCCCAGTAATCTTTTTCTCTAAATTATACAGAGGGTAAACATAGTACCGCAAAAAGTAAACCCTGTCATCCTTTCGTTGCCATATCGCATCCTCTCCAAGAAACAAATGCTTTGATGTAAATACATGTTCAAATTTGTCTTCAAGGAGTTGCTTTAATATTTTAACCTCTTGATAGGGCCTATTAACAGAAGAGCCCTTAACCCCCGCCATTTCGTTTGCTTTCGCATTAAACGAAGTGATGATACCTTTATCATCCACCGTCGCAATTCCCCTCGGACTACTATTTAGAATTTGTTTTTTAAACTGGTCACTGCTTTTCGTCTGTTCAACTTGATCTTGCAACGTTTGATTCAACTCATTCAGCACATTCGTTTTTTTGTCTACTTCCCTCTGTAATTGCCTGTTCCATTTAATCCCGAGTAAAAATAGAATAAGAATTAGAATAAGTAATGAGCCAATCACTTGAATCGCAAGCCACAACTTATCTGTAAGTTCATTCTCACTTTCAAACCACTTTTCAAACAACTGGCTGTACGTCCCGTCTCCTTTAACCTCTCGAATAGCTCGGTTCAATTGATCCATTAAAAGATAGTTCTCTTTTTGAACTGTCATCGAATAATCAATGGGGAGAAGATAACTACCCACCATTTTATATTCATCTGCCAATCCTTTTTCCTCAAGAAGGTAATCCGCAGTTAAGATATTCCCTACGAATGCCTTAGCCCTTCCGTTAATTAGAAGTTCAAGAGCTGTCGGTTGACTACTCGTTGTATGATAGTGAATACCGCGAATGTTACGAAGAAATTCATATTCTAAAGTGTCTCGTTCAAGTGCTGTAATTGACTCACTAAGGTGTGGGAGTCCATCAATTTCATCATTGCTTTCATGAACGATCAACCCAACAGAAGTGCTTAAATACGAGTCAGTAAACTCCATAATTCGCGCATGATCTTCATTAAAATATGCACTTAAAATAACGTCTACATCACCATTTTGCAACCGATTAATAGCCTCTGTCTGTGAGTACTGCACGTATATGACGTCGCGATCCATCCTCTCAGCTAACCCATTCATTAAGTCAATCGAAAACCCCGCATCACCTTGCCCTTTATCAAAATGGAAAGGAGGTAATTTTGGGTTGTAGGCAACAACCAAAGGCTCTTCTTTTTCAGCACTAACATAAGAAGTCCAACTAATTATTATAAAAAGGATGACAATCAAGGCCGAGAAGATCGAGGCACAGGAGCCACGGAGATCGGAACGTAGGTCGTTACTATGTAAGAACCGGATTAGCAACGTAACGAAGGGATTTGACAGCATTTGTCCCCGGCCTTTTTGAATCTCCTCTAATATAAAGTGTAATCGTTCCATATTCATTCCTTTCTTATATATCAATTCCCATTTCATTTAATCGTAGTTCAACTTTCACCTGTTGCCAAGGCTTCTTGAGGAATGATTTGTGTAAAAGAAACGACAGCATTAAAAATTTGTGCTAAAACCAATCGTATGTATGTCTTTTTCCATTCAAAAATCACAGGCTTTCCTTCTCATAGTTGTTCTCAAAATAAAAAAAAACAACAATCTGCGTAAAAGCAAAAGCTACTGTATTGAATCGGAAGGTTTTTATTTATTTAAGAAAAGTTTGGCCCTTTTAGACCGAGAACTTCCTCGCTTGGGTATGTTATTCTTTGGTCAATATCGTCCGTTTTAGGTAGGTGCATTGAAAGCTTACTTGGTCTTTTTCAGCAATTTCGAACGTTAATTTAGTAACTATCATTTCTTAAAGCAAAAAAAACACTCGCCCAAAAGCGAGTGTTTCCTTCATCGATTGCCCAGCGACGTCCTACTCTCACAGGGGGAGAGCCCCCAACTACCATCGGCGCTGGAGAGCTTAACTTCCGTGTTCGGCATGGGAACGGGTGTGACCTCTCCGCTATCGTCACTAGACAACGTATTCTTTTGAGAAAACCTTGTTCTCTCAAAACTAGATAACAGCTTCAACTTGAAACCTTTGTGAGTTTCTTAAAGACAAACAACATCGTTTTTTTGGATAAGCCCTCGATCGATTAGTATCTCTCAGCTCCACGTGTCACCACGCTTCCACACGAGACCTATCAACCTCATCGTCTCTGAGGGATCTTACTTACTTAACGTAATGGGAAATCTCATCTTGAGGGGGGCTTCATGCTTAGATGCTTTCAGCACTTATCCCTTCCACACGTAGCTACCCAGCCATGCTCCTGGCGGAACAACTGGTACACCAGCGGTGTGTCCATCCCGGTCCTCTCGTACTAAGGACAGCTCCTCTCAAATTTCCTACGCCCACGACGGATAGGGACCGAACTGTCTCACGACGTTCTGAACCCAGCTCGCGTACCGCTTTAATGGGCGAACAGCCCAACCCTTGGGACCTACTTCAGCCCCAGGATGCGATGAGCCGACATCGAGGTGCCAAACCTCCCCGTCGATGTGGACTCTTGGGGGAGATAAGCCTGTTATCCCCAGGGTAGCTTTTATCCGTTGAGCGACGGCCCTTCCATGCGGTGCCGCCGGATCACTAAGCCCGACTTTCGTCCCTGCTCGACCTGTATGTCTCGCAGTCAAGCTCCCTTATGCCTTTGCACTCTGCGAATGATTTCCAACCATTCTGAGGGAACCTTTGGGCGCCTCCGTTACTTTTTAGGAGGCGACCGCCCCAGTCAAACTGCCCACCTGACACTGTCCCCGAACCGGATCACGGTCCTGGGTTAGAATGTCAGTACAGCCAGGGTAGTATCCCACCGATGCCTCCACCGAAGCTGGCGCTCCGGTTTCCAAGGCTCCTACCTATCCTGTACAAGCTGTACCAAAATCCAATATCAAGCTACAGTAAAGCTCCATGGGGTCTTTCCGTCCTGTCGCGGGTAACCTGCATCTTCACAGGTAATATAATTTCACCGGGTCTCTCGTTGAGACAGTGCCCAAGTCGTTGCACCTTTCGTGCGGGTCGGAACTTACCCGACAAGGAATTTCGCTACCTTAGGACCGTTATAGTTACGGCCGCCGTTTACTGGGGCTTCAATTCAGAGCTTCTCCCCTAAGGGATAACCCCTCCTCTTAACCTTCCAGCACCGGGCAGGTGTCAGCCCCTATACATCGCCTTGCGGCTTGGCAGAGACCTGTGTTTTTGATAAACAGTCGCTTGGGCCTTTTCACTGCGGCTCTCCTGGGCTATAAACCCGAAAGAGCACCCCTTCTCCCGAAGTTACGGGGTCATTTTGCCGAGTTCCTTAACGAGAGTTCTCCCGCGCGTCTTAGAATTCTCTTCCCGCCTACCTGTGTCGGTTTGCGGTACGGGCACCTCTCACCTCACTAGAGGCTTTTCTAGGCAGTGTAGGATCAGGAACTTCGGTACTATAATTTCCCTCGCCATCACAGCTCAGCCTTACGACAAGCGGATTTGCCTACTTGCCAGCCTTACTGCTTGGACGCGCACATCCAGTGGCGCGCTTACCCTACCTTCCTGCGTCCCCCCGTTGCTCAAACGGTGAGGAGGTGGTACAGGAATTTCAACCTGTTTGCCATCGCCTACGCCTTTCGGCCTCGGCTTAGGTCCCGACTTACCCTGAGCGGACGAGCCTTCCTCAGGAAACCTTAGGCTTTCGACGGAGGGGATTCTCACCCCTCTTTTCGCTACTCATACCGGCATTCTCACTTCCAAGCGCTCCACCAGTCCTCTCGGTCTGACTTCACGGCACTTGGAACGCTCCCCTACCACTGTCCGAAGGACAATCCATAGCTTCGGTGATACGTTTAGCCCCGGTACATTTTCGGCGCAGAGTCACTCGACCAGTGAGCTATTACGCACTCTTTCAATGATGGCTGCTTCTAAGCCAACATCCTGGTTGTCTAAGCAACTCCACATCCTTTTCCACTTAACGTATACTTTGGGACCTTAGCTGATGGTCTGGGCTGTTTCCCTCTCGACTACGGATCTTAGCACTCGCAGTCTGACTCCCGAGTAAAAAGTAATTGGCATTCGGAGTTTGACTGAATTCGGTAATCCTGTAGGGACCCCTAGTCCAATCAGTGCTCTACCTCCAACACTCTCACCTCGAGGCTAGCCCTAAAGCTATTTCGGGGAGAACCAGCTATCTCCAAGTTCGATTGGCATTTCACCCCTACCCACACCTCATCCCCGCAATTTTCAACTTGCGTGGGTTCGGGCCTCCATCCAGTGTTACCTGGACTTCACCCTGGACATGGGTAGATCACCTGGTTTCGGGTCTACGACCACGTACTTGATACGCCCTGTTCAGACTCGCTTTCGCTGCGGCTCCGTCTCTTCAACTTAACCTTGCACGTAATCGTAACTCGCCGGTTCATTCTACAAAAGGCACGCTGTCACCCTTTAACGGGCTCCAACTACTTGTAAGCACACGGTTTCAGGATCTCTTTCACTCCCCTCCCGGGGTGCTTTTCACCTTTCCCTCACGGTACTGGTTCACTATCGGTCACTAGGAAGTATTTAGCCTTGGGAGATGGTCCTCCCGGATTCCGACGGGGTTTCACGTGTCCCGCCGTACTCAGGATCCACTCCGGAGGGAACGAAGTTTCGACTACAGGGCTGTTACCTTGTCTCGCGGACCTTTCCAGGTCGCTTCATCTACTCCGTTCCTTTGTAACTCCAATGGAGTGTCCTACAACCCCAAGAGGCAAGCCTCTTGGTTTGGGCTGTTTCCGTTTCGCTCGCCGCTACTCAGGAAATCGCTTTTGCTTTCTCTTCCTCCGGGTACTAAGATGTTTCAGTTCCCCGGGTCTGCCTTTTATACCCTATGTATTCAGGTATAAATAACACGCCATTACGCGTGCTGGGTTCCCCCATTCGGAAATCTCCGGATCGAAGCTTACTTACAGCTCCCCGAAGCATATCGGTGTTCGTCCCGTCCTTCTTCGGCTCCTAGTGCCAAGGCATCCACCGTGCGCTCTTATTAGCTTAACCGTCGATGTCGTTGGTCTTTTTCTAAGACACTCGGTTGTTCTCTCAAATAATCAAACAACCGGTGAAACTCACAAAGAGTTTACGATATGATGTTCAAAAACTCCGGGTATCATTGCCGTCGAATCTCTTCGTCACGTTTGTGTCTCCAGTCCTCACGTAGCGTACTACGCTCCGGGCTTCGACACTGCCGTTCCTCGATCTTCTCGGCCCTGATCGTCCTCGTTTTTGAACATCTCATTTCAAATTAGAAATTTGATGTCGTTACTGTTATCTAGTTTTCAAAGAACAGGTTTTGAAAGGATTAACCTTTCAAAACTAAACAAAAAGACCAAAGCAAAACCTTTGTAAAACTCGTTGAGCTTTAATAGCTCCTTAGAAAGGAGGTGATCCATCCCCACCTTCCGGTAGGGATACCTTGTTACGACTTCACCCCAATCACCTGTCCCACCTTCGGCGGCTGGCTCCAAAAGGTTACCGCACCGACTTCGGGTGTTACAAGCTCTCGTGGTGTGACGGGCGGTGTGTACAAGGCCCGGGAACGTATTCACCGCGGCATGCTGATCCGCGATTACTAGCAATTCCGGCTTCATGCAGGCGAGTTGCAGCCTGCAATCCGAACTGAGAATGGCTTTATGGGATTCGCTCGGCCTCGCGGCTTTGCTGCCCTTTGTACCATCCATTGTAGCACGTGTGTAGCCCAGGTCATAAGGGGCATGATGATTTGACGTCATCCCCACCTTCCTCCGGTTTGTCACCGGCAGTCACCTTAGAGTGCCCAACTTAATGCTGGCAACTAAGATCAAGGGTTGCGCTCGTTGCGGGACTTAACCCAACATCTCACGACACGAGCTGACGACAACCATGCACCACCTGTCACTCTGTCCCCCGAAGGGGAAAGCCTTATCTCTAAGGGTGTCAGAGGATGTCAAGACCTGGTAAGGTTCTTCGCGTTGCTTCGAATTAAACCACATGCTCCACTGCTTGTGCGGGCCCCCGTCAATTCCTTTGAGTTTCAGCCTTGCGGCCGTACTCCCCAGGCGGAGTGCTTAATGTGTTAACTTCGGCACTAAGGGTATCGAAACCCCTAACACCTAGCACTCATCGTTTACGGCGTGGACTACCAGGGTATCTAATCCTGTTTGCTCCCCACGCTTTCGCGCCTCAGCGTCAGTTGTAGGCCAGAAAGTCGCCTTCGCCACTGGTGTTCCTCCAAATATCTACGCATTTCACCGCTACACTTGGAATTCCACTTTCCTCTCCTACACTCAAGTTCCCCAGTTTCCAATGACCCTCCACGGTTGAGCCGTGGGCTTTCACATCAGACTTAAAGAACCGCCTGCGCGCGCTTTACGCCCAATAATTCCGGACAACGCTTGCCCCCTACGTATTACCGCGGCTGCTGGCACGTAGTTAGCCGGGGCTTTCTGGTTAGGTACCGTCAAGGTGCCGTTCTATTCGCACGGCACTTGTTCTTCCCTAACAACAGAGCTTTACAATCCGAAGACCGTCATCACTCACGCGGCGTTGCACCGTCAGGCTTTCGCCCATTGCGGATGATTCCCTACTGCTGCCTCCCGTAGGAGTCTGGGCCGTGTCTCAGTCCCAGTGTGGCCGATCACCCTCTCAGGTCGGCTACGCATCGTCGCCTTGGTGAGCCACTACCTCACCAACTAGCTAATGCGCCGCGGGCCCATCTCACAGTGTTAGGTAAAACCCAACTTTTACAAAAGAATCATGCGATCCCTTTGATCATCCGGTATTAGCCCCGGTTTCCCGGAGTTATCCCAGTCTGTGAGGCAGGTTGCCCACGTGTTACTCACCCGTCCGCCGCTCGTTCCACAAGTTTCACCCCGAAGGGATCCACTTGCTTCCCGCGCTCGACTTGCATGTATTAGGCACGCCGCCAGCGTTCGTCCTGAGCCAGGATCAAACTCTCCGTAGAAAGTTCGATGTCTCTGACATCATAAATAATTCATTGACGGAATATCTCTCGATATCCCACGTTTCGCTTGGCTTTTTGTTTAGTTTTCAAAGGTCAATTTAGCCGCCTACGTTATTTAAGGCAACTCATTAATCATATCATCTCAACATTATGTTGTCAACACTCATTATAAGTTTTTAATTAATGTTACGTGTTGAGATGTTATGTTTCAATAATGTTTAATCACCTTTCTCAAGGCGACAAATATAAATATAACACAGGAAAAACTCTTACACAAGTGTTTTTATAAATATCTTAAAATAAATTCTCTTCTATAAGAAACCATATTGTAGGTATTGCTACATAGGCAGAAACTATTTTTGTTTTAGAGGAAAGGATCAGCTATTTACTGCTCAATGAATCACTTGCAAGCTCTAATCTCCATCTGTGAAAATCGCTGAATATCACCAAAAAATAATACTAAAGTAAAATTAAAGGGTTAAGGAAATACAAACAACTGTCAATTTTAATGAAGAAACATAAGGGGGATCGGATCTATCTCATAAGCTTGCTTATAACTTGGGTATGCGAAGTTACTCCTAAGTATCTAGGCTTATCTCGGACCTCGTCCGCATTCGCCACAGAAATACTTGCCTTTCTCAACTCATCTATTCAGGAAATAAAGGTACATTATGATTACCTACGTTAAGGGACTAAAAAACAACCTTTGTAGTTGAACCGCTGCTAACAAAGTACCTCCTATTTCACGTAAAACTAATTCGATGGACCGAACTCGAAAATAACTACACAAGCACTTGCAACTCGAACAGCCAAATTAATAGAAAATAATTATTTTAAAATGAAAGGGGGAGGAAACATTTTCTCACCACTTCCACTCTTATTAAGCAACAGGCTTTCACCACCAGCTGTCAGAAATGTCGTCCCCAAAAAAAACAACCATTCATCAGACTCAATGAATGGTCGGAATTTTACATACCTCACTTAAGAAACTTAAAGAACTCCTCTACTAATTAAACTAACCAAGCTCCATCTGGATTGCCGTATTTGTTAAATATGGAATCTCTTGCATCAATCGCTAGCTTGCGTACACGATTTAAATCAACATTAACCATTTTTCCAGCCCTTTTCACTGCTTTACCTGCAACAAATACGGAATCGACATTTCCTGTATGCGCACATTGAACAACTGCACCTACTGGATCATTAACTGGGAATATATTTAAATCAGTCGTTCTTATCATAATAATGTCTGCTTCTTTACCTGGTGTTAATGTACCTACTTTATCACTAAGCTTTAACGCTTTAGCTCCATCAACCGTTGCATACTCTAAAATATCCCTTGCTGTAATATGAAGTGGAGGCCCTGGCATATTTCCTTCTGCTAAGATTGTTTCATTCACCCTTGAACGTTCTGCCTGAAGTGTAAATTTCATTTGTGCAAACATGTCTCCACCAGTTGATGTCACTACATCTACTCCAATTGATGGGCGTAACCCATTTTCAACACAAAGGCCAGTAGCAGGATAACCATGCCCCATCATCATCTCAATTTCAGGGGTGACAGATACAGTACCACCTTTTTCAACTAGCATTTTGATCTCTTCAGGACTAACGGCGTTTGCATGGGTAAAGTTTAAATCACCTCCTAAAAGGTCTGCATTATATAATTTTTCAATTGAACGATCACTTGATCCCCATGTTCCAAACCCTAAATGCATGCTGCATATTGCATCTAATTCTCGAGCTAGCTTTATTTCATCAACAGATGTTTCCCATGAACAAAACTCTGGTCCACGAATCGCTAAACCCATTGTGAGTAGCTGGTCTTTAGAGGAAAAATATTTTTCTTTAATGTACCTTGCGTCATCAGAATTATGAAGAGTACTTTCCCTGTTCCAATAATCCCCATCACCTGGACAACCATGAGCAAAAACGGAACGGGCTCCTGACTCTTGTAGCCCCCTAATCATTTCTCCTGTATTATCACGAGAAATAATCATCGACCAATCTAAAAATGTTGTTACTCCAGAATCTAGTGCTTCTAGAGCTCCTAATAAGTTTGCAATATAGTCGTCTTGGGGAGTTCTTTTGGATCCAATATTTCCATAATAAATACTACTTAAATATTTTTGAAGTGACCAGTCCGCACCTACATTACGAATAACCGATTCCCAAGTATGACGATGAGTATCCACCAGACCCGGCATTACAATCATTTCAGAAGCATCGACTATTTCACAATCAGTCGCTTCTATGTTTGGTTTCACTTCAACAATTTTTGATCCCTCTATTAACACATCTGCTTTTTTGAAATCACCAATTGACTTATCCATTGTCAACACTATACCATTTTTAAATAGTTTTCTTTCCATTACCCATTCCCCCAATAAATTATTTTTAACGTGGCTTGAAAATAAATTAGTAATACAAGTTATATGAAATGGTTCATGCTGAATATTTGAAAAGGATGTAACACTAGAATTAGTAATTTTTCATTTTTCCCCTTCCCTCTTTTATTTTTCCTAATCTTATTATTTATTTTCGGAACCAACTATCATATTAAGTAGTACTAATACCATCTTATCTTACAGGGGGGATAACATAATAATTTTTTGATCTTCAATTCTTATTTATTTTATTTCATCAGGTAAATCCAGTCTAAACTGCAATTCTCTTTATCATTTTTATAAAAGTCCCCATTATTAATGACGATTGGAATTTTGATTTTCTTAAATAGGGATTGCTGAATAACTCTAGAACTCAAATACAAAAGGGTGCCGCTTCCATGGCTTCGCTTTCCGCAGGCAACGCTTCAGCACCCCCATGTGTATCTCAAAATCAAGTGCAAGGCTTTTAGCAAAGACTCTGTTAAAGTTCAATGTTGATATTTATAGAAAAAACGAAAATCCCATAAAACTGGAAGTTCCGTTTTGTTTTATTGCCTTATTAAACTAACGCTATCCGTTAGTTTAATAAGGATTGAAAAAAAACACTGACATAAATTTTCTGTATCCTATAACATTAGAAAGAGATTATGAAAGAGAGTTTAATTTTAAATAAACCAGAAGTGATTTTAAATGTCTTCTCTTCTTAAGTATCTGGTAGTAAAAGTTTAATAGTTTGGGGGAAGGATTGGGTAGATTGTCTATCAAAATCGTTTTACTTAGTATTAAGAAAAATAAAAATCATTCGATAAAGTTTTATCTTTTTCTCTAATTAAGAGTGAATTCTCTAGGAGACTACAATTACCCTCTTTCCCTCTACTCCTTTTTATTTTTAGCATGCATATAAAAAAAACACCAACAAGGTGAGGACTGGATATGATATAGACCCTTTGTGCGAATTTTACCGTTAGACTTAAACTGGTAAACGGATATTCCCTTTTCAGTGGCATAGGTTTTAAAAGCACGCCAAGCATCGGTACATAAAACATTCTCGTTGGAAAGTTTATGCCCAATGGCTTTGTCTAATTGCTCTTTAGTTAAACGTCCCATTCCCAACGACTGGGAAAAGGTCACCTTCTCACGGTCTCTTGCGACCAGGACAAATACCTGTTCATTACTTATACCGCGTTTCTTTGCAGAACCGCCCCGGTTGCGAGGCTTTCTATCATTAATCTTTCTTTGTCCTTTTTCAGAGTACAGGAAATAGGTTTCGTCCATTTCAACGATACCTTGGAAATTTGAGCTTTCCATTTGTTTTAATGCCGTTAGGAGCTTGTGCCTCCAATAAAATAATGTGACGTGAGTAACGTCTCCAATCAGCTCCGCTGATTTACGAAGCGAATAACCTTCTATCATACAACCAATAAACTTCATCCAACGATTGAGATGACGTGTTCGATATAATGCCGTATTGGTGAGGTCAGTAAAAGTCATTTTACAAGCCTTACAGCGATAACGCTGCTTCTTCACTTCTTCGCCATCTACGATAGTAGAGTATCTTCCAAACCGCACAATATATTCTGACTCGCAACCAGGACAACGATAGCCATCCTTATGCTTTCGTTCCGAGATTTCTTCCAGTACCGTTCCTGTTGACGATGAGGCAGTAAGAACATCGATTAAATATTCCCGTAGCCGATGTTTTTCCGCTGGATTAAGTTTTTGAATGGCTTTAAGGATATCGGTTGCTCTCACAATCATCACTACCCCCACTTTGATAACTCCATTATAGAACATTTGTTCTGTATGGGCAAATATCAACAACAAGCTTTAACAGAGCCTTAGCAAAAGAAGAGTTATTTCCTTGCAGATTCTCTAGCATACCTCTTGCCATGTAGGCGTATGCTACTTATTCAGCAGCCTCTAAATACTGTAATCCCCCGTTCCGGTGACTATCAGGTTATGAGCCGATGGCGCCTAGAGCTAGACATCGAAACGTAGTTTTTTTATGATTTCTTATTTCTTTAAAAAACAAATGTCCCAAGATCACTTTTCATGACCTTAGGCGTACTCACGCAACCTTATGTTAGAGATTGATGAAAACCCGAGGATTGTATCTGAACGATTAGGCACAGCCCTGTGGCTATCACTCTTGACATTTATTCTCTTGTAAATCCAGATACTCAGGATCGCGCGGCAAAAAATATGGGGAAGCCTTAAGACAAATAAGCACACTATACTTAACTAAAGGTGTACAACAAAAAAAGACACAATTCCTCGAATGATCGAGAAACTGCGTCGTTACTAGCTTTATATGGTGGAGAATAGCGGTCTCGATCCGCTGAACTTTTGGCTGCAAGTCTTATTCTCTTGTCCCGCAATCTCATCCAACACGGGCAATTCGAAGACGAAGTAGTAAAGGCACCAATAAGGTATTCACTAAACGGTATTTATCCACCGAGTTAAGCTTTTCTATTGCTTTTAAAATTTCGATACCCTCACGTTCTACAGCTGCTCTACTTAGTTTATAACCTCATTATATATCAAGTGCTCCCGTTATTACGAATATAAACAATGACCTTTATCAGAGCCTAACAAAAAAAACACTCGCTCAAAAGCGAGTGTTTCCTTCATCGATTGCCCAGCGACGTCCTACTCTCACAGGGGGAGAGCCCCCAACTACCATCGGCGCTGGAGAGCTTAACTTCCGTGTTCGGCATGGGAACGGGTGTGACCTCTCCGCTATCGTCACTAGACAACGTATTCTTTTGAGAAAACCTTGTTCTCTCAAAACTAGATAACAGCTTCAACTTGAAACCTTTGTGAGTTTCTTAAAGACAAACAACATCGTTTTTTTGGATAAGCCCTCGATCGATTAGTATCTCTCAGCTCCACGTGTCACCACGCTTCCACACGAGACCTATCAACCTCATCGTCTCTGAGGGATCTTACTTACTTAACGTAATGGGAAATCTCATCTTGAGGGGGGCTTCATGCTTAGATGCTTTCAGCACTTATCCCTTCCACACGTAGCTACCCAGCCATGCTCCTGGCGGAACAACTGGTACACCAGCGGTGTGTCCATCCCGGTCCTCTCGTACTAAGGACAGCTCCTCTCAAATTTCCTACGCCCACGACGGATAGGGACCGAACTGTCTCACGACGTTCTGAACCCAGCTCGCGTACCGCTTTAATGGGCGAACAGCCCAACCCTTGGGACCTACTTCAGCCCCAGGATGCGATGAGCCGACATCGAGGTGCCAAACCTCCCCGTCGATGTGGACTCTTGGGGGAGATAAGCCTGTTATCCCCAGGGTAGCTTTTATCCGTTGAGCGACGGCCCTTCCATGCGGTGCCGCCGGATCACTAAGCCCGACTTTCGTCCCTGCTCGACCTGTATGTCTCGCAGTCAAGCTCCCTTATGCCTTTGCACTCTGCGAATGATTTCCAACCATTCTGAGGGAACCTTTGGGCGCCTCCGTTACTTTTTAGGAGGCGACCGCCCCAGTCAAACTGCCCACCTGACACTGTCCCCGAACCGGATCACGGTCCTGGGTTAGAATGTCAGTACAGCCAGGGTAGTATCCCACCGATGCCTCCACCGAAGCTGGCGCTCCGGTTTCCAAGGCTCCTACCTATCCTGTACAAGCTGTACCAAAATCCAATATCAAGCTACAGTAAAGCTCCATGGGGTCTTTCCGTCCTGTCGCGGGTAACCTGCATCTTCACAGGTAATATAATTTCACCGGGTCTCTCGTTGAGACAGTGCCCAAGTCGTTGCACCTTTCGTGCGGGTCGGAACTTACCCGACAAGGAATTTCGCTACCTTAGGACCGTTATAGTTACGGCCGCCGTTTACTGGGGCTTCAATTCAGAGCTTCTCCCCTAAGGGATAACCCCTCCTCTTAACCTTCCAGCACCGGGCAGGTGTCAGCCCCTATACATCGCCTTGCGGCTTGGCAGAGACCTGTGTTTTTGATAAACAGTCGCTTGGGCCTTTTCACTGCGGCTCTCCTGGGCTATAAACCCGAAAGAGCACCCCTTCTCCCGAAGTTACGGGGTCATTTTGCCGAGTTCCTTAACGAGAGTTCTCCCGCGCGTCTTAGAATTCTCTTCCCGCCTACCTGTGTCGGTTTGCGGTACGGGCACCTCTCACCTCACTAGAGGCTTTTCTAGGCAGTGTAGGATCAGGAACTTCGGTACTATAATTTCCCTCGCCATCACAGCTCAGCCTTACGACAAGCGGATTTGCCTACTTGCCAGCCTTACTGCTTGGACGCGCACATCCAGTGGCGCGCTTACCCTACCTTCCTGCGTCCCCCCGTTGCTCAAACGGTGAGGAGGTGGTACAGGAATTTCAACCTGTTTGCCATCGCCTACGCCTTTCGGCCTCGGCTTAGGTCCCGACTTACCCTGAGCGGACGAGCCTTCCTCAGGAAACCTTAGGCTTTCGACGGAGGGGATTCTCACCCCTCTTTTCGCTACTCATACCGGCATTCTCACTTCCAAGCGCTCCACCAGTCCTCTCGGTCTGACTTCACGGCACTTGGAACGCTCCCCTACCACTGTCCGAAGGACAATCCATAGCTTCGGTGATACGTTTAGCCCCGGTACATTTTCGGCGCAGAGTCACTCGACCAGTGAGCTATTACGCACTCTTTCAATGATGGCTGCTTCTAAGCCAACATCCTGGTTGTCTAAGCAACTCCACATCCTTTTCCACTTAACGTATACTTTGGGACCTTAGCTGATGGTCTGGGCTGTTTCCCTCTCGACTACGGATCTTAGCACTCGCAGTCTGACTCCCGAGTAAAAAGTAATTGGCATTCGGAGTTTGACTGAATTCGGTAATCCTGTAGGGACCCCTAGTCCAATCAGTGCTCTACCTCCAACACTCTCACCTCGAGGCTAGCCCTAAAGCTATTTCGGGGAGAACCAGCTATCTCCAAGTTCGATTGGCATTTCACCCCTACCCACACCTCATCCCCGCAATTTTCAACTTGCGTGGGTTCGGGCCTCCATCCAGTGTTACCTGGACTTCACCCTGGACATGGGTAGATCACCTGGTTTCGGGTCTACGACCACGTACTTGATACGCCCTGTTCAGACTCGCTTTCGCTGCGGCTCCGTCTCTTCAACTTAACCTTGCACGTAATCGTAACTCGCCGGTTCATTCTACAAAAGGCACGCTGTCACCCTTTAACGGGCTCCAACTACTTGTAAGCACACGGTTTCAGGATCTCTTTCACTCCCCTCCCGGGGTGCTTTTCACCTTTCCCTCACGGTACTGGTTCACTATCGGTCACTAGGAAGTATTTAGCCTTGGGAGATGGTCCTCCCGGATTCCGACGGGGTTTCACGTGTCCCGCCGTACTCAGGATCCACTCCGGAGGGAACGAAGTTTCGACTACAGGGCTGTTACCTTGTCTCGCGGACCTTTCCAGGTCGCTTCATCTACTCCGTTCCTTTGTAACTCCAATGGAGTGTCCTACAACCCCAAGAGGCAAGCCTCTTGGTTTGGGCTGTTTCCGTTTCGCTCGCCGCTACTCAGGAAATCGCTTTTGCTTTCTCTTCCTCCGGGTACTAAGATGTTTCAGTTCCCCGGGTCTGCCTTTTATACCCTATGTATTCAGGTATAAATAACACGCCATTACGCGTGCTGGGTTCCCCCATTCGGAAATCTCCGGATCGAAGCTTACTTACAGCTCCCCGAAGCATATCGGTGTTCGTCCCGTCCTTCTTCGGCTCCTAGTGCCAAGGCATCCACCGTGCGCTCTTATTAGCTTAACCGTCGATGTCGTTGGTCTTTTTCTAAGACACTCGGTTGTTCTCTCAAATAATCAAACAACCGGTGAAACTCACAAAGAGTTTACGATATGGTGTTCAAAAACTCCGGGTATCATTGCCGTCGAATCTCTTCGTCACGTTTGTGTCTCCAGTCCTCACGTAGCGTACTACGCTCCGGGCTTCGACACTGCCGTTCCTCGATCTTCTCGGCCCTGATCGTCCTCGTTTTTGAACATCTCATTTCAAATTAGAAATTTGATGTCGTTACTGTTATCTAGTTTTCAAAGAACAGTGTAACCTAAAAAAGGTATGTTGGTGGAGCCTAGCGGGATCGAACCGCTGACCTCCTGCGTGCAAAGCAGGCGCTCTCCCAGCTGAGCTAAGGCCCCAAAAACATGTTTAATTATGGTGGGCCTGAGTGGACTCGAACCACCGACCTCACGCTTATCAGGCGTGCGCTCTAACCAGCTGAGCTACAGGCCCCCTTCTTAAAAGAAAGGAGTTGGTTTTTAGTCAGAAAAAAAGTCCTGAGAGACTAGCTCTCAAAACAATATTTCCGTTAAAAGGATTAACCTTTCAAAACTAAACAAAAAGACCAAAGCAAAACCTTTGTAAAACTCGTTGAGCTTTAATAGCTCCTTAGAAAGGAGGTGATCCATCCCCACCTTCCGGTAGGGATACCTTGTTACGACTTCACCCCAATCACCTGTCCCACCTTCGGCGGCTGGCTCCAAAAGGTTACCGCACCGACTTCGGGTGTTACAAGCTCTCGTGGTGTGACGGGCGGTGTGTACAAGGCCCGGGAACGTATTCACCGCGGCATGCTGATCCGCGATTACTAGCAATTCCGGCTTCATGCAGGCGAGTTGCAGCCTGCAATCCGAACTGAGAATGGCTTTATGGGATTCGCTCGGCCTCGCGGCTTTGCTGCCCTTTGTACCATCCATTGTAGCACGTGTGTAGCCCAGGTCATAAGGGGCATGATGATTTGACGTCATCCCCACCTTCCTCCGGTTTGTCACCGGCAGTCACCTTAGAGTGCCCAACTTAATGCTGGCAACTAAGATCAAGGGTTGCGCTCGTTGCGGGACTTAACCCAACATCTCACGACACGAGCTGACGACAACCATGCACCACCTGTCACTCTGTCCCCCGAAGGGGAAAGCCTTATCTCTAAGGGTGTCAGAGGATGTCAAGACCTGGTAAGGTTCTTCGCGTTGCTTCGAATTAAACCACATGCTCCACTGCTTGTGCGGGCCCCCGTCAATTCCTTTGAGTTTCAGCCTTGCGGCCGTACTCCCCAGGCGGAGTGCTTAATGTGTTAACTTCGGCACTAAGGGTATCGAAACCCCTAACACCTAGCACTCATCGTTTACGGCGTGGACTACCAGGGTATCTAATCCTGTTTGCTCCCCACGCTTTCGCGCCTCAGCGTCAGTTGTAGGCCAGAAAGTCGCCTTCGCCACTGGTGTTCCTCCAAATATCTACGCATTTCACCGCTACACTTGGAATTCCACTTTCCTCTCCTACACTCAAGTTCCCCAGTTTCCAATGACCCTCCACGGTTGAGCCGTGGGCTTTCACATCAGACTTAAAGAACCGCCTGCGCGCGCTTTACGCCCAATAATTCCGGACAACGCTTGCCCCCTACGTATTACCGCGGCTGCTGGCACGTAGTTAGCCGGGGCTTTCTGGTTAGGTACCGTCAAGGTGCCGTTCTATTCGCACGGCACTTGTTCTTCCCTAACAACAGAGCTTTACAATCCGAAGACCGTCATCACTCACGCGGCGTTGCACCGTCAGGCTTTCGCCCATTGCGGATGATTCCCTACTGCTGCCTCCCGTAGGAGTCTGGGCCGTGTCTCAGTCCCAGTGTGGCCGATCACCCTCTCAGGTCGGCTACGCATCGTCGCCTTGGTGAGCCACTACCTCACCAACTAGCTAATGCGCCGCGGGCCCATCTCACAGTGTTAGGTAAAACCCAACTTTTACAAAAGAATCATGCGATCCCTTTGATCATCCGGTATTAGCCCCGGTTTCCCGGAGTTATCCCAGTCTGTGAGGCAGGTTGCCCACGTGTTACTCACCCGTCCGCCGCTCGTTCCACAAGTTTCACCCCGAAGGGATCC